>JAZGHU010000039.1:0-16905 GCA_036481345.1 Candidatus Woesearchaeota archaeon
AGCAATGTGGCATGAGATCAATGAAACAATAACCAAAGACCATGTTATGAAAATCTACACAGGAAAAAAAGAAAGCTATCAAAGGATGATTGGCTTTTTCAACATACATCATAAACTAAGAAAGAAAAAAGGAATTAAAGAACAGATGATATTCCCAAAAGAAGATCAAAAATTAGCAAAAAAAAGACAAGATTCTATTACAGAAGTCAAAACAATGAGATTAAACAACAAAGCAGAATTCGGTGTATGGAATGACTTGGTTGAATTCCATCATTATCCTGTAAAAAAAGCACCAAGAGGATTTCTGATCAAAGATAAAGAGTTTGCAGCAATGTTTGAGCAGATCTTTGATCAACTATTTGATAAAGCTCAACACTTAGTGTAGAGTAAAGCAAAAGGTTTAAATATCTCTTAAATATAGTTAAATTATGATAGAAGTACTTCAAAGAATAGGCCTTACAAAGAATGAAATTGTAGTTTACACTACATTATTAGACCTAGGAGAGTCAAAAACAGGAGAAATTCTAAAGAAATCAGGCCTGAACTCAGGAAAGATCTATGAAATACTAGATTCTTTGCAAAAAAAAGGATTGGTTTCATACATTCTAAAAAACAAAATAAAATTCTTCAGCCCTGCAAATCCAAATAGGGTATTGGATTATTTAGACGATAAAAAGAAAGAAATAAACAACCAAGAAGAAAGCTATAAGAAAATACTTCCTGATTTGTTAAAAAAGATTTCTGCAATAAAAACAGAAGCAAAAATAGAGATCTTCACAGGAATACAAGGATTAAAGACAGCTTACAAAAAAGAATTAGAATTCTCAAAAAAAGAAACACTTTATGTAATGGGGGTAATCTCTGAAAAAAGCTATCCAAAAGGTGTAAAAGGTTTTTTTGTAAATACCCATCAACCAAAAAGAGAAATGATGGGATATAAAATAAAAAAACTATTAGGAAAAGAAGCAAAAAAACAACTCCATGAAGAAAATGCAGAAATCAAATACATCCCATACACATCACTAGTCTCAATCAATGTAATTTCCAATCTCTCAACAATAGGAATCTACTCAGACATCCCAATCATTTTATCAATAGAAAGCAAAGATGTTGCAAAAAGCTTTATTGATCAGTTCAATCTTTTATGGAACATAGCTAACTAAACAATCTTCCCCTTTTGCCACATTCTAATTATTTCTTTTCCCATCCTAGCAATATCAGCTATTCCTCCTCTCTTTAGAATGTTTTTCTTAAAAGCAATTTCCTCAAGAACATCATAAGCATCTTCTTGTTTTTTAACTTTAAAGAATCTTTCAATCTTCCCATCTAACGCTTCTATTAATTCAATTGCAGCATTTTCAGTATCTTTAATCTTATCAGCATCAACAGATCCGATGATTAACTTATCAATTTTCTTCATTTTCCCC
This sequence comes from Candidatus Woesearchaeota archaeon, assembly GCA_036481345.1. GTDB lineage: Archaea > Nanobdellota > Nanobdellia > Woesearchaeales > WJKL01 > JAAOYC01. The sequence goes on from JAZGHU010000039.1 coordinate 1,428, forward strand.
GCAACATGAGAAAATACTCCTGGAGAATCAATTAATATTAATTTTTTACTAACTCTAATTTTTTGCAATCCTCTAGTATATCCAGCACGAGGACTTGTTGGTGCACTATGTCTCCCTTTTAATGCATTAATTACAGTAGACTTTCCTGTATTTGGAAATCCAACTACTCCCACTACAACTTCTTCTCCCCTTCCAACTTCCATAATCTTACGAAGCAAAACCATAGTTCCAATATGCTTTATTGCACTAACCATAACAGAATTAGCTAACTTAATCTTGTTCTGTTCTTTCTTAGTAACCAAATCAATTTTATTTATTACATAAATAAACTTCTTTCCTTCTAATTTCTCTAAAATATCTTTGTTAATACTTTCTTTAACTCTTCTTGCATCTAACACTAATAAAATGATATCTGATTGCATAATAACACTATCCACTAAAGCCCCATAATTTGCCATAATAAATAGTAAATATGCTATCTTATAAACCCTTGTAAAAATTCCCAAGGTTTTTAAATTACTAATGTATATCTTTATGATATGAAGAAATTATTTATCTTATTTGTATTGCTATTAACAATAAATATTGTTTATGCAATAGATATTGATAATTATAATTCTGAATTTAACATTGTAAAAAACAAAGTTGTTGTTGACACAGAAATAGAATTTGCAACAAAAGTAGCAGGAACTTATGATTTTACTTTGCCAGAAGATTTTGAAGCCCTATCAGTATATATTGATGATAATCCTGCTCCATATAATCTACAAAACAACAAACTAATTTTAGTGTTAAAAGGAGATTCAAAAATCAGTTTTAATTATGTTACAGAAGAATTTGTAGACAAAACAAACTTTTTGATTAACATGAATTTTGATTATGATATCGACAATCTAAAAATAAGCTTAATACTTCCAGAAGGTTCTTCATTAAAAAAGCCAATTACACAAGGAGATCTGACTTCAGGCTCAATCTATCCTCAGCCAACCCAAGCAACAACAGATGGCAGAAGCTTAATCTTTATTTGGGAAAAAACAGATATAAAACAAGGAGATGAAACTTCAATATTTACTCAAATTCAGCCAAAAACAAACATAATTCCATTCATCTTAATACCATTAGCAATAATTCTAATACTAATAGGCATAATTCTTTTTAGAAAAAAAAGAATAGAAATCAAAGAGAAAATCATAGTACAAAAAGAAGACTACGTCGAGAAACATCTTAAACCAGATGAAGAACAAATAATCAATGTCTTAAAGCTTAAAGAAGGCTCCTGTGAACAAGGTACGCTAAGAATAGCAACTAACTTTTCAAAAGCACACCTTTCAAGGTTATTAAAAGAATTAGAAGACAGAAAAGTCATTAAAAAGGAAAAAAGAGGCAAAAAGAACCTTGTTTTCCTTAAAAAATGACTATGGAACAGTCTGGAACAATAAAAACCACTATTTCTAACTTATATCCAAATTAAGCAAACTGTTCCACCCATAAGGTATATCTATTTTCTTCACTATAGAACTACTATGAGCGAGACAAAAAACTATGGACTTGAGCAGAAAGTAAGGACCCCTTCTATTATACCTAATAGAAAAGGAGACAAAGGAGTTAAAGTTTACTTTCCAGCAGAAGCAAGTACAGAAGATATAGGATTTCTAGTAAATGCCACTAATAAATCAGGCAAGATTAGGCCAATTAGGCAAGGAGATAGATTTTCAATAGATATTATTGGATGCAAATACTTTGATAATGATGGAAATCTTGTATCAGATTACAAAGCAGAAGAAGTAGTCTATAAAGAACCAGAAAGATTCTATGAAGTTGTTAAATTAAATGGAGAAACAACTACAAAACCAATTCTTTCAGAAAAAGAAAAAGCACAAGAAATAAAATGGGGCCACATGGATAAGAAATTTGGAGATCTTGTTGACTCAAAATACAAAATTGATGACCTTGTTATTGCAGTGCAATGCATAATGTATGCAAAAATTCCAGAGCCGTATATTCCTGAAGTTCCTACTAAATCAAAAAAAACTAAGCATGAAACACAAGCAACAATTGTAATGAGAACTTATGAAGAGCCAGTATTTGCTTTTGAATCTGAAGATAAATCACCTGACGAACCAAATACTACTGAAAGCAGACAAGCAATTCCCATAGCAGAGTTTCAAGAATTTGAACAAGAACAATTAGAAGCTGAAAGACAAAGAAAATTAAAATCAGAAACATCAAGAACAGCAGTCTTTGAAGATGATTCAGATGATGAAGATCATGGGGAATGGATAACAGAAAGCCTGCAAAAACCAGCAAATCAATAAATTCATACTCATCAATCATGATAAAAATCTTAAGGAGGTCTAATAAAATGAAAAAAACAATGGCAATATTTTTGGCAATGTTAATGGTACTATCAATGATACCACTTGTATTTGCTGAAAATGAAACCGAAGAAGACGTTGTAGATGATTCTGAAACTGAAGAAGTTGAAGAAGAAGATACGGCAGAGGAAGACGAGGAAGAAGTAGAAGAAGAAGACGAGGAAGAAGTAGAAGAAGAAGACGAGGAAGAAGTTGAAGAGGAAGAAGAAGTTCTAGTAGAGCTTGATGAAGAAGTTATTGAAGAAGCTGGAATTACACCAGACTCTCCATTGTATGGAATTGAAAGAGCAATGGAAAGAATCAGTTTGGCTTTAACATTAGGAAAAGCAAACAAAGCTAAGAAAGGACTTGCTCATGCACAAGAAAGACTTGCAGAAGTTCAAGCTATGATTGCTGAAAAGAAATTAGCAAAAGCTGCAAAAGCTCAAGAAGGATATGAAGATGCAATTGAAGGAGTTGCTGAAAATGTTGAAGAACTTGGAAATGGAGATGGCGAAGAGCAATTAGCAGACGCTGTTGAAATTGAAGAAGAACTTGCTGAAACAGAAGAAGCTCTTGAAGCAGTAAATCAAATAAGACTTAAAGTTAGCAATAAAATCAGCGCAGAAGAAAGAGCTGAAATCGAAGCTATGCTTGAAAGTTTAGAAGGAGTTAATTCTAGATTCAAAGTAAAGTTAGAAGCTAACAAAAATCAAGCAAAAATCAAAATCAAAGCTGAAAAAGGAGCAACAGACGAAGAAATCGATGCTCTAGTAGCTGCTTTGAGAGAAGGAAGAGAGCTTGCAAAAGTAAGAATCGTTAGAAAAGGATCAGGAAGAGTTAAATCTGAAGCTGAAGAAGACGAAGAAGAAGCTGAAGACGAAGAAGAAACCTCAAAAGGCAAAAGCAATGGTAAAGGTAAAAATTCAGATGACGAAGAAGATGAAGTAGAAGAAGAGGAAGAAGAATCTGAAGAAGAGCCTGAAGAAGAAGACGATTCAGAAGAATAAGTGATTAATTTCACTTAATTTTTTATTTTTTTTCTTTTTTTATTCTTCTAAATATTTACCAAAAGCATCATAAAATTCTTGCCCACAATTTTCAATACACCATCCCTTAAATTTTGGATTATTAACAATATCTCTTATATGAAGAATTCCACTTGGAGTTCCACCTAGTTCTTTTCCAGCATACCATTCATATAATTCATTAGAAGCAAATGCTGTCCCTCCCTTGTATAAACAGCAGCCTATTACATCTTTACAAAATTGATCAAGAATTTTATCTAAACCATTCATACTTTCTTCTTTTTTTAGATCCAATAACTTTTTAGCATCATCTTTTCCCATAAAAAACCAAATAGAACTATATTTAAAAACCTTAGTCTTCTAACTCTTGCATTAACAATAAATCTTCAGTGGTTAACTTTCCACCTTTCTTAATTTTCTCTTTAACAATATCGCCTTTATCTTTTAATTTACTTCTTTTATCTTTTTTTTGCTTAACTTGAACTTTTTTCCTTTCAACTCCAACGTCTGAACTAAGTTTTCCAAGCTCAATTAACTTTTCCTGCAATTTATTATTAGCTTCAATAAACTTTTTCTTGAATTCAATAAATTTCTTAAAAGCTTCATCCTCTTTTTTCCTTAAGTCATCAACTTCTCTTGAAGTTTCAATGATTTCTTCATGCTTTTCCTGGCTTTCCTTTGCTTTAGTCTGAACATCTTTGTGAAATCCTTCTGATTCTTTCTTTAATTCATCAATTTCTTTACTTGCCTTGCTTGCCTTTTCAAAAATCTCACTTGCCTTCCCACTCCCGCCTAATTTTTTCTTCAATTCTTTGATCTCTTTCATCAATTTCTTTTCTTTTTCAAAACTTACTCCCTCATGTTCAATAATAAACTCTAATTTCTCCATCTGTTTCTTTATCATAGAAGGATCTTCTTTTATTCCAAACTTTTTCTGGATATTTATTTTTTCTGCATTAAGCTTCTTAAACTCTTCAATCTTAGCTCTGATCTTGTCATTAAGCTCTTTTCTCTTCCCTTTGCTAACTTTAACTTCTTTTGTAAACTTGTCTCTACTTCCTTTACTGCTTTTTACTCTTCCAATAAGTTTAGAAATCTTTTTACTATATTCTTCTTTTTTCTTAAACCAAGATTCTTTTTGGTCGTCTAACTGATTTAAAGTTCTCCTCAACTGATTTATTTCTGTTTTGCATATGTTGAGTTTCTTTTTTACTTCACTTTTATCATTCATGTTGTACCTTTCCTACTAAAATTAAAACAAAAAATGGCTATGTAGCCACTTTTAGCCGAATAAAGCGCCAAGTCCAGCAGCTGCTTGTTCTTCAGACTTTTTCTCCTCTTCAGGTGATTTTTCTTCTTTCTTCTTACCTTCAGGTTTAGCTTCTCCACCTTCTGCATTAGCAGCAGGGGCAGCAGCTACAGGAGCAGCAACAGCTTTTTCAATTGCTTCATCAATATTAACACCTTCTAGTGAAGCAACTAATGCTTTAATTCTAGCTTCGTCAGGTTGTACACCAGCAGCCTCTAAAACTTTCTTAACACTTGCTTCGTCAACCTTTTGGCCAGCTTTGTGCAACAACATTGCCGCATATACGTATTCCATTTTATATTCCTCCAATAATTATTATTTCTTTTGTAATTTTTTCTTTAATAATTCATGAGCAGATGGCACTTCATCTTTTTCCATCTTCTTATGAGCTTCAGCAATAATCTCTTGTGGGGATTTAGGTTCAGAAGGTCTTTTCACTTCTTCTTTCTCAACCCCTCTTAAAGTTCCTTTTTTCTTCAACTGTTCAAACAATGCTTCGCCTTCTTGAGCTTTCTTTTGTTTTTCAGGATCAATCTGCCTTTCTTCAACTTTAGGCTCCTCCTTTTTCTGTATAATTATTTTCTCTGTTGGCGGAATTTTTTCTTTTACATCTTCAACTTTTTCTAATTTTTCTTCAACTTCCTTAACTTCTTCTTGTAATTCAGTGATTTCCTTAGAATCAGGATCTTTTTCCTCTGCTTCAACTTTTTCTTTTATCTCTTCAAGCTCTTCTTTTACTTCTTCTTCCTTTTCCTCAACATTTTCAGGAGTAATTGTTTCTTCTTTCTCCTTTTTAGCTTCTTCATTCTTTTCAATAGCATCAGTAATTACTTTTGAAGTATCTGGTAACTCAGGTTCTGGCTTAGCTTCAGCTTCTGCCTTAGGAGCTTCTTTTACTTCAGCTTCTGGAGCTTCAACTTTGGGCTCTTCCTTTTTCTCCTCTACCTTTGGCTCTTCTGGTTTAGATTCTTCAACAGGTTTTTCCTCAACCTTTGGTTCTTCTTTTACTTCTGGAGCAGGCTCAGCTGGTTTTTCCTCTTCCTTTTTCTCCTCTACCTTTGGCTCTTCTGGAGCAGGCTCTTCTTTCTTCTCTTCTACAGGAGCAGGTTCTTCTTTTACTTCTTCCTTTTTCTCCTCAACTTTAGGTTCTTCTGCAGGCTTTGCTTCTACTTTCGGAGCTTCTTCCTTTTTCTCTTCAGGTTTCACTTCCTCTTTAGGAGCAGACTTTGCAGCACCAACTTCAATTTTTGCTTCTGCTTTCAAAGATTGTGCTTGAGCTTCAGCTTTTGCTAAAATCTCTTCTTTAGTAACATCATTCATAACTCCTGCTTCCAAAGCAACACTTTTAGCTTCTCTAAATGCTTTTGGAACAAGAACTCCAACAGTTTCCTTAGTATAATGACCAACTTCAACAGCTAAGTTGAAAGCCCATCTTGCTGCATTCTGCATATCTTCCATAAACTTGTCTTCATCAATATCTAATACTTTCTTATCATAAATAACTCCGTCTTCATAGACAGCAACCAAATCCAATCCAATCTCCATTGGTTCAATTCCTAATCTTTGTAATAATCCAGCTAATGCAGCATTGATTACATCTCCTTCTTTAGCTACAACAGCATCTTCTTTAATATGAATCTTTCCGTCTTTAACTTCTGTTTTAATTCCAACACCACTTAATTCAGAAATAACTGGACCAGGTACAAAAGGAGTTGGCCCTGCTTTAACTACAATATCTCTAGGAGCTTCTTGTCCTGCTTTTGCAGGAGCAGAACTTTTCTTTTGTTTAATAAATTTGAATAATGAAAATGGATTTTCTTTTGTAAATAACAAAGCAGGCATACCTTTCAAGTGTGGAACCAATTCATTAATACCTTTTTTCTCAGCTTTAATTTCATCAAAAGCATATTTCATGACTCTTCTCTTAGCCATCCTAATAACACACTGCTCTCTAAGTTGTTGTCTCATCCTTGCTAAAGAACCAGCAGGCATATTCTCCATATTGATTGCTCCCACAATAGGATATTCTTTCATTAATTTAACAATCTCTTTTACAACTTTCTTCTTATATTTAGAAACATGAGCTTCAGGCTCACTAGATTTTACTTCTGGTACGGGCTTCTCAGGAGAAACCTCTGCATCCTTTTTAGTTCCAGCTTCGCTGGAACTCTGTTGGCTTTCGCCAATTTTAGGTTCTTCTTCGCTCATTCTTCTAATTTAAGTGGTTTGCTCATTGTAAGCTTCAATAAAACTTTCTTGATATTGTTTTTTCCACCAGCTAAATGGTGTAAAATATCATTATAAGTTGTAGTAATATTATCAATAACTTCTTCTTCATTAGAATCTTCTTTTCCAACAGCTAATTGCACCATTGGCATTGTTTTAGCTTGAATTCTAACTGTCTTCTTCAATTTTTCAGCTAATGGTTTAAGATTTGCATTAGGCGGCACAACACATCCAGCCTTAGGATTTGGCATTTTTCCAGCTGGTCCTAAAACCTTTCCAAAAGATGTAGCAACCTGTGGCATAATATTTGCTTGCGCAACAAAGAAATCACAACCAGCAACTAATTTTTTAACAGCTTTTTTATCTTTTTGATATTTTGGAAAATCTTCAACAAGAATTGCTTCATCAAAAACTTCTTTTGCCTGGCTTATCAATTCAGCCCCAACTAAAGCACATATCTTAACATCCTTTCCAGGATTATGATGAAGTAAATGATAAAAATCAATATGATTATCAGTTTTTTTAAGATCAATACCTTTTAGAACTATGATTAGATCAAAAGTCTGATTAAATTTCTTCTTAGGAAGAGCTTTCAGTTCATCAAGTGTTTTCTTTATGGTTTCTTTATCCATTCTACCCTCCTATCGGTTTAGTTCAAAAAGATTTTTTGAACCTCGAACGCTTTTGCGGTCGTTGGATAGTAAGTACGGGAATACTAGTAGCATTGAGAAGTTTGAGGTGATTTATAAATGTGACGGTTTCAGATACATTTATACTTGTTCGAAGTTTCGAACATTGTATAAAGATTACGATTATCCAAGAATCCTTTCTTCTTTATCAAAACTCTTCCAAGAAATCTCTCCAAAGTCACAATTAGAACAAGCAGCATCTAGATTAACATAATCTCCTTCTCTATATCTTTTCAAAGCATCAGGCAAGTACGCTTGAACATAAACATGCCCTGGAATAAATACAAATCTTGATCGAATCCCAACAGCATCTAATAATGAAGCAAGCAAAACAGAAGCATCATCACAATCTCCTCCTCCAACAACTAACGACTGCTTTGCTGTCTTAACATACTCATAAGCAGTTGGATCAGAAACATATTCAAAATTATCTCTTACAAAATAAAAAATTGCTTTTGCATCACATATCTTATTGCTTTCCCTGCAAGCTCTGACAACAATCTTATCAGCAACTTCCTTCACTCCAACACCATCAATCATCAGCATTGAAATTTGGTTATGATGCTTTTCATCAACTTCAATATCTCCAACAACATCTTCCAACTTAGGAATCACAGTAGGATTTGGATCTAATTTTATAGAATAAACAGGAATAAACCACAAAACAAGCATAAAAATAAGCATTATCCCTAAAATATACTTCATCGGCCCTTTATACCAAGGCTCTGGTTCAGGAATTAAATCTTCTTCCATAAAAAACAATAAAAGAACTTGTTATTTAAATCTATCTTCTCTTTTTCGTTTTCCTAACAGGATCTTCTATAAACGCTTTATAGCCTTGGATAGCATAATGAAGATCACCAATATGTGAGATCTCAGCAGTGCTGTGCAAACTTCCCAAAACAACACCAACATTTATTGTAGGAATTCCCCTGTCAACAAAAAATTCATTCATACTTACAATACTTCCTTCATCAACAGGACAGGGGTTGCCTATTGTTTGATATATGATTCCCCTTCTTTCAAAAACAGTCATAATTTTATCCGCAACATAAGGAGAGACTTGGTCTCCTTCAAAATAACCATCTGTTCCAGAAATAAAAGTGCCATATCCTAATTTTCCAACAATTTTTTTATCAACAACTTCCTCTTCTCTGTGAGTACTTCCAACATCTACATCAGCATTTATTGCTAATGAATTATAATAGATATGGTCTCTTAATCCAACAGTTATATCTCTTAAATTTTTATCTTCTCCAACCATCAATGTTTTATTAATAACTCTTTCAAGAAAATTTCCTTTTGCTCCTGCTATTCCTCCACTTCCAACTTCTTCTTTGTCAAAACCAAGAACAATAGTTGTATATTTTGGCTTTGATTGTAGTAAAGCTTCAACAGAACTATAGATTCCAATCCTGCAATCTTGTCCATAACCACTTATAAAATAATCATTTATCCTCTTTGCTTCTGAATCAGGAACAAAATACAATCTTGTCCTTACAAAATCCTCTACTCTTTTAAGACCCATTGCTTTTAACAAGCTTTTTTTACTTTGATGTCCTGAAACAACATCTAAAAACTCTTCTCTATGCTCTCTGTCGGGATCAGGATCAGTATGTTGTGCTCTTTCAGCACTATGGACATCAAAATCATATTTTTTCCTTCTACCATTTATAATAGACCACCCAACAGCTCTTAAATTTCTTCCACCCCATTGCGGAGAAAGAATTCCCCCATATCCATGTGTATCTATTTCAACACCCAGATGAAGTTCTTTCAAATCAGGATCCCATTCAAGATGCAATGGCTTTACTTTTGCCTGCAGACAAGGAGCATCAGTATGTGAATAAAGAAGCCTAAGGCCATCTATCAATGGTTTTTTCCCAAATCCAATCATTGCAAAAGCAGTTCCTTCTCTCTCTGTCATAAAAAAATCTTTATTTTTTTCTCCAAATCCTGCTTTTTCAACTCTTCTTCCAACTTCATCAACAACATCAGTAGCAATATTAACTTTATTTAGAAAATTAAGATAATCATTAGCACAAGCATCTATTTTTTTTCTTTGATAAGGCCTAAGCCTCTTCATAGTAGGATGCTCTCTTGTAAGTTGAGAAACATCAATTCCTTCCTGTGGATCATATACAATCTTTTTTCTAGGCATTTTATCTACCCCTATCACCCTTTTAGAATCAAATCACCGAGCTCTAACCCAAAAACAATCCGCTCAAGAAAACAACTATATACAATATATATAAAAAGCTTTCCAATCAAATCAACAAACTTTTTAAAACCTTTAATTTTCCCAATTTCATGACACTTACTTTAAAAGACTATAAACAATTAGTTGATCATGAAATTGAAAAGTTTTTCAATAAAAAAATAAGAAAAGCACAGCGTATTGATGAATCTTCAGTAGAACTTCTAGAATTTCTAAAAGATTTCTGTTCAGGTGGAAAAAGAATAAGAGCAGCAATGTTATATTACGGCTACAGATGTTTCAAAAACAACAATGTGCATGAAGCAATAAAAGCATCAATGTCCATTGAGTTAATTCATTCTTATCTTCTTATCCATGATGATATAATAGACAATGATAACAAGCGTAGAGGAGGTCCAACAGTGCATTACGCTTATCAAAAACTTGCACAAAAACGCTACAAAAACAAAGATGCAAAGCATTTTGGAATATCATTTGCAATTATTGCAGGAGACATTCTCTGCGCATTTGCAAATGAGATATTAACAAAACTTGATTTAAAAGAAAAATACAAAACAGGCGCAATAAGAAAACTTAATCATATAATCCATCAAGCTGTCTATGGCGAAGCATTAGACATTCTTTCATCTTACAAACACAAATTAACTCCAGCAGACGTAGAAAAAATACATCATCTTAAAACAGCTGCTTACACTTTTGAAGGACCAATGCATATGGGGGCAGTATTAGCAAGAGCAAACAAAAAACAACTAAGAATTATGTCAAAATACGGAGTTCCACTAGGAAAAGCATTTCAGATACAAGATGACATCTTAGGATTGTTCGGAGATGAAACAACTACAGGAAAGCCAGCAGATTCTGATTTAAAAGAAGGAAAAAAAACATTACTAATCGTAAAAGCCTTAGAATCAGCTGATGAAAAACAAAAACAAATAATAAAATCAGCATTAGGTAACCAAAATCTAACAACCAAGCAATTAGAACAAGTAAGAAACATTGTAAAACAAACAGGCTCATTAGAATATTGTCAAAACTTAGCAAAATCATTAATCAAACAAGCAAGATCAGCAATAAAAAAATCAAGATTCAAAAGAGAAGGAAAAAAATTCTTATTAGGAGAGATTGCTGACTATATGCTGGAGAGAAAAAAATGACACTAACAAGACAAGAAACAATAACAAATATAGTTACAGATTTGGAAATCGCAATCCTTGATAAATATTATAATTATCTCTCAGACAGAACAGATTCACCAAATCCATCAGATTTTAAAAAAAAACATCCAATCCCAATCAAAACAGCAAAAGAACTTCTAGATTCAACAAACAGTTTAAATGAATTTTCAGTAAAAGTTTCAGAATACATTCCTCAAAACACAATATATGGTGCAATAACAGAATCTTCTGATCCTAACGGTGAAAAAAAGCTAACTCCTCCAACTCCAGAACACCAAAATGGAATAGTAGTCACAGAAATAATCAGTTATATCAACTCAGATGATTATCAACCATTAGAACCTTAGAAATTATTTTCCAAATCTTCTCTCACGATCAGAATAATTTTTTAAACAATTAATCAAATCTTCTTTCTCAAACTCTGGCCAAGTCTTTTCTAAGAAAATCCATTCAGCATATACTCCTTGCCAAGCCAAAAAATTCGAAGTCCTATGATCTCCACCTGTTCTTATAATCAAATCAGGCTCAGAATCCATATATAAGAATTTTTCAAAATCTTTCTCATTTAAATTCTTAACATCAATCTTTCCATCTTCAATATCTCTTCCTAATTTTTTAATCCCATCAATAATTTCTTCTCTTCCGCCATAAGCCATTGCAAAATTAATCTTATAATCATTATAATCTTTAGTTTCTTCTTCAATCTCCTTCATTCTTGCATAGATATCCTCTGGAAACAAATTAATTCTGCCGACAAAACTTATCTTTATCTTATTTTCATGAGCATCATTCATATATTTCTCATTATTAAAGAACTCTCTAAACAATTTCATCAGATAATTAAATTCATGCTTGGGTCTATTAAAGTTCTGCATAGAAAAAGCATAAAGAGTCATCTCTTTTATTTCTAACTCCCTGCACCATTCAAATAATTTAGCAACCTTTTCAGCTCCAAACTCATGCCCTTTCCAAGGTTCTTTCATCAACCTCTTTGCAAACCTTCTGTTTCCATCAAGAACAATTCCTACGTGTTTTAATCCCATATTTAAATCAAATCCAGTTAATTATTTATAAACTTTACGAAATACACCTACAAAAACATCTTTAGGAATTGCAATTCCCGCTTCAATAAACATCTTAGCCATTTCTATCCCATCTTCTTCAACATCAGGTTTAAAATTATGTAATTTACGCAATGCATAAGTTGTTAAATATCCATCATTAAAAGCCAATGCAATATTATTTCCCTTGGAATTATGAATCTTCTTTTCTTTTAAATCAACAACACAACTTTCTTTAATCCATTTCCCATTTTCTTCAACAAAACCATAATTAAACAATTCTAACTTAACAAGATCAGCAATTATCTCATTCTTCCTCTTCTTAGAAACATACTTATCAACCTCAGAAATCCCATAATGCTCATAAAAATCCATCACTCCTTCTCTATCAAATCTATAAACTCTTCCTAAATACTTCTTGCTTTTCTGTTTTGTCCTCTTCCTTGCCCATCTATTCTCAACAATATAAGCATATTCCTTATTTTTAATTTTCTTAGTTCTGATAAATGCCATCTTATTCTTTTATCCACAGCGGATTTCTAATATAATTATCTATCGCTTTCTTAACTCCAATTTTCTTTATTTTCTCAGTTACTTTCCTAACATCAAGCTGGTCCCATCCCATACGCTCTCCTAATCCTTCAACTTTAATGTCTAATTCAGGATGCTTTCTAACATAATCTTCAAAAAACCACCTATGCAAACCATGAACAAACAATTCTTCAGAATAAATATAATCATTCATAAACTGAGTATAGGCCTTTCCAACATCTAGCAAAGATTCGTATGTTCCAGCAGCCTTTACTATAAAGGCCTTTCCAGCAGCAGCATCTGTATGGGTGCTCATTTGTAAATGTAATAATTCTACAGAAGGAGTTTCAATCCTAGAAATATCAGAATCAACTTCTTGAGACCAAATTATTGGAGCTCTAAGATAATCAATGCCTGGTCCAAAACCCATATCATGCTTTAATCTATAAGTTCTTTTAATCTGTCCTCTTTCAGGTCTTGTAAAATCAAAACTAGCCCAAAGGGGTGATGGTAAAAACCGGCTTTTTCCTACATATTTTGTCCCAACCATTCTAACAGGATATATCTCAACTGTTTTATCTCTTGCAAAACCTCTTTTTTCTTTTTTGACATCTTCAATACTACTTGGAAATACAATTTTATAATCTGGCCTAATCAGACTAGGGTGCTCCCAAAACTTAAGTCCTGCAGAAATAATATTTTCAACAACAGGAATTATTTTCTTGGTTACTTCTTGGTCTTTCTCTTCCAATAACATAGAAACAGGCTCAATACTTTGATAATAAATATCTACTTTTTCTACACTTAAACCCATATCCCTATGAAAATCTTCTAAAACATATGTAAATCCATCTTCAGTTGCGCTCTTTAAATCATTCTCAGCTATTTTAAGTGCATTTTTTTTATCAAATTCATTAAATACTTCATACTCTAGTCCAGATTCAAAAGAACCCCTAAAAACACTAACTCTATCACTTATATCCTTAACATCAACAGCTTTAATGCCTTTTTCAATAGCAACAACAAAATTCTCAGGATTATTCATATACAAATTAAATGCAGATTCTATTCCATTTTTTTTAACCCATTCTATAGCAGCTGGAACTTTCTTATACTGGGGTTTTGTTAGCATAACTTTGTATTGAGCTTTTAGAAGTTTTTCTCCATTTGGAATATTAAATTCTTTAATCATTTCCTCAGCCAATAATTGACTTATTGCCTCTGACATAGCCTCATTAGCCAACATAGCTTCATCAAGACCCTTTGTAAAATTGTGCATCATAGCTTTCTCCAGACTTCCTAAAGGAATAAACTCTGAAAAAGGACTACGAAGAGCACTACGTCCAGTTCCTATAAAAATATGAGAATAATCAAATTCCACTTTCCCTTTTTCAGCATCAACAACATTAATGCTATAAGTACAAGATCCACCAGCACAATGGTTGTATTTTTCAAAAGTAAGCAAAGGCATACCACTTCTTTTATCTTTAACACGAGCTCTAAACATCTCAAAATAACTATTACCTAAGAAAACCTTTCCATTGTTTCCATGAGTATAATTATCTCCTGTTTTCAGAATTACATATTCTACGTCCTGCCTCTCAAGATTAGGAAGCCTATCATGAAGAAAATCAACAGATTTCTTAACATGTCTTAATAATTGCTCTGCAAATAGGGGTTCGTCAGGCAGACCATAATCTTGCCTTGTAAATTCTATTTCATGTTCAAGGTCAGGATTCATTCCTGCTTTCATCAAATTCTGGCGTACAATATCAGGAGTTAAAAAATCAAAAAAGTTTAGATTGTATTCATCATACTCACGCACTTTAGCTTCAGGACCCATAGGAACACACATTCTTTTTACATCATCAACCTCTAAAGAATCATTCCCTTTAATATCAGCAGGCACCCTCTTCAAAAATCCCCATTCATCTTCAACTTTCTCCTCTAACTTAGCAGGTTCAACAATATTCTTAACAGGAACATCTTCCTTATGAAACAAAGAATACAATCCCCCTATTGCTAATCCTACTCCAACTATTCCTGCTCCTAGAATTAATGACCAAGAACTGTGCTTTTCAATTTCTGGTTCGGATTCTCCCTGCTTAACCTTATTCTTATACGCCCTTTTCCTAGCTTTTCTATCTTTAGATCCATCTCCCATAACATAAGTTAGGCACCAGTGATATATAAAGTTTATGTAAGCTTTAAACCTCTCTACTATCAGAATTCGCTAATCTAAGCTTTCAACTTCTTCTCAATAACTTTCCCATTCTGCTCAGAAAACACTTGTGCTTGAAATTTATACACATTTCTCTTAAGATTGCACCAGCAATTAGGCGAAAGCCCAGATTTTTTACATGTATTATCTAAGAATTCTTTAGAATCCCAGCCCCATTCTACAGCTACTTGAGGTAATAACAACCCAGCTCCAAATTTATCCCTTATAACAAGCCCATCTACCCCAATCTTAACTTTAGAAGGATAATCTTCCCATTTCTTGACTTT
Organism: Candidatus Woesearchaeota archaeon; assembly: GCA_036481345.1. Lineage (GTDB taxonomy): Archaea > Nanobdellota > Nanobdellia > Woesearchaeales > WJKL01 > JAAOYC01. The sequence goes on from JAZGHU010000039.1 coordinate 16,527, forward strand.
TATCTCCTCAGGCTTTGTAAGCACAGAAATCTCAATTCTAAGCTTTTTCATATGCTTTTTTTCTATAGGTGCAAATCTAGGATCTTCAAAAGCAGCCCCTTTAGCAGCCAATACTATACCCTCTGCAAGGCTTTTAAATGGCTCAGGAAAGCCGATACAACCCATTAACTCTTTTCCTACATATAAACTTACAAAAACCCCTCTTTTCTCTTTAAATTCATCCAAAATCTCTTTAGAAATCTTAAACTTCTTCCCATCAAACACAGCAGAAATAGATTCTCTAGCAAGTTTAATCAACTTATTAGCTTTTGCCAGAGTCAGCTTCATTTTATTTTACGCCTTTTAGAAAGGCACTTTTAAACTTATCAGAAATGTTTTT
>JAZGHU010000040.1:0-18650 GCA_036481345.1 Candidatus Woesearchaeota archaeon
ACAGAACCTATTTCTGTTGAGGGTTTTCTTAAGAAGGCTTTGGAAGTTTTAAAAGATATGTCTGTTGAAGATATTAAAGACAGATTAGATTATCTAAAAAATTATGAAGATATTATCAAGAAAAAGAAAGAAAAAATTACTGGGAAATTAAAGCTGTCAAAGGAACAGCTAGAAGCTTTGGAATTGTTCGCAGTAACTGCAGATTGGCATGATGAAAGGAAAAAAGCAAATCTGATTGGTAATTATTGGTTAAATGAATTTTTGAAAGCTGCTGAGAAAAAATATGGAATTGATCTACTGACTTTGCAATTTACTCAAATTGAAGAATTTGTTGAATTGTTGAATGGAAAAGAACTGGATCTAGATGAGACCAAAAAAAGATTCAAGAGTTTTGTGCAGATTGCAGACAATAAAGGAAATATGTTTGCTTATTCTGGAGAAAAAGCTGAAAATTTGAAAAAAGAACTATTAGAAGGAGACATCAATAAAACAGATGAGATTTCTGGAACAATTGCTTCAATGGGCAAGGCAACAGGGAAAGTTCGGATTGTAGAGAATCCAATAGGTGCTAAGTTTGAAGAAGGAGAGATTTTGGTTGCAGGAATGACAAGGCCTGATTATGTTCCTTTGATGAAAAAAGCAGCTGCTATTGTCACAGATGAAGGAGGAATCACTTCACATGCAGCAATTGTTGCAAGAGAATTTGGCAAGCCATGCATTGTAGGAACAGGTGTTGCTACAAGAGTTTTGAAAGATGGAGACATGGTTGAAGTTGATGCTGAGACTGGAATTGTGAGGAAAATATGAATATCAAACAAGTCATCAAAGATATGGATTGGTATAAATTTCATGAGAGATTAAGATCACCTTTTTTTCACCAGATATTTTTACCGAATATGGCTGAGAGGGATGAAAATATACCTTTTGACAATCGTTTTAAGAATTTTGGATCTTTTTTAAATCATGTAGCAGTTGATAAAAAAGAATTGGAAAGCTTCTCGGATAGGACTGTTATTTATTTGAAAAAAAATCCTAATTATTTGTTGGAGTTAATGGAGCAAGGTTATAAAAATCATAATGAAGCTTTGAAAGAATGGAAGGGAATGGATAAAAATTTTGCTTCTAAGTCTAATAAAGAGTTAGCAAAGATATTTAAAAAATATGTAGAAAGACTTCTTTCATTTCAAATATATGTGGCACTGCCCCTTCTTGTTGAAGATTATATGGAACAGGAAGTGAAGGAAGCATTTGAAAAGATCTTTGGGGATAAAGCTTCGTATTGGTTTGGTGTTGCAGTTAATCCTGTAAAAGATGCTACTATCTTGAAAGAAGAGATTGCTATATTAGATCTTGCAAAAAAATCTTTTACTGATGAAGATGTGGAGAGACTTGTTGATTCTTTTAGCTGGATGAAAAATACAGGTTATTTTGAAGAGTATTATACTAAGAATTATTATATCTCTAGGATTGAAGAGGCAAAGAAAAATAATAAAGAAAAAGAGATGTTAGAAGCAAGAGAAAAAAACAAAAAAGAGTTTTCAAAATTGCTTGATTCTATAAAAGATGAATATATTTTAGCTTTAGTGAAAACAATCAATGAAGCAGTGTATTTCAGAAGTTATAGAACAGAAATGTTCTATAGTTCTGCAAGATTTTTTTCTAATTTGTTTAAAGAAGTTGCTTCAAGGATATCTGTTGCAGATTATAAAGAAATATTATGGCTGTTTTGGGAAGAGATATATGGTTATTTAGTTGATGAAAAGGAAGCAGACCTGGAATTGATCGAGAAAAGGAAAAAAGGTTATGCATTTGTAGTTGATCCTCAGAATAAATTTTGGAGTTGGGAAGGAAAAGCTGCAGAAGAGATTTTTGAATATTATCAAAAGGATGATGATTTGAGTAAAGGATTGACTGAGGTTAAAGGAAGCACCGGATTTCCTGGAAAAGTTGTTGGAAGGGCTGCTGTTCTTTTTTCTCTTGATGAAAAGAGTAAAATTAAAAAAGGAGATGTTTTAATTGTACATACTACAAATGTTGATCTTGTTCCGATATTAGGCAAAGTATCAGCTATTGTTACAGAAGAAGGTGGGATCTTATCTCATGCATCAATAATTTCAAGAGAACTTATGATCCCTTGTGTAATCGGAACTAAAGTGGCAACAAAAGTTTTTAAAGATGGAGATAAATTAGAAGTTGATGCTGAGAACGGAGTTGTTCGTAAAATATGATAAAACTAATAATATTTGATCTTTGGAGCACTTTGCAATATAAGAGAAGAAGGAGGGGTGCTATTGCGTGGTTTTGGAGAAGAATTGCTAACAAACATCCTTATAGAAAAGTGTTGAAAGCTTATGAAAGAATTTTTCAGTTAGATAAATCTGATGATTATGTCAAGAAATATTATGAGTTGTTTTCAGAGTTGGAACTGAAAAAAGATGAAAAATTGATCAGGAAAGTTGCCAAATATCGTAAAGATATTGAGAAATGCGGAACTTTGTATAAATATGCTATTCCACTTATGAGAAAATTGAAGAAAAAAGGATATAAGATTGCAGTACTTTCTAATATAACTCATCTGCAAGGAAAGAAAGTTAGGAGTACTGTGCTGAAGAAATATGCAAATCATTTCTTTTTTTCATATAATATTGGAACAATCAAGCCAAATGTTAATAATTATAAAACTGTATTGAAGTTTTTCAAAGTTAAGCCTAAAGAAGCAGTTATGATCGGAGATAATTACAAAGATGATTACAAAGGATCAAAGAAAGCTGGATTGAATGCAATTCATTTTAAGAATGGAAGACAGCTTAATAGAGATTTGAAGAGGATGGGTGTTTTGTAGTGGAATATCAAGATTTAATTGATGAGAATGATAATGTAATTGGGAAAGCGACTAGGAAAGAGATAGTTGAAAAGGCCTTATTACATAGAGGAGTTATTGTTTTTGTCTTTAATTCAGAAGAAAAATTGTATATGCAGAAAAGATCTGAAAATAAAGCCCTATTTCCAGGATTATGGGGAATTGGAGCGGGTGGAGGGGTCAGTCTTGGGGAAAATTACGAAGAAGCAGCGAAAAGAGAATTAAAAGAAGAATTAGGTATAGCAGATGTTCCAATGGAATTTATGTTTGATTTTAGTTTTAAATCAGATTTTTTGAATAATATTTGTAAAATTTACAAGTGTGTTTGTAATGATAAAATAACTTTGCGTAGAGAAGAAATAGAAAAAGGAGGATTCAAAACAATTGAAGAAATTAAGCAGATGAGTGAAGAAGGATTATTATGCCCGGATACTGCTGAATTCTTTCAAAAATATCTAGAAAATGAAAGCTAGCAAATTTAATGGAGTATTTGAAATTAGGAAGAAAAGGAGAGTACTTTTTACTAAAAATTTAGTTCCTGGCAATACTGTCTATGATGAAAAGTTAGTGCAGTCTGGGAAAAGTGAATATAGAGAGTGGAATCCTAAGAAATCAAAATTAGGATCTGCAATATTAAAGGGGATTAAAGAGATTGGTGTAACTGAAGGAAGTGTTGTATTGTATTTAGGGGCTGCTTATGGGACTACTGCTTCACATGTCTCTGATATTGTTGGGAAAAAGGGATTTGTCTTTGCATTAGATTTTGCTCCAAGAGTTATTCGTGATCTGGTATTTGTATGTGAAGAAAGGAAGAATATGGCTCCACTGTTTTTTGATGCAAACAAGCCAGAAGAATATAGAGATAATGTTAGTTCTTCAGTTGATGTTGTGTATATGGATGTTGCACAGAGGAATCAAGCTGAGATTTTTATCAAGAATTGTGATATGTATCTGCGTAAAGGCGGGATTGGGTTATTAGCTGTTAAGGCCAGAAGTGTGAATGTTGTTGAGAGGCCTGCTAAGATATTTGCTGATGTTAGAAAAGAATTAGAAAAACATTTAAAGATAATTGATTCTAAAGTTCTTGATCCATTTGAAAAGGATCATATGATGTTTGTTGTTAGGAGGTAGAAAAAATGGGATTTTTGAAATGGTTATTTAAAGGCAGGAAAAAAGAAGAAACTGTTGAGAAAAAAACAGATGAGGAAAAAATTGCAGATTCAGCTTTTCTAAAGGTTAAGAGCCATTTAATAGATATGCAAAATAGTTTATCTTCTCCGAATGTTGATGTTAAAAAAGAGAAAAGAGACTTGAGTAAATTGCTTGGAGATTATACTCATCTTAATAGAAAACAAAGAAAAAACCTTTCTGGGTTGTTTAAAACAACTGAGGAAAAAATAGAAAGATTAGAAAGAGCAGCTTAAAAATAGCAAATTATTAATAGTACTCCTTCTATTTTATTCTTATTATGCATCCTAGTATGTCTAGTGGACATAGAATTACAGTTCTAGCTAAAGGGTGCTATACAAAACCATTTATGTGGTAGGAACTCACTCACAATCCTGGGTTCTTGCAGCATAACTTTTTTCTGATAACTTAAAGTTATTGTGCTTGAACCTTGAGATAAATACAAAGAGGCAAAAAAATGAAAGCACAAATACAAAACGAAGACGCTATATGCGTCATATGTCGGGAAGGTATAACAAATCCGATATGTCCAGAATGTCTGGCAAAGGAGATTAAGAGTTGGAAGCCTGGGCTGTCCAAAATCTTGACTAAGCCCGCATTTAGGTATGCGACAGATACTAGATGCATGTTTTGCGGGACCTGGATGAGTATTTGTGCACATTGTTATTCTCTTGATGTGTATGATATTCTGATAGAACAGAAAGAGCTAGAAGTTGCTGAAGAATTTGGAGAATTATTTGGATTACGGGAGGCTATTTAGCCTCTCTTTTTTTTCTTCGTCTTTTTACAAATATTTATATATGATTTATTCTATACTCTAGTTTAATTATCAATAAATGAGGTGTTTAGATAATGAAGAAATTAATAATTTTTTTGAGTTTTCTGTTCTTAGCAGTCTTTGCTATTCTTGTTTATGCTCAGTTTAGTGGAAGTACTACATTAACTGGAACTGTTAAGATTAGTGGTGTAGCTATAGATGGAGAAGATAACTCTTCTATAGGAATAGTAGTTTTGTATGGCTTTAATTTGTCAGATGAATATGTATCTGTTGCAGACGTTAAGAATTCTACTATTGATGCTAGTGGAGGATATTCTTTTTCAAGTTTAGAAGAAGCAACACTTTATTTTATTCAGGCACAATATGTGAATACAAGCGATGATTCATTGTATATATCTAGTGTGGATGATGTAGCTATAATAATAAATGATTCTTTTACAAGCGGTTTTGGATTTAATTCAACATATAATGTGACTTTTATTGATGCAGCTTCAGCAGTGCATGATCTTAATTTAGAGGTGATCTCATGAAAAAAGCAATTATTTTAATGGCTTTATTATTGATGATACCCAGTGTTGCTGCTTGGAATATGTGTTTTAAAGATTGTTTAGGAACAGGTAATTTTTATATTCATGATGAAATTATGAAGTGTATAGGTGATCCTGATTGTACAGCATATGCTAGATCTGATGCATTGATTGATGCTAGGGTTGATGAATGTGACTTATGCAAAAGTGGGCAGATGGGAGCTTCTATGCAAGCATTTTGCGATGTTGGAGGTAAATGGTGTAATGAATTACCTGCTTGTGATTTAACTGAAACTTGTACTGGTGGAGATATAACTCTTTCTACATCAACTGGAGCTACTACTATAACTGTACCTACCCCAGGAGATCCAGAATATGAAGATTTTGCAGATATGGATGAATGGAATGTAGAATATAAATTTCCTTTATTAGATCCAGAGAATCCAATTTATGAAGAAGGTGGTGAAGGTGAAGGTGAAGGAGAAGGACCTATACCTGAATTCTCAACAACAGGATTAATAATGACCCTTGCAGTTGTTGCAATGGCATTAATGTTGTTCCATAAGAGAAAGAAAAAATAATTTATTCTTTTTTATTTTTACAAATATTTATATAGGATTTATTCTATTTTTAATATAATTTTGTTAAATGAGGTGTTTAGATATGAAAAAATTAATCTTAATGATTTTAGTTTTCATAATAATGAGTTCTATAGTGTTTGCTGAATGTATAGATTGGGATAGTGATGGATCTTTTGCTCCTAGTCCATCTTGTCCAGAAGGAAATGATTGTAATGATTATAATGAAAGCGTATATCCAGGAGCAACTGAAATACCTGCTAATGGTGTTGATGAAAATTGCGATACAGAGGAACTATGTTATGAGGATATGGATGGAGATAATTATGGTTCAACATCAACAGTGATTAGTAATGATTTATTCTGTACAGACCCAGGAGAATCTTCAAACAGCGAGGATTGTGGAGATTATGATCCTTTAGTATATCCAGGAGCAACTGAAATAATTGGAAATTTTGTAGATGATAATTGTGATGGAAAAGAATTATGTTATAAAGATGCTGATGATGACGGCTACAGGCCAGATGGAGTATCAACAGTTTTAAGTGATGATTTAGATTGTACAGATGTTGGAGAAGCAGAAATCACTGATCCTACAACTGACTGCAACGATAATGATGGTACTGTATATCCAGGAGCAACTGAAATACCTGCTAATGGTATTGATGAAAATTGCGATACAGAGGAACTATGTTATGAGGATATGGATGGAGATAATTATGGTTCAACATCAACAGTGATTAGTAATGATCCATTCTGTACAGACCCAGGAGAATCTTCAAACAGCGAGGATTGTGGAGATTATGATCCTTTAGTATATCCAGGAGCAACTGAAATAATTGGAAATTCTGTAGATGATAATTGTGATGGAAAAGAATTATGTTATAAAGATGCTGATGATGACGGCTACAGGCCAGATGGAGTATCAACAGTTTTAAGTGATGACCTAGACTGCGATGATTCTGGAGAAGCACAAAGCGCTGATCCTATTAGTGACTGTGATGATGGAGATGGAAGCGTATATCCAGGAGCAACTGAAATCTGTGATGGCATAGATAATGACTGTGACCTTGATGTAGATGAAGGAGTTATAACAACTTATTATCTGGATTCTGATGGAGATGGATTTGGAAGTTTTTCCCCTACTATTCAAGCATGTACTCAACCAGCAAATTATTCAGTTAATAGTAATGATTGTGATGATGGAGATGGAAGTGTATATCCAGGAGCAACTGAAATACCTGCTAATGGTGTTGATGAAGATTGCGATACAGAGGAACTATGTTATGAAGATATGGATGGAGATAATTATGGTTCAACATCAACAGTGATTAGTGTGGACCCATTCTGTACAGACCCAGGAGAATCTTCAAACAGCGAGGATTGTGGAGATTATGATCCTTTAGTATATCCAGGAGCAACTGAAACCTGCAATGGAGTAGATGACAACTGTGATGGAATTGTTGACAATGATCCTTCTTGTCCGCCAGTAGCTTTGACAGCACCGGCTGGAGCAACATTTGTTGATGGTAATGGAGATCCTATAACTGGGGCTGTTCCAGGAAGTGAAGTTTATTTAAGGATTGGAGGAACTGATTCAGTTAAATTACAAGTTACTGGAGTAATTGATCTTACTGGTGTTGTTGCAGATACAGATGGAGCAACCTCTTTACTTCATTTTGGAGGAGGTTCAAGAAGTGGAATTGGAACTGTAGAACTAATTTTTTCACGTAGTGGTGCTGAAGAATCTGTAAGAATCTGTCCAGGAGCTACAATTTTAGCTGAAGTTTTTGATAGTTGTATTGGAGAGATTATCTTGAATTCTGATATTCCGAGTTCTGGTGGTTATACTCTTGTAGAATTATCTGACTTGATTTATTGGCATGTACAAGCAGATGCCTCTATATTTTCTACAGGGGGTGAAGAGGTTCCTTCAGGCCCAGAAGGGCCAGGACCAGAAGTAATTCCAGAATTTTCAACTTTCGGAATGGTGGTAATGTTATTATTTCTTACAATTGGTGGATTCTTTTATCTAAGAGATAAAAAGAAAAACTAATTTTATTTTTTTCTTTTTATAGTGAAACTTTAAAAATGAACTAGATTTATCTTTCTATATGGATCCAGAGGAAAAAGCTATTGTTGATTATACAGAACAGGATGTTTCTGATGAAATGTTGATGGATTTGGATGGTTCAAAAAAAGGATATCACAGATTAAATCTTGAGCAAGTTCAAAGAACAGTCAAGCTTATTTATCTACCTCATCAAGTCAGACAATGGAATGCTTTTGTAAATGGGGCTGAGGTGAGAAACCCTACTTTAAGTGAAGAAGGAAAAGAAGTTACATTAGAAGAAATCCTTCCAGATGCTATGGAAAAAGCAGAAAAATTATTCAATTTTTATTCTAGTATTCCTGCAGGACAATATTATGTTGATGCACATGATGATCTAGAGGAATATAGAGATTGGAAGGTTGATACAAATCGTATGGGCCCTTCTCATTCTATTGCTAAAAAGAGATTTGATGGATTTGTAGTCAAAGAGCTAGACCATTGGTATGTTAGATATGGTATTGGAAGCTTTAAGGTTCCTGATAGACGTGTATATGTTCCTTGGGATATAACTAGCTTTAGTAATCCTTTGTGTCTTCTTGAACCAAAAACACAAATAGATGGAGATGAACAAATCTTTAGTGAAGATGAATTGAAGGATTTAATCGATTCGACTTATGCAAAATGGAAGGAAATATTTGAAGAATTAAGATCAGAAAAAGGCAAACAGATCTATTTTGCTAAATCTGATGAAGAAGATGAAGAGGAAAAAGAATTAGACTGGATAAATGATGGAGGAGAAGATGAATTTGAAGGAGAGTTTGATATCTATACTTGTCCTGCTGTTTGCAGAAAAATTGGATTTTGGCCAGAGACTGAATCAATCTCTTCTGTAGATGAATTATTTCAATTTATAGTAAGATTTACTTCATTTAAAGAAAAAGGGAAATCATTTAGTGAGAATGATTAGTTCTATATTTTTCAATAGCTTGCTTTAGAGCATTTTGTGCTAGAACAGAGCAATGAAGTTTTACTTGAGGAACATCTCCCATCTTTTTTACAATATCTTTGCTTGTTACTTTTAATGCTTGGTCTAAAGTCATGCCTTTAACTATTTCGCATAAGAAATCTGTTGAAACGATTGCTGCAACACAGCCATATGTCTTGAATCTGATGTCTTTGATCTTGTTGTCTTCTATCTTAAGATAGACTCTCATTATGTCTCCACATCTTACATTTCCAACTTCTCCTGTTGCTGAAGGATTTTTTATCTCTCCTGCAAATTTTGGATTTTGAAATCTTTTTAATATTTTTTTAGAGTACATTTTATTCAAACCTGTCTTTTTTTACTGCTTCTTCATCAAATGGTTCAATGAATGTAAAATCTTCTAAAGCTTCTATTGTATGTTTTACATATGGTTGAATCTCAATGATTGATTGAGCTTCTACTATTATTTCTTTCTCTTCATCTGTTTTGGTGTTTTGCAGTTTATATTTTGCTTTGCCTTTGATAATTACATTTATTTCTGGGTCTTTTGATTTTACGATTCCTTTATGATAATGTCCACCAGCAGTCGCTCCTTTGTTTAATTCAATAAGAATCCAATTATTAGTATCAGCTGAAAATTTATAGACTTTTTTACTGTCATCTTCTTTCCATTTTTCTAAAGATTTTATCTTGTACATTTTATAATACCTTTTTTGCCAGTTTTGTCAATGGGCTTATTTTTCTTAATTTTTCTATTGTCTTTGTTATTTCTTTTATTGCAAAGTCTAATTCTTCTTTTGTTGTATATTTAGAAATTGTGAATCTTAATGAACCATGAGCTCTTTCTGGATTTTTTTCTAAAGCCATGATAACATGAGATGGTTCTAATGTATGTGAAGAGCATGCACTGCCAGTTGATGTGCAGATTCCTTTTGCATCTAAGAAAGAACCTACTGCCTCTCCCTCTACAAATTTGAATGAGATGTTTATATTGTTGCATAATCTGTTTTTTCTTGGGCCATTAAGTCTTGTATCTGGAATTTTTAGAAGTTCTTCAATAAAATAATCTCTTAATTGAGTCATCTGCTTGATATGTTTTGGATTTGCTATCTTAACTGCTTTTGCAAATCCTACAATTCCTGGGATGTTTTCTGTTCCTGATCTTAGATTTCTTTCTTGTCCACCGCCGTTTATGAATGGATAGATTTTTATTCCTTCTTTTATGTATAATACTCCAACTCCTTTTGGACCATGTATCTTGTGAGCATTTAAAGTGATGAGGTCTGCATGTTTTGTTGATAATGGTGTTTTTGTGTATGATTGGCATGCATCAGTGTGAAGAAGAACATTATGTTTTTTGCATACTTTGTAGATTTCTTCTAGATCTTGGATTGTTCCTATCTCGTTATTTCCATGAATGATCGATACTAATAGAGTATCTTTTTTTATGAGTTTTTCTAAGAAAACAGGGGAGACAAGTCCTTTTTTATCAACAGGCATGTAAGTTACTCTTGCTCCTAACTTTTCTAACATCTTGCAAGTGTTTAATACACAATCATGATCTATCTTTGTTGTTATGATATGGGACTTGTCTGGATTTGCAAAGAAAAGTTCTTTTATAGCCCAGTTATTAGATTCTGTTCCTCCTGATGTGAAGAAAATTTCATTGTCTTTTGCTCCAATTGATTTTGCTATTGTTTTTCTTGATTCTTCTAAAGCTCTTTTCGCTTCTTGTCCTTTATGATGTGTTGAAGAAGCATTTCCGTAAGATTTTTCATGATATAAGTTCATAGCTTTGACTACTTCAGGGTCTACTTTTGTAGTTGCTCCGTTGTCTAGATAGATTGTTTTATTCATCGTCTTTTTTTCCTAATAATCTCGGATCTATGCTGCAGCAGTCATTCCATACTTCGCAGGAAGGACATCTTTTTATTTTTGTTGACATTGGTTTTTTGCAGCCTATACAGCAATAATCATTGTCTGGATTTATCCCTAAAAATTTTAATATTTTTTTTGGAAACGGAGTTTTCAAACCGTTCTCATTTTCATTCGAAAGTTTCATTTTTTAACCTTTAGATCTTTTCTAAATAGGACAGCATCTTCTCCCCATGTATAATGATCTGGGAGTTTTGCATATAGTTTGTAGCCTTTCTTTTTGTAAAATTTTCTTGCAGTCTTGTTTGTTTTTCCTGTGTATAGATAAATTGATCTGTATCTTGCTTTTTTTGCTGTGTTTTCCATGAAGTTCATAAGTTTTGTTGCTATACCTTGCCTATGGTATTCTCTTTTTACTGCAAGATAAGTTATTTCACAGCTATTTGGAGCGAAGAAGTGTTTGTTGTATCCAACTGCTCCTACTATCTCTTTGTTTTTTATGAAAACATAGAATTTTTCTAGATTTTTCTTGAATTTCTTTTTTAGCCAGCTTCTTATTTCTGGTTTTTTTGTTTTATCTCTTATGTAAAAAGGGTGATCACTATTATAATCTAAATCAACTAGTGCATCAAAGTCTGATTCTTTATAATCTCTTATCATTTTTTCACTTTGCATTCTTTGCAGCAATATTTTTCAACATGTTTTGTTACTAATTTCATCAAAGGAACCATTGTTTCCTTGTTTAATGAGTATATTCTTTGTTTTCCTTTCTGTTTTACATCTAATACATGGCATTCAGCAAGGCATTTTAGATTATGTGATATCTTTGACTGTTCTTCGTTGATTGTCTTGCAGATCTCTGAAACAGACATTGGTCTAAGTTCTAATGTTGTTAGTATCTTTTGCCTTGTCTTGTTTGCAATTGTCTCGAAAAAGACAGCATATGACGGACATTTCATATGAATACGTATTCATATGTAGTATATAAAGGTATTGCTTTACCTTCGGAAAAGCGGAGTTAAAGAAGCTTCGCGTTCTTTAACTTTCGGCCTTTATAAGTTAAATTTATAAATGTTAGAGGATAAACTAGTGCTATGGCTTTACGTATTGAAGGAAAAAGATTGTATCTTAGAACTTTGGCTAAAAAGGATGCAAAAGATATAGCTAATTTAGTCAATGAAAAGCTTATTGGTAGGTGGACTTCTGTTCCGCATCCTTATAATCTTAAGATGGCTTATGATTTTATAAAAAAGACCCAGCAAGGGATCAGAAAAGGAACTGGCTATGAATTAGGGATGTTTCTGAAGGGAGAAGATAAATTTATTGGAATGTGCAGTTTAACTAGTGTTAAGAAGGATATAAACCAAGCTGAAGCAGGATATTGGATCGGAAAGCCATATAGAAAAAAAGGATATACCTATGAAGCTACTAAATTGGTTGTTGATTATGGATTTAGGAAATTGAAATTATTTAGGATTGAGATATGTCATGCTCCTGGAAACAAAGGATCAGAAAGAATAATAAAAAAATTAGGATTTAAATTTGAAGGAATAGCAAGAAAAGCTCTTATCACTGGAATAGGTGAGAGAAAAGATAAAGTTTGGTATTCAATATTAAGAACTGAGTTTGATAAAGTTAGGAAAAAATGGCGTTGAAATTTTATAATACATTATCTCGTAAGATGGAAGAGTTTAAGCCTATTAAGAAAGGAGTGGTTGGTATGTATACCTGCGGGCCTACTGTTTATAATTATGTTCACATTGGAAATCTTAGGGCAATGCTTGTTTATGATTTAGTTAGAAGGTATCTTAAGTTTAAAGGGTATGATATAAATCATGTGATGAATATCACTGATATTGATGATAAGACTATAAGAGATAGTCAAAGAGAAGGGAAATCTCTTAAGGAGTTTACTGAGTTTTATACTGAAGCATTTCTTTCAGACTTGAAGACATTGAATATTGAGATTCCTGAAATGTTACCAAAGGCAACTGAAGAGATCGAAGGGATGGTTGAATTGGTTAAGAAATTATTAGAGAAAGGAATTGCTTATAGGACTGATGATGGAATTTATTTTTCTATCTCTAAGTTTAAAGATTATGGGAAACTAGCTAAATTAGATATGAAGAATTTAAAAGCAGGAGCTTCAGGAAGAGTTTCAGCTGATGAATATGATAAAGAGAATGCTCATGATTTTGTTCTTTGGAAATTTTATGATCCTGCTGATGGAGATGTATTTTGGGAGACTGATATTGGAAAAGGAAGACCTGGATGGCATATTGAATGTTCTGTTATGTCGTCAAAGTATCTAGGGCAGCCTTTTGATATCCATATGGGTGGAGTAGATCTGATCTTCCCGCACCATACTAATGAGATTGCTCAATCAGAAGCTGCTTATGATAAAAAATTCTGTAACTATTGGCTGCATAATGATCATTTATTAGTCAATGGAGAGAAGATGAGCAAAAGCTTGGGAAATTTCTATACTTTAAGAGATCTTTTGAAAAAGGGATATAATCCAATGGCAATAAGATATGAACTTCTTGCTACTCATTATCGTTCTAAGATGGATTTCAGAGAAGAGAATCTTGGGAAGATCCCTGATACTTTGCAGAAATTTTATGATTTTCTTGATAAATTAGAAGAAGTTAGTGGAAAGGGTGTTTCTGAGGTCAATAATATGATTGATGTTGCTAAAGGAAATTTTGAGAAAGCAATGGATAATGATCTGAATGTTTCTGGAGGGCTTGCTGCAATATTTGAATTTATGACTTCTGTAAATAAAGTTATGGATTCGCTTAATGCTGCAAATGCTAAGGCTATTATTAAATTGATGAAAGAGTTTGATTCTGTATTAGGAGTAATGGCGCATGAAAAAGTAGAGATTGATGATGAGATTGAAGCTCTTGTACAGGAAAGAGAGAAAGCTCGGACTAAAAAAGATTTTGAAAAAGCTGATTCTATAAGAGATAAATTAAAAGAAAAAGGAATAATCCTTGAAGATACTCCTCAAGGTGTTCGCTGGAAAAAAGCTTAATATGTTTTTTGGCCAGCGTATTCAGTTATAACTCCTGCTTCTACTGGTGCAGTTCTGCTAGCAAAGTGTTCATCATGATGGTCTTCTACTGTTCTGTAATCTTCATCTTCTTGATGTTCGCTTGGATATGCTTTTTGACCTAGAACAAATGTAGCATTTAGTTTGAAATCTTCTAGAACAGGTATAGTTTTATGATCTATTGTCTCATTGTGTGTGTTTAGTTCTTCCAAATCAACAAGATCTGTTAAATCTTTTGCTGATGTTGGCAATACTCTAGCTTCTTCCCATGATTTGTATACTGCATTGCTAACTAAATATATCTGATTTTGTTCTTGTGAAAAGTGGAATACAATAAACATTTCTTCGAATGGTTTTAGGTATTTTTCTGTTGGTTTTTTCATAATAATCAATCCTCCATAAGTATATAATGTATATACCTCTGCTTTTAAAAAGGTTGTGTTTTTACGCTAGAATTCCGATTTTTGTGTCTTCAGTGACTTCTGCTGTTGCTTCGCCTTTGAACTGGATTGATTCTGCTTTTGTTGTTGATTGAATATCATCTAAGAAAGGTTTTAGAGCAGCTTCGTGTTTTGTCTTTATTGTCAATTGGCTTATCTCTTTTCCTAAACTGATATTTTTTTCTTGTTTTATCCTTCTTACTTCTGCAATTATATCTACTGCTAAAGTTCCTGCTGCTTCTAGTTTGTTGTCTACTTTAATTTCTTTTGGCCATTCTGTTATGTGAATAGATTTAGCAGATTCTTTTTTATTGAAAAATAAATGGAAGATCTCTTCTGTGAAATATGGAGTTATTGGTGCCATGAGTTTTAAACAAGTTAGGATTCCAGTGTATAAAGTGTATTGCGCAGAGGTTCTTGCTGCTTTTCCACGCTTGTCTGGATTGTATAATCTGTCTTTTGCGATCTCTAGATAGTTGTCGCAAAGAATCTGCCAGAAGAATTTTTCTGTGGAGGCTTTTGATTTTGAAAATTCATATTTATTGAATGATTCTGTTGAGCTTTTTATCAGTTTGTTTAGTTTTATCAAGAACCATTTGTCAAAAGCTTCTGTTGCTTTGCCATCTTTGTAATCTTCTAAATGCATAATTCCGAATTTAGCTGCGTTCCAGAATTTTGTTATGAATTTTTGTCCTGCAACTAATTCTTTTTCTGGGAAAGGAAGATCATCTCCTAATTTTGAATTAGCAGCCATGAATCTTAATGCATCTGCTGAGTATTTATCAATCATAACTTGAGGTTCTATTACATTTCCTTTGGATTTTGACATCTTCTTTCCTTTTGGATCTAACATCCATCCATTGATAAAGCAGTCATTCCAAGGATTCATATTGTAGTGGAGTTGTGATTTTACAACTGTATTGAAAAGCCAGAAAGAAATGATATCATGACCTTGAGGCCTTAAATCCATTGGGGTGTTTTTTAATTTTTTATAAACAGGAGTGTCTTTGAATAATTCTATAACTATTGTTGGAGTTAAAGAGGATGTTGCCCATGTGTTTATGATGTCATTTTCTGGAATGATATTTTTAGATTTACATTTTGGACATTCGTTTGTTGGAGGTTTGTCTTCAGTAGGGTCTACTGGAAGATCTTGTTCTTTTGCTAGGATGATTTCATCACAATCTCCACAATACCAAACTGGGAATGGAACTCCATATGGAATTTGTCTTGAGATACACCAATCCCACTTAAGGCCCTTGGCCCAATTATCAAAACGGTTTTTCATATGCTTTGGGAACCAATTTAATTCTTTTCCCCATTTAAGAATATCCTGCTTTAGATCAAGATATTTGATAAACCATTGTTTTGTTGCAACGTATTCAATTTCAGTACCACATCTTTCATGAACATTTACACTATGTTGAAGATTTTCAGTCTTAACCAAAGACCCATCAGCTTCTAAATCTTCAAGTATAGCTTTTCTTGCTTTCTTACTGTTCATATCTTTATATTTACCAGCTTTTTCATTATATACTCCTTCTACACCCATAATATGTATTGGCCGGGCTTTTGGATGTCTAGTTAACCATTCAATACAGTCAGTTCCACCATAACTGCAATAATATACTACTCCTGAACCATATTCAGGATCTGTTTCAGAATCTCCAGATAAAATAACATCTCTATTAATTAATGGAAGTCTTACTTTTTTGCCAATTAGATGTTTGTATCTTTTATCATCTGGATGCACACTAATACCCATGCAGGCTGGGAGCAATTCTGGTCTTGTTGTTGCGAAAATGAGTTCATCGCCAGTTTCAACTTTTACTTTTATATAGACTAATTGTGAATCTAACTCTGCATCTTCCATCTCTACTTGAGAAATTGCAGTTTTACATTTAGGACAGATCATCATAGGGGCTTCAATTCGATATTCTCTTCCTATATTGTATAAATCTATGAAAGATTTTTGACTGATCTTTTGACAATGTTCATTAATTGTTGTGTAGTTTACGTTGAAGTCACAACTAATCCCTAATCTTTTCCAATCATTAGTGTATTTTGGTCTAAGTTCTTTTTCTAATGTTGTTAATACTAATTTTCTGAATTCTTTTCTTGATAAGTCTGATGCTCTAACATGTTTTTCTTTTTCAATTAAAAGTTTAGTTGGCAAACCATTATCATCTGTTCCAAAAGGCTGAAGGACGTTATAATTATTCATCCTTTTGAATCTTGCAATGAAATCTTGTTGGCTGTTACCAAAAGCATGACCCATATGCATCTTTCCACTAACTGTTGGCGGTGGAGTGTCTATGCTGAAGATAGGAAGTTTTGATTTTGTGTCGAAAGTGTAAATTCCTTCTTTTTCCCAATACTTTTGCCACTTTGGCTCAACTTCTTTTGGGTTATAGTGTTTTGGTAAGTTCATAAAGAATTGATTGATTGAGGAGGTTTATAAAGATTTTGATAAAAAGAAGCAGGAAATGTTTGAAGGTTAAGGAAAAGGTTTATAAAATAAGTTCTAATTCATTCATTCATTCATAATAGGTAGAAATTATGTCACCAGCTAAAAAATTTGAGGATAATATTGAAAATTTAAATAAATTGATTGAAAAACAATTAGCCACTACTGTGCAAGAAAACCGATTAAAATCCAAGTTTGTAGATATGTTGAAGAACAGGTACCGGGGTCAAAAAATAATAGGGCTTTTTTACAAATTTGATGCAGGATTTACTACCAAGGATGGAACGATTAGCACATCTGGGCTTATGAATTTGATAACAGATGGATTAGTACGTTCTGGAATGGTTGTTATAAATGAAGATTACATCCATGAAAAATGTGGAAATCTTGTATGTAAGGAAATGGCAATAATTAGTAAAATAAAGGAAGAAATGGAGGTTAATTCTGATAAAACTTTCCTTTCAGATTTTTCTGAATTCCTTGCTTCAATAATCCCCAATGCTATCTTTTTCCTTATCAATGCGGATACATGTTCAATTGATGAAGCAAAAGCATTTCATAAAAATACTTTATTTTTAGATAAATTTAGTCTAGCTTTTATGCTAACAGAAAAAATGCCAGAAAAGTTTTGTGAATATTGTATTGAACGGGAAACACATGATGGTAAAACTTATCATGTATGCATTTCAAATAATTTTAGAGAAGATTGCAAGTCCCAAGAAGAATTATGTTTTTTAACAAAAGAAAAAAAATTAAGTGCTAGCCATATAGAACACCATATTAACTCTACTTATTCAAGAATTGTTATTGTAGACTTCCATAAAGATTTAGATAAACTAATACTAGAGATGATATTATGATGGGTAAAAAATATTTTCCCCTTTCGAAAAATATATATAAGATTTTTCCTATACATAATAAAAAAAGGTGTTTAATATGAAAAAAAAGCAAATTTCTAAGATTATTATAGAAGATATTGAAAAAGTAGTTGCATTAAGTAATAAAATTAGGTTAAAAATAGTTCTTGCAATTTTTAATACAGAAGTTTTGGGTATTGGAAATTCTTTAAAAAAAAATGAAATAAATAAATTGATTAAAATAGAAAGACATGCTTTAAAATATCATTTAGATATTCTAAAAGATACAGGCATGATTAAGAAAAGGAAATATAAAGATGGATTCTATTTTCAAACAACACCTAGATGTATCGAAACATTAAAGATGTTAGGGATAAATAACCAAGGAGTCAAACATTTATCTAAAGAACTAAAATTAAATATAAAATAATTTTTATTTCTCTACTTTAGTTTTTCCACTGGTCACTGGACATTGCTCCATAAATTATTTAAATTGTCGCTGTTTATTAAAATAGGGGGAAATATGGTTCAAAACAGTAAATCTCCAGAAGAATGGAAAAGGATTATTGCAAAGCTTAGTGACAAAAAGTTTGAAGAACTATGCTATTACCTAGTTAAATCTATGCCTGGATTTGTGAATGTCCATTTGCGGGATGGGGGTGCTGATGGGCATAGAGATATAGATGCGGAATTAAAAATAAATGCTCCAGACGGTTTAACAGAATTAACAGAAAAGTGGAGATTTGAATGTAAAAAATTATCTAAAGGAGTTGCTTTCGATGATGTTTCTGGAAAAATAACAGCAGCTGATTTAAATAAAATTGATAAATTTATAATTATGTCAAATATGCACTTAACACCACCTTGTCAAGATGAAATTGATAAAATAAAAGATAATATTAATATAAAAATATTAGATTGGACAGGACTTCATTTTCAAGATATCTTATTCCAACACCCCAATACTTTCAGTGATTTTTTCTCAGA
>JAZGHU010000041.1:0-27004 GCA_036481345.1 Candidatus Woesearchaeota archaeon
AAACTACCTCTTTTCCATCATATTCCCTTATAACAATGCCTTCATCTGGTTCGTGTTTTGGAATTGTTAAATCTTCTATATTTTGTTTTAGATAATCAATTGTTTTTTCTGGATTTCTTACAACTAATAGAAATTTTCCTTCTCTATTATACATTGCAGAATATAATATATTATCTGCTGCTGCTACAAACACATCATCAACTGCATTTACTGCCAATGTTCCTTGTTGCCTTCCATAAGTATCTAAATAACCAAAGAAATCATTTATATTTAAGTTTAATATAGATACACCATCTATCTTAATATAATTAGAAGCTTCCTTTCTGATTATATCTTTTTCCCTTACTGGCATGTCTGGCGGGATGGGTGTTTGTGTCATTTTCTTATATTAATTGAATATTATTTAAAAACATTACTCAATTAGAGGGTTGATAAAAAAACTTGTTCATCTGAAATTGAATAAGTACAAGTACAGTTTTTTGGTGTTGTAAGTCCAGCTGGAACATTTTTCTTTCCTTTTGCCCCATATAATGCTGCATCTGCAAGATCAATTAAAGCATCTGCTTTATCTGTTTCTGCAGAAAATCCTAAAACTTGATTAAATTTCTTATGATAAGTTACTATTCCAAAACTCATTGTAATATGCCTATAATTTTCATCTGGAAATGCTATTCTTAATTCTTCTTGATCATTTTTTAATTTTGGATTAATTGGCATGAATGTTTCTGCAATATTAGATCTTATTCTTTCAATAACTGTTACAGCATCTTCAGCATCTGTTTCAGGCATTAAGATTACAAATTCTTCTCCACCATATCTTACTACAAAATCAGAAGGTCTTTTGCTAGATAACATGATTTTAGCAGATGTACTTAATACTTGATTTGCTTGAGTATGTCCATAAGTGTCATTATATAATTTGAAATCATCTATATCTCCAATTGCAATAGAAAAATCGTGACCTTCTCTTTGAGTCAAAGCAAGATGTGTTTGCATTTCCTCATACATTTTTCCTGTTCTGTATAATTTAGTTAATGGATCTTTACCAGCGTTTATAATTGATTTGTCTTTTCCATTTAATACGTCAGCAATACTTGTATATACTCCCCTATTTTCTGGAGTTATAACTACTCCTTCTTCTTCAAGGATATCATCAAGTTGTCTATTTCCTGTATTAGCCATAAAAATTTATGTTAAATTTGCCCTTATAAACCTTCGTGATTTTTTCCATCAGGACAAACATCAACACCAGGATATTCTCTGCACATTTTTGGCCTGATTGAATAGATTTTACACTTATTCCCACTTAAGAAATAGCATCTATCATTCTCCATTTGAATAATACACCTTTTGCCTTGTGCATTTTTCTCTGTAAAATTCTTATGTCCTTTTAATCTTAATTTTAAATATTCAAATAAAGATAATTTAACTCTTAGATAACAGCATTTTGCACAATGATTACAATTTGATGGAATCATTTTATCTCTGAATACTTTGAAAAGAATTGCAAAGCATCATCATCTTTTTCATGTTCTTTACAGAATAAGATAATATCTTCTAGAAAGTTTTCTTTTTCTTGAGGAGCAGAATTATCCATAATTCCAAGTTCAAGAGCACTGTAAACAGCTTTTATTCCTTCTTCAACTCTATGTGGTTGTTCTGGTGCTAGTCTCTTACAAGCCCAATAAAGATGTATGTGCTGCTTGGCTAGTCCTGGTTTTAATCTTATTGCTTTTTTGAAATTTGCAACAGCTGCATGATATTCTCCTAAATAGAAACAAGCAAGACCTCTTGTATCATGCAGATAATATCTTTCCTGATTATTTTCAAAAATCCGATCAATTAAATAAACTACTTCTTCATACTGTCCATTTTCCATGAGAGCTTCTGCTTGTCTATTTTTAATCCATAAAATGTTGTTTTCAGGATCCATAATAGAATTAATATTTTAAAGATTTATAAATCTTTTCTTGATAAATAATAGCTAAATTTTATAAACTTTGAAAATTTGAATATTATTATGAAAAAAGTAATGGTGTTTGGAACTTTTGATGTTTTGCATAAAGGACATCTCAATATGTTTTCTCAAGCAAGAAAATATGGTGACTATTTGATTGCCGTCATTGCAAGAGATAAAAATGTCAAGAAAGTAAAAGGAAAACTTCCTTGTCAAAATGAAAAGAAAAGACTAAAGCAAGTTTCTAAACATGTGGACAAAGCAGTCTTAGGATACATCTATGACAAGATGAGAGTTATCAAAAAATACAATCCAGATATAATCTGCATCGGTTATGATCAAGATGCATATGGATTAAAAAAGTTCAAGAAATTAAAACCCCATAATGCTCATAAGTATAAAAGTTCTAAAATAAAGAAAACAATGAAAGAATGCAATTAAAGACTTTCTAAATAATCTTTTTTATATTTAAATTTGTTTCTATGTGCTAATCTATAAATTGCTCTGTCAAACTTACTTCCATACTGAGCAGCTTGTTTCTTTCTCCAAGCTACTTCTTTTGGCATACCTAATTCTTCAGAAATTTTCCTAAGTATGATCTTCTTAAACTTTTTATTTATTTTTTCTTTTCCATCTATCTTCATTGCAGTACGAATCAATTTATGATCTAAAAATGGAGTTCCCAATTTAATCTTTAATTTCTCAGCTATTGCAGTATCTCTAGTCAAATCTCTTTTCCACATATCTTTAAGTCCTTTCCAGCATTCTCTATTTATATCAGATGCAGACAAATGCCTTTCATAGCCTGCAAAAATCTCTTCAGATCCCAATCCACCTAAAAAATGAGTTATTTTATCTTTTTTAGCTAAATTAGCAGCAGCATAAACAACAGAACCAACCCCTACTTTCATAGTATCAGGACCAACTATCTTTGTAACTTTCTTAATTATCTTTTCAGCTTCTTTTAATGTATAAGTTTTGCATTTCAAAGGAATTTTCATCAATTTTGCAGCCAATTTAGCTGCTTCCAAGTCAGCAGCTCCTTGTAATCCAACTGCATAACATATAAAATTAGCATTATTTTGCTTTGCAATTAAAGCAATAAGTGAAGAATCCACCCCACCAGAGAACATTATTCCAAATTTCTTCTTTTTTGGCAGTCTAGTAACTATAGCATCAACTAAAGCTTCTTTAACTTCTTCTTTAGTTGCTTTTTTCTTTGATTTTAACCCGCTGATATACAATTTCCAGCCTTGTTCTGAGATCAATGCCATGATATTGGAATTTTGTTTTTATTTATAAAGCATGTGGTTTTACTCAAAAAGCCTGTAATGCCTGAATTCAAGCATCTAAGGGCCTTAAACATCATTTTATACTACTATCCAGTAATGAAAAGGGAAAGCTTTATAAAGGGGTAAGACTACTTAAAATACAGTAAAAAGGGCGTTTTCTGAATAGTTATCGAGTAGAAATAATGCTATGAGGTTACTAAAATGGTTGTTGAAACAATTAAAAAATGTCCAGAATGTGGAGAAAATCATTTCTTTGCTAATAAGAAAAAAGGAGAAGTTATCTGTAAAGATTGCGGATTTGTTGTAGAAGATTCTCAAGTTGATTTTGGAAGAGATAGAATGATAAATATGGAGGATATTGCTAAAAAATCTAGAACAGGCGCTCCATATGATCCAAGAATTGCAAATGGATTGATGACAGAAGTTGGAAGCAATGCTGATCTAAGAAATCTTTCTAAGAAACAAAGACAACTAATGAACAGAATTAGGCAAAAAAATAGATGGACAAGCTCTGCACTAGAGCATAATTTGAATACTAATCTAGCTAATTTGAAATTAATTGCTTCTCAATTAAAAATACCAGATTCTATTGAAAAAGAAGCAGCTAGAGTTTATAGAGAATGCGCTGAAAAAGGTGTAACTAGAGCTAGAGCTAATGACAGCATCATAGCAGCTGTTGTATATCTTGCATCTAAGCTACATGGTATGCCAAAAACACTGACTGAAGTTGCACGTGCTTCTAAATTAGATAAGTTTGATATTGCAAGAACTTACAAGATGATTATAAGGAGACTTGGAATTAAAGTTATGCAGTCTAATCCAATAGATTTCATAGCAAGATTTGCTTCTGAATTAAAACTAGGAGCGCAAACTCAGACAAAAGCAGTTAAATTGCTTGAAAAGATACAAAAGACTGGAATTGATTCTGGAAAGTCCCCAACATCTTTAGCAGCTACAACTCTTTACATTGCTGCATTACAAAGCAAGACAAGAGTTACTCAAAAAGCAATTGCAGAGACAGCTGGAATCACTGAAACAACTCTTAGACAGAGAACAAAAGAAATGCTTAAGAAGTTAGGCATCAAAAAGTCTGATATCAAGAAGAAGTAAGTAATTAGAAAATGTCACAAGTTCAAGAATATATGCAGAAAAAGGATTATGTAACTCTAGATAGGACTATCGAAGGAACAAACAGAATTTATGATGTTTTGTTCAGTCCAGCTGGAATGCTTCCCCTATCATGTGATGGAGAATTTGATTTTAACAGACCAGTTAAAGTTGATGTACCTCTTAATGAAGATGATAGAATATTAAATGATATTGAAGCTAAACTTGCTAAAAAAATAGCAGCGAAGTTTAGTATTGAAGTAGGTAAAGATGATGGTCAATGTTTTTATATTCATGTTATGGATGAAGCTGACGCTGATAATTTATATAATGCAGTAAGAAAATACGATAGTATAATTAATTCTGAAGAATTTGATAGATTAAGACAAGAACAACCTTCTGATTTAGATGAAAAGATCAAAGAATTAGTTAATTAGATTTTTTCAACAATTGAATTTCTTTAAACAATAATTTTCCAGTATATTTATTCTCCATATTAATAGTAGAATCCCAAATCTCTAATCTTTTCTTAAATAAAGGACAATCAAGAACAAAAGTTTCATACTCTCCCCCTTCTCCACCAATATGAATTCTTGTTTTCTTTAGATCTTCAATCAGATTCCTATCAAATTCTCTGCCTAAGAACGATTCATTCAAGCCGTCTGCAGCAACTCCAACAATAATAACTTTAAATCCATCTAATATCAATGCTCTAAGATACTGTTCTGGATCCATTCCCCACATTGGAGCTATTACTTTTAATCCAAGTTCTTCACATATTGCTTCAACACGTTCTTTTTGATATTGAGAAGCTAAAGCTCCTGCACAAACTCCTTCAATTTTATGAGTTTGTTTTGCTAAATTTATAGCTTCTTTCAGATCTTTCAATTCTTCTTCTTTAACACCTTCTGTTGGAAGCATAATCAATGGCAAGTTAGCTGCTTCTGCCTGCTGCTGAACAAAATCTATATTAGGGATATGAAACATATAAGAATCATCTCTCTCAGATTTAAGAGTAATCAAACAAGTTATTTCATGATTAATCTTTGATGCTGCATAAGCTGCATACCATGAATCATTGCCTCATGACATTAATGCTGCTAACTTCATATATTAAGAATCCTTAACTAGTTTAAAAAAGTTATGAAAAAGTTTAGTTCAAAGTTACGTCTTTGAACTTAGTTTCTGCTCTAGCAAAAAGTTTATATACTCTTTTACATAGCAATACACTACTAAATATGGGGTGTTAATATGAAAAAAATATTATTTACATTATTAGTAATTGTTATCTTAGTCAGCGGCTGTGGTGGAAATGGTGAAGTTGTTTCAGACAGCAAAACAGGAGTAAGTGTTAATGAAAAAGATCTAGGAACAGAATCAAGAAAATCTTATTCTACACCAAAATCAACAGGTGCAACTTTGACAAGCGAAATAAATACATTGCTTGCAAAATCAGATTCAGTAAGTTCTGTAGAATATTCCCACAGAGAATTTGTTCTAGGAGAACCAGGATATAATGCTGAGGTCTGGGCAAAAGGAAACAAGCAAAGACATGAGATCAGCAGACAAGCTGGATTTGCAAAAGGTGTAAGATATGACACTATCTTTTTTGATCTAGCAAAAGAAGAAGCAATAGGTTATTGCACTGATGAGAAAACTTGTGAAGACAAACTAGATGCAGCTACTCCTTTAGAATTTGACGATTATACAACAGAAACACCACTTAATCTAGTTGACCAAATCACAGTTGGAAGCAAGATAGGATCATCAATGTATGATGACAGAGAAGTGATCATCATTGAATATGAACAAGGTGGAAATCAAGTAAGAGTCTATGTATGGGACTACAAAGGACTTCCATTGAAATATGAAGTAAGAGATGGTGAAGAACTGATCAGAAAAGTAGAATATCTTGGCTTAGTAATCAATGGTGTCAAAGATTCTGATGTAGAACGTTAAAAGAGTTTATCAAACTCTTTTTTTTATTTCTTTTAAAAATTAAAAAAACTTTTTTTCTTTACTGTTTTATCAAAATTCTTTAACAGATCTTTTTGTTTTTTTGTTAATTTCTTAGGTGTTTCTATTATAACTCTAACTAACTGATCTCCAGAGCCTGCCCCATGCAGATGAGGTATTCCCTTTCCTCTCATCTTAAATGTTGTATGTGACTGTGTTCCTGAAGGAATCTTTAATTCTGCTTTTCCTTTCAAAGTTGGAACATCTATTTTTGCTCCTAATGCTGCTTGTGAAAAACTAAGTGGAATCTCTAGATAGATATCATCTCCATCTCTTTCAAAGATTTTATGTTCCTGAACATGGAGTATTATGTATAAATCTCCTGTTTCAGCTCCTCTTTCTCCAGCTTCTCCTGCTCCAGTTATCCTAAGATTAGTTCCTGTTTCGGCTCCTGCTGGAATCTTGATTTCTAATTCAGATGTTTTTCTTATATTTCCCTGTCCTCTGCATGTTTGACAGATATGTTTTATTGATGTTCCTTGTCCTTTGCAGGTTGGACATGCTGATTGAGTTGAAAACACTCCAAATGGAGTTCTCGCAGTTCTTCTTACAAAACCATTTCCATTACATTCAGGACATTCAATAACATCTTCTTTTGAACGAGCTCCAGTCCCTTTACATTCAGGGCATTTTACAGTATGAGGAACTTTAATTGTCTTTTCAGTTCCTTCTGCAGCTTCTTCTAGCGTAATTTCCATATCATATCTTAAATCAGAACCTCTTTTTGGCCCTCTTCTACGTCTTCCTCCAAATAATCCTCCTCCGAAGAAAGACTCAAAAATAGAATCAAAATCAAATCCCTGACCCCCCATATCTCTAAAATCAAACCCGCCTGCTCCAAATGGAGAATCAGCTGTTCCAAATTGATCATACTGGCTTCTTTTTTCATCATCAGCCAATACAGCAGCTGCTTCATTTATTTCCTTGAATTGATCTTCATATTCCTGCTTTTTCTCTTCAGGAGCCCTATCTGGATGAAACTTCATAGCTAACTTCTTGTAAGCTTTCTTTATCTCTTCCTTTGTTGCGTTCTTATCAACGCCCAGTATTTTATAATAGTCTTTTGTCATTTTTGTATATTCATTTATTTAGTGGTCTTTTTATAATTAAATCAGTTTCAGGATTGTCTGATCTTAGATTATCAATTACTTTTTTTGCAACAGGATCTACTTCCATGTATTCATCTAAATCAGCAGGATATTTTTCTTTATATATTTCGGTCTTCATCCCTCCAGGAAATACTCCAAATATCTTTAAATTTGAATCTTTTATCTCTTTTCGTATAGATTCGGTTAAACCTTTAATTGCAAATTTCGAAGATGAATATGCTGAAATCCCAGGTTTTCCCTCAAGACCAGCAGTAGAATTAATATTAATTATTGATCCTTTATTTTTTTTCTTCATATATGAAAGTGCAATCTGAGACCCATAAAAATATCCAAAAAAGTTAATATCAAATAGTTTATGCAATTTAGAAATATCAATATTTTCAACAAGATTTGGTGCTATCTGGATACCTGCATTATTAATCCAAATATCTATTTTATGATATTTATCAAAAACGTATCTACCCAATTTTTGAACATCTTTTATCAAAGTAACGTCTGCTAAAAAATAATCACAAGATAATTCTTTTGCAGTATTTTTAAGAGGCTTTTCATCATTGCTGCTAATAACCACCTTAGAACCTTCTGAAATAAAATATTTAGCTAAAGCTTTACCAAATCCTTTACTGCCTCCAGTTATAACAACAACTTCTTCTTTAAGTTTCATTTTTTTGATTCCTCCACTTCTTAATACAATTTTTTGATGTAAACTGTAATATCTTATAATAATCTTTGCTCATTTTATTTGCCTTTAATGAATTGATATACACCAATAGCTACCCCCATTATAACCAATACTGCTATTATTCCAATAAATAATGGGCTAATTGCATTGGGTACTTGTCCTGGTGTTATTGATGAATTTATCATTTTACTTCATACTCCCATCCCGGCTTCCACTTTCCTGATTTTCTCCAGTCTGTTTCAATTGCAGTTTTCCATGTTTTTTTATTCAATACAACTTCAATTGCTAATTGAGGCCCTTGGTGTGCAACAATAGTAATATGTTTTCCATCATAATTTTTAATCAAATCATTTAAGAAACTTTGGATTCTTTTCTCAACATCCTTATAACTTTCTCCATTTGGATATGGTGTATCAATGAAATCAATTATGTTCCAATCTTTTTTTGCACCATTCCAATCTCCATAATTGCATTCTCTTAATCTTTCATCTTGGATTATTTCTATTTCTTTTCCAAATGATAATTCAGCAGAATCAATTGCTCTTTTCAAATCAGATGTAAAAATAACATCAAATTTAGCTTTGATTAAAGAAGGCAATTCTTTTGACTGTTTTATCCCTAATTCTGATAACTCTCCTGGATTCCATCCAGTAGCTTTATGCTCTTCATTATCCGTTGTTGTTCCATGAACAAAATAAGTTATCTTAACTGACATTTTCTTTAATATCCTCAAAAGTTATCCTTGCCTTATTAAATATCTCTTTTTCTAATGCTTTTACCATTGGTTTTGATTTATAGAAAACTTCTTTTTCTTCTGGATGGTCTTTATACCAAAGTTCAAATCTTTTATCATTATACCAAAGTTCAAATCTTTTATCTACACCAATAATTTCATGTTTTATTATTTTATCCGAGTATAATATTATTTTTTCTTCCCATTTTTTTAGTGGATCTTTTAAAATTGTTTCTAATGCGTGTTTTTTTATTAAACTACATATTTCCTCATCAATACCTTCTTTTTGACACATCTCATAACCAGCAAGAGAGTGTTCTTTTCCTGTTTCTCTTGCTTCATGTTTTCCAATATCATGAAGCAAAGCAGCTCTGCTTAACTTCTCAAGATCAACTTTCTCTCCATTCTCAACTAATTTCTTTCCAATAAACAAAGCAACTTTCTCAACTAACAAAGTATGAACTAACTTACGTTCCTTTATATGTTGTTTATGCAGTAATTCAAGGCACTGCTGTCTGTTTGGTATCATGTTTTTTCTCCTTTTTCTGAGCCATATAATTTTCAGCAAATCTTTTTAAATATTCTAGTGATCTGTCTCTAAATTTAGCATTCAATGACTTAAAAGTCATATCACTATGATCATTGGTATATTGAATAAAGAAGTCCTTTAATGCTGGAAAATGACAAGCATATGTTGCTACTTCAGTAAGTCTAGCACATTGACACTCTCGTGCTGACTCTGGATTATTGCAGATGTATTCAATAGAACTATTCTCATCTCCAACAATCATCTCGCCTGGAAAATTAGCTACAATATTCTCCTGACATTTTCCTGCTGCCTCTGTTCCTTCTCTATATTCAAGTCGTTTCTTCATTTTATTTTTTCACAATTAATATTACATTTGTTATAGCCATTATAAAGGTAGCTATTGACATAACTATTGTAGATATAACTAATACTTTAGTCCAAACCATATTCTTTTTTTGCCATTTTTCGTATTGTTCTATTTTTTCATTATGTTTTCTATTTGGAAATATGTTTTGGATGGGTTTTGGAAGTGGATCGAGGTTCATTTTTTTCCATCCCCCATTAAATCTTTTAAATATTTCATACTTGCGATAACTGAAAAAAATGAAAACGAAAGTACTGCAAATATCAATAGATTTTTTTGATGAATTCTTTCAAAATATATCTCTTCAGTTATTGCTCTGAATTCTATGTCTCTACGATAGAATGTTGCAACATTTGAATTCTTATTAAAATGGTATTCTATATGGTATTTATTTTTTCCTTCTTTAACTGGAATATTAAATACTACATTATCTTCTTTATCTATTTCAAAATTGAGAAGATCAGATTGATTTCCATCCCTAAGAAGAATTCCTATTGGTTTAAAAGAAGAATTGTGGTGGTTTAAATAACTAATGCATCTTAAATCATAAGATTCTACAAAGGTGTCAAAATAAGTATTGCATTTTATCTCTGAGCTTTTGTTAGTATTTGTGTGCTCTGAAGTAGGTAATTCAAACGTAAATTCATTATTTACTTTATAAGCATCGTTAATTATACTAAAACCAAAAATTGTAAATAAAGAGATTAATAATATACAAGCAATTAAGTAATTATTGAATCTTTTAATAAAGTTCTTAACTTTAGTTTGGTCATCCTTTTCAAGATAGAAAAGAAGCATTGCTCTAAAAATGATTAATATAATATAACTTGCAACAAATGTTGCGCCCAACATTAGAATAAAAGATGTATTGATTCCAAGGTTACTAAGATATTGTTCTGTTAAAGTTATCGATAATAAAATAATTAATCCAAGAATTAGAATTATATTAATTAAAAGAAATATCCAATTATACTTTTTGGCAATATCGTCTAGTGAAATTAGTACTTTTTTAATTTTCTTCATTCTTTTAGTTTTTTTTGTTTTAGTCATTTTTTAACTAATGCAATTATTTTTTTTATGACTCCTTCTATTTCTCTTTTTTTTCTAGTTTCTTTTTGATTTTCTTTAATTTCTTTGGAAATAAATTCCCCTATTTTAATTGCGAATTCTGGTTTACTTAAATCAAATTCTTTATCTTCGCAAAGTCTTTGTAAAATCTTACTTATGTTTTTATTCTTAAATTTATCCTTATATTCATCTAATTCTTTTTGAGAAATTTTAATATCTAAATCGCTTTCTTTGGCTAAATCTTTTACACACATTATGAGTTCTTTTTCTGAAAGATTATCTTCTAATTCCCCATTATTCCATATATGATAATTCCCTTCTTCTAACAATCCTTGCCTTTTTAGATCTTCAATAGTGCTTTTTTTGTCTTCTTCAACATCTTTATCTAATATTATAAAGGAGGGAATGTTAGAATCTTGAACATGTTTTAAAAACGCAGTCATATATTTTAAAGCATCTTTTCCACCAACAGTGATTATTTTTATCCCACTTTCCTCCAAATCAATTCCTAAGGCTTGACTAACTAAAGGAATGATTTTTTCTTCAGATTCCCCTTCAACTAAAAGAACTGCACCAGAAAAGAAATAATCTTTATTCTCCATGCCTAAGAGAATTCTAGTTTTTTCAGGTAATTGGGTTTTTCCAATTTGTTCAATTTTAAGTTCCTTTGGTTTTTCTTCAAATAAGGCATATGTTGCTTTATTTTCCCCCATAAATGTGAAAATTGAGGAATGTGTTGTAAGAATAATTTGTTTCTCTTTTGATTGTTCAATTAGAAATTTTCTTAGTGTCCTTTGAGCTCCTGGGTGTAATTGAAGTTCTGGTTCATCCAATAATATTACACTTTCATCGTTGACAACTAGACAATAAACTAGAAGTAAAAGTTGATGCAATCCTGTTCCTATAGTATCTATTGAGTATTCTCCAAAATAAATATCTACTTTTTCTCCATCCAATGTGGATCTTAATTTTCCTGCAGAAGGAACTATTGTTTCAATAATATCCTTAATAGTATCAAATTTATTATTATCTTCTTTATGAATACTACTTTTTAATTGTGTCAATGCGTTTTTTAAACTGAGTCCATCTTTAGTTTCTGTTTTTTGCTTTAAATATACTTCATCTACTAAGAATCTTTTTGTTGGAATAAGAATTATTTTCTTATTTACTAATTCTATCAAATTAATGATTATTTGGAAATGTTGTGTTCTCTCTATATTCCCACCAATATTACTAGTTGTTCCATTTTCTAAGAAATGCTCAAGATTTAAAAGTGTTCTTTTCCCACTTATATCGCACTCTAAGATTGCAGGGCCTCCTTGAATTGCTATTTGTTGTATTCTATATGTTGTGTGAATTCCTGATTGAAGTTCTACTATGAAATTAATATTAAAAGATATTTTATTAGGGTAGTGTGCTTTGAATTTCTCAAATAGACTCTCTTTTCTTTTAAATAGGAATTCTAATTCCTTATTGGATAATAAGACATTCATTCCTATTTTAATAGCATTGTTGGCATCTTGGTTTTTATGTATCTTTATTACTGGCTCTTTAGTTGAAAGTGTGGCAGACAAATTTTGTCTTAAAAAATCTATAGCTTCTATAAAATTTGATTTTCCTACGTTATTTTCCCCTAATAAACTCACAATATCCTCTATATCCTCTAGTTCACAATCCAGATTCTTATAATTCTCTATTGAGATTCTGTTTAACTTCATTTTCGTTTCTTCATTTTAAATTAAAAAAATAAAGATAAGATTTACTTCTTATCTTTTTCTTTAAACTCAGCATCTACAACGTCATCCTTTTTTTCATCTTTTGAAGCTTCTTTGCCTTTTGGCTTTTCTTTTGCCTGTTTCTTTGCCTGTTCTTCCTGAACTTTTTTATACATTTCAGTTGCAGCTTCTTGAGCAATCTTCTCAACTTCATCTAACTTAGCCTTGATTTTAGCAACATCTTTCTTCTCAGGCTCCATCAACTTCTTAAGTTCATCAACATGCTTTGTTATCTCTTTTAATTTTTTATCATCAACCTTTCCTTTCAGATCTTTCATTGTTTTCTCTGTTGTATAGATCAATGTATCTGCTTTGTTGATTGTTTCAATCTCTTCTCTTTTCTTCTTGTCTTCTTCTGCATGAGATTCTGCTTCTTTCTGCATCTTTTCAACATCATTCTCATCCAATCTTTGAGCTCCAGTTACAGTAATCTTCTGTTCTTTTCCAGTTCCTAGATCTTTAGCTGATACACTCACTATTCCATTTGCATCAATGTCAAATGTAACTTCAATCTGTGGTACTCCTCTTGGAGCTGTTGGAATTCCAACCAGATCAAATCTTCCAAGAACTTTGTTGTCTGCAGCCATTGACCTCTCACCTTGTAAAACATTAATTGTTACAGCTGGTTGATTATCAGCAGCAGTTGAAAATATCTGAGATTTTTTAGTCGGTATTGTTGTATTTCTCTCGATCAACTTAGTACAAACCCCACCTAATGTCTCAATTCCCAATGATAAAGGTGTAACATCTAACAACAATACATCTTTAACATCTCCTGCCAATACTCCTCCTTGAATTGCTGCTCCTAATGCAACAGCTTCATCTGGATTAACAGACTTATTAGCATCTTTTCCTGCAATTTCCTTAACTAACTTCTGAACAACAGGAATTCTTGTTGAACCACCAACTAGAATTACTTCATCAACAGTTGATAGTTTTGCATCTTTTAATGCTTGTTCTGTTGGTTTCTTCAATCTCTCAACAATTGGCTCTAGCATCTTTTCAAATTCAGATCTTGTTAAATCATAATTCAGATGTTTAGGTCCTGAATCTGTTGCAGTTACAAACGGAAGATTAATAGCTGTTTTTTGAGCAGAAGATAGTTCAATTTTTGCTTTTTCACCTGCTTCTTTCAATCTCTGCAATGCAACTTTGTCTTCTCTCAAATCAACACCCTCATCTTTTTTGAATTTTTCAGCCATCCAATCAATCAACATCTCATCAATATCATCTCCACCTAAATGGTTGTCTCCTGAAGTAGATTTAACTTCAAAAACCCCTTCTGATAATTCTAAGATAGAAACATCAAAAGTTCCTCCTCCAAAGTCAAATACAAGTATTGTCTCATCTTTTTTCTTATCAAGACCATAAGCTAATGCTGCTGCTGTTGGCTCATTTATGATTCTTAGAACATTTAATCCTGCAATCTTTCCTGCATCTTTTGTTGCCTGTCTTTGAGCATCTTCAAAATAAGCTGGAACAGTAATTACAGCATCGCTTATTTTCTGCCCTAGATAAGCTTCTGCATCTGCTTTCAACTTCTGTAACACCATTGCAGATACTTCCTGAGGAGTATAATCCTTGCCCTCTATTGTAATCTTTTCATCACTTCCCATAAGTCTCTTTATACTTCTAACAGTATTTTCTGGATTAGCTATTGCCTGATTCCTAGCTACTTTTCCAACTAATCTTTCTCCATCTTTGATTGTAACAACAGACGGAGTTGTATTATCTCCTTCTGCACTTGGGATTATCTTTCCTTTTCCACCCTCTAATACAGCAACTGCTGAGAAAGTAGTTCCTAAGTCAATTCCTATTACTTTTCCTTTTGCTTTTTTTTCTGCCATTTTTTCATTCCTCCTATTTGATTTATTTTAATATTATTTAACCTAGATAACTTGGTGCTTTTGTTTCTTCTGGTTTTTCTTTTTGTTGTTTTGCAGCTTCTTTCTTATACTTCTTAACTGCGTCTGGCTCTTTTATCTCTCCAAACTTTTCTTCGTATTTTCCAACAACAGTATTCAATACTCTTAAGATCTCTTTTGTATGCCATGGATCAGTCATAATCAAATTATGCTTGATTGCAACAACAGGCCCTTCATTTGCCCTTGGATCTGTCCTTGGCGTAATACATCTGAAATCAAATGTAAACTGAGTAGGATTGAAATTAACACTCAACTCATGAGCAAAAAACTCTTTTCCATCATCTATTGACATATTTATTGGTTTTTTTTCTGTCATTTTTATTCCACCTCGATTGATTCTTTATTTTCAAGAATCTTATATTTAATATCTGAACCTTCCATTGCTTTTACAAAATCTTCAGGTTGTCCTGGAAGATTTGGATTTGAGTAATGAATCGGTATTGCAAGTTTTGGCTTAACTTCATTTACAAACTCTGCTGCTTTCTTTGCATCCATTGCAGCTACATCACTTATTGGAATTAAAATGATATCAGCATATGGTTTTTCATCAATAGTCATTGTATCTCCTAGATGAAGGATTTTGTCATCAATTAGAAAAGCAGTATTTTTTGGAGTTTCTTTTCCAAATTTAGATAAGTCTCCATGTAATGATGTTATTGCTTTTATTTTGATATTTTCAATTTCTTTTTCAGTTATTACTTCTGATTCAATTCCATTTTCTTTTAAGTAAGCTTGGACTTCATCATTTGTTAATATAATTGGATTGTTATTCTCAATAATCACCTTAATTGCTTCAGGATCTGTATGATCTCCAGGTTTATGTGTTAATAATAGGATATCAATGTTTTTCCAATAATCTGGAGTTATATCTGATTGTTCATATACATATGTTCCTGGATCAAATAAAATATTCTTTCCCTTGTAATCCTCTATTAATATACAACTTTGTGGATATTTTGTTATTTTCATTTTAACACCTTTCCTAATATATAGCATAATTCATCTGGTCTGTAATGTGATTTTAAAGTTCCTTCAACTTCATAACCCTTAGATTTGTAAAAGTCAATTCCTTTTTCTGTTTCAGCAATTGTTAATTCTACTTTTACTGATTCAGAAAGCCTCTTAATTATCTTTTCAGCTTCATCAACTAATGCAGATGCAATTTCTTCATTCTCAAATGCAAGATGTTTATATTTCCAGATTCTATGTAATCCATCTGATGTTCCGTCAAAATGCACTAATGCTAAAAATCCTTTTATTCCATTGTCATCATAGATATACATAGGAGTTTCATCAGAAATATTCTGATAGGATGGCTTATGCATTAATTTTTTTAAATAATCTACAATTTCTTCGTCGGATTTACTAAATCTATTATGTTCTGGGAAAAACTTTTTTAATAA
Source organism: Candidatus Woesearchaeota archaeon (assembly GCA_036481345.1). Lineage (GTDB taxonomy): Archaea > Nanobdellota > Nanobdellia > Woesearchaeales > WJKL01 > JAAOYC01. Next base: position 15,961 of record JAZGHU010000041.1, read on the forward strand.
TTGTACAACTTCATTCAAATCTTTTTCTTCAATTTTTCTTATCATTTTAACACCTCGTAATTTAATATCTTTTTTAACATCTTTTTGTCAGGAACTAATTCTTCTAATTTGCCTCCAGGAATATTTTTTCCTCCTGAATCCAAATAAACTTTCCATTCTCTGATTGACATTGGGTCTGTTGCCTTAACAAAATGATTCAAGTCAAACCAAACTATCAAATCTTCACTGCTTTCATTGCATGAAGCAATCTTGCATTGCAATGGTTTTACGCTATGTATAATACATCCCTTGCTTGTATTAAAAAAAATGCAAGTTCCATATGGTTTGCCTTTTTTAATTGTTAAGGGCCTATACAAAGTTGTATTAAACTTTGTTACTGGTTCCAAGGAAGTCTTGATCAAACCTTCCTCAGTCAATTTTAATTTTCTTGCAATAAATGTAATATCTGATTTTGTTAAAATACCTGAACCATAAGTGCAGCACTTTCCACACTTTTTACAGTCATTCCCTAACCTAATTGCTTCAGCTATTGTTGTCTTCTTGGTTATCTGTTTCATATTTTGGTTTTGGATTATAATTACTTCTTATTTCTTCATCTGTTTTAGCTAAAGCCCTATTTGCATTTCTCAATGCAATATCTGCTTGATTCTCTGCATCTAACAATTCTTTATCTAATTCTATTAACTTATCTTCATCTTCGTCATCTCCCACCATAAAAAAGCCGCTATTCATTTCCCACTCACCTTCACCTTTGTTGGTCTGATAACATTATCTTTAAATTTATAACCTGTTTGTAATTCTTCTAAGACAATTCCTTCTTCTTTGTCTGATTTTTCCTGCATCAATGCTTCATGCAAGTAAGGATCAAACTTTTTATCCAAAGCTTTTATCTTTTCAAGCCCTTTTGATGACAATAAATTCCATAATTGATCATATAATGCTTTAATATCCTTATTATCAGAATGTTTTAATGCATGATCAAAAGAATCTAAGATTGGAAGAAGCTCTGTTATTGTATTTTGACTAGAATATTCAACAAAATCTTGCTTTTCTTTCTCAGATCTTTTCTGATAGTTCTCAAAATCAGCTTGAACCTTTTTTAGCAAAAGAGTTATTTCTTGAATGTCTTGCTTTTTGTTTTTCTTTTTTTCTGCCATTATCTTAACACCTTTAAATTTTTTTTTGAAGACCATGAAAAATTTATTTTTCCATTGCCTCTGTTGACTTTAAATCAACCATGTTTAGTTTAAATAAACCACTTATATATAAATGTTGTGGAATAGATTTATATATTATTAAATTATTCAATTAATATGTTTGGAGAAAAAAGAATAACCATCATCAAGATCAGAAAGCCAGAGCAAAGAGATGTCAATGTTAGTCTACAGTGGTTTGGAAATTCTTTAGGACTTTTTAGCATGAGAGACAAGGATAGGAGCTGTTTTAGGATTTTTATTGAGCTAATTAAGTCAACTAAAGCCCATGACCCTCTAAGTTCTGATGAAATCGCTGCAAAATTAGACTTAAGCAGAGGCACTGTAGTACATCATGTCAATAAAATGATGGATTCTGGCATAATAATAAGAGAGAAAAACAAATATTCAATGAGAGTTGAGAACCTAGCCTCATTAATTGAAGAACTTCACAAAGATATTTCTAAAACTTGCAAAGAACTAATAGATGTTGCAAAAGAATTAGATGGTTGTTTAGGGTTATAGAATTAACAAGTACTATTTGATATTTCTTGGATTTCACTAAAAGGATGTTCCGGGTCATTAAATTGTTCTAGAAGTATTGGAATTAGTTCTTCTATTCTTTTCTGACGTTTAACACCTCCAAAAAAGGCCATTATCCACCCCATTTTATTTTCTCCTAGTTCTACCATTACTCTTTTTCTAGAAAATATGTCTCGCAATTGATAATCAAGTACAGATTTCCAGGGGTTTGTAGCTTGATAATCTTTGCCTTCTAAGATTTCTTCAGCATCTTTTCTATGGTCGGTCTGTATATTAGCATCATAAGCAGGGTCAGAAAAATATGCTTTAGCTAGTTCCAACATATTTGGATATTCTTGGTCTGTCATATTATTAGTAAGTTAGGATTTTTTTAAAAAGGTTTGTCTTTGAGAGAAATAGATTGTTATTTAGGGTCTCTACTTTCTGCTTCTTTTATAGCTTTCTTTGCATAATCAAGTGTGTGTGGAATCTGAAAAACATAAGGGCAACCAACTTCTTCTCCTCTTGAATGAGATGCATTGCACAGATGTCTATGCAATCCTGTAGTGTATTCGCAACCCTCAACTCCACCCTTTATAGTTTTGCTGCCTTCTTGCCTTACCATTACTTTAACTTCAACTGGATTTCCAAATACTTCATTTCCTTCTGCATCACGACCTTTACATTGCATTTTAAAAGTTTGTTCTACAGCTTGGTCTAATTCTGTCATTTTAATTAGAGTAATGGACTAATATTTAAAAAGTTTGTTGAATTTCATTATCTTTATATAGGTCAAAAATATCTTTTGATTAAGGTGATATAAATGGATCTTGAAGAATTAAAAAATAAACAGATTGAACAGATGACTAAAAAGAATTGTCTGCCTAAAGATGATACTGAAATTATTCTGCATCTAGTAGAAGAGATTGGTGAAGTTTGTGAAGCTGTAAGAGAAAACCAATCAAAAGAAGAATTTGAAGATGAGATTGCAGATATCCTTTGGCAGTTAAACAAACTTTGCTGGATACATAAGATCAATCTAGAAGAGATATTTATTAAGAAATTAGAAAAAAACGAGAAGAGATAATTATTATAAAAACTTTTTAAATAGAGTATGATTAACTTCTTACTATGAACAATGATGATTTAGTTGAATTAGTAAGAACCAAAGAATTCTATTTAAAGCATAAATCACCAAGAGATGAAAAAGTTCTAGAAGCTATGAGAAAAGTAGATAGAAGAGATTTTCTAACAGATGGTTCAACTGTATTAGGTGCGTTTGATCCTGATTTAATGGGAGAAATGGATGAATTTGCAAGAAACTTTTTTTCAGGAACTAAAGATGGCGAGACAGAATCTAGAAAGAATGCTGGTAGCTTACTTATGACTATAGCAAATCTTTTTTCAACAAGAAGGGATTATGAAACTAATATTAAAGATCTAGCATACAATGACTTCCCATTACCACTTGGTGAAACAGGTCAAACATGTTCTCAACCATCTATGGTTGGATTTATGTCAGATGTATTAGAACTTGAAAAAGGAATGAAGGTTCTTGAAGTAGGGTCTGGTTGTGGTTATCATGCTGCTGTTATTTCATATCTTGTTGGAGAAGAAGGAAAAGTAGTTACAATAGAATATGTTCCTGCATTAGCAGAACTTGCTGAAAAAAACCTCAAAGCACATTTTGGAGATAAAGGATTTGAAAAAAGATTTAAAGTTATTTGTGGAGATGGTTCAGTTGGTTTTAAAGAAGAAGCCCCTTTTGATAGAATCTATCTAACAGCAGGAGTAGAATTAAAAGAAGGTAAATTTAATCCATATATACTCACAAAACAATTAAATCCAGATGGAGGGATTCTGCTTTATCCTGAAAAAGTAGGAGACATGATAAAACATAAATTCATAGCAGGCAAGATTATAGATAAAGAAAGATTTTCTAATGTTACTTTTGTTCCTTTACAAGGAGAGAATTCTTAATTAATAACACCTTGTTGGCATTGCAAAGATTTCAGCAAATGGTTCTTTTGGATTTTCTAATTGTTTAAGAAGTTCTGGGATTATTCTTTCTATTTTACTTTTGTGTTCATCAGATAAAGAAAGCATTCTTGTTATTGCAAATGTTTCTTCTCCTAATTCAGCCATTATGCCTTTTCTTTCAAATATCTCTATTAACTTATCAAAAAGTGTAGAATCCCATGGATCTATAATTTGATCTTCTGTTTGACTTAATATTTGTTCAGCATTCTTATAATTGAGTCTTATGTGTTCTTGATAGTTGGAATCAGAAAAATATGCTTGTGCTAGTTTTTGCATGTTTGGATATTTCATTCTTTTTTCTTAACAAATACTTCCCAATCATATGGGCAAGAAACACTGTTTTGATTGTATGACACTTCTAAAGTTTCTTGGGGGCCTATTTCTTTTAAGATTGATGAAAGTTCTTCCATATCATCTGCCATATGACCTTGCCTTAATCTAAATACCCTTGTAATCTGAGTATAATCTGATCTTTCTCTATTTCTAACATATACCATATCCTTATCAGGAAGTCTTATTGGTAAAACATTCAGACTTGGATCTACCATTAAGGCTTCTCTTATTGTTTCAGCTACTTCTCTTTCTAATGTATTAATCAGATAAATTTCTTGAGAATCTTCAGTTACTTTCCCATAACCACAGCCTTTTAGATTTCCAGATTCATCAATAATACAACCTATGTGTTGCATACTTGCTAGTACTTTTAATGGAACTTCTTCATGATCTATGACCACTGGAACACCATATGTATTTCCCATTTTGTTTGATGAATGATTATTTTTTAAAAAGCTATTGGATTACATCATCTTTAAATACCCCACTTATTGATTATTTCTATGAAAGAATTGATTAAATATCTTAATGGATTGAAAGTAGAGAGATTAGATGGAGATTTTACTACATTGGCTGCACAAGGAGAGCCATTTGTAACATCTATTGAACCCTACAAAGGGGTATGTGATAGGTGTGAAAGAGAAACTTCTGTTAAAGCATATTCTATTTTTATTCCTAAACTTAATTACACTCTTGAATTACATTTAAGTCCCCCTGAACATAGAGCTGTTTGTGAAGAAAATTCTGTTCAGTTTTATCATTAGATGAGAGCATTAGAGAAGAAATAGATGATGGATTGCCAAGAGATCCTGCTAAAAGAGTTTTAGTTTATGCTCAGTTGCAACAGAACAGAGCTAAAAAATTTGAAGAAGAGTTTTAGAAACGTTTATATAAGTTAAATAAGAATTCTTTATTATGGATCACATTGGAGGACAAGCAGTGATAGAAGGGGTTATGATGAGATCTCCTACCAAGATGGCTGTTTCTGTTAGACTTCCTAACAAAAAGATCAAGACAAAGAAAGAAAAGATAAAAAGACTGAAGATTGCAAAATATCCATTTATCAGAGGAGGATTTGTTTTGTTTGACACTTTAGTCAAAGGAACAAAAACTTTACTTTGGAGTGCTGACCAGCAGTTAGAAAAACATGAAAAAATAACAAAAAAAGATGTTTTCTGGACATTGTTCATTACATTTGCTTTTGTCATTGGATTTTTTATTGTTCTTCCCTATGCATTAACACATTGGATAGGTGTAAAAGAAGATACAAGCCCAATTCTATTCAACTTTATTGATGGACTCATCAAGATGGCTTTATTATTAGCATATCTAGGAGTCATCTCAATGTTTAATGATGTAAAAAGAGTTTTCCAATATCATGGAGCAGAACACAAAGCTGTAAATTGCTTTGAAGCAAAAAAAGAATTAACAATAAGAAATGCAAAAAAGTTTCCAAAAGAACATTCAAGATGTGGAACAAGTTTCTTAATAATTGTCCTAGTTATCAGCATCTTACTATTCTCATTATTGCCTGTACTTGTCTCAGCATTAGGGATAAGCCTTAATTTCTGGCTCCAAAGATTACTTCTTCTCTTCTTAAGAATCTTAATGCTTCCTATTGTTGCAGCTGTCTCTTTTGAAGTCCTGAAATTTGGAGATAGATTCAAAAAATTCAAACTGATTGGATGGATTACTATGCCTGGAATCTGGGTTCAGAAGATTACAACAAGAGAGCCAGATAATAAGCAGATTGAAGTTGCAATTACTGCTTTAAAAAGCGTTAAGTAAACTTTTTAAAAGAAAATAGTTTATTTCTTATTATGAGCAAATATAAATTCTTTGAGCTAGCAGGAGTTGATGCAACTGGTAAGACTACTGCTGCAGATAATTTAATGGCAAAAATAAATGGGAAGCCTTATGCTTGCCCTCCTGAAGCTATTAGTTCTGTAAGAAGGGCTGTTGGAAGATATTCTCCTACTGCTAGTTATCATTTTTATTTATCAGGTAATCATATTGCTGCCGAGGAAATTGGGGATTTATTACAGGATAATCATGTTGTATCTGATAGATATCTTCTTTCAACTTTAACTCATCATTCAGTGTCTATGGGGATAGATTTGCCTATTCCAGATGATCTTCCATTAATGCCTGACTTTGTCATTTACACACATGCTCCAATGGATGTAATTGTTACGAGGCTTGAAGAGCGAGCAAAAGAAACAGGGGAACCCCTAAAAGAACATGAAAATCCTGAATTCTTAGCTGGAATGATAGAAAAATATGAAGGTTATATAAAACAATTAGATAGTGTAGTTAGTGTAGATACTTCCTTAGGAACTCCAGAAGATACATTGAATTTTATTTGTGACGGAATATCAAAAATAGGCTTTAACTTTACAAACTTTTAGGAAACCTAGAAGTTAACTTCTAATCAAATTGAACCTTTAGACAGACATATCTTTTTGAAATCTGTTTTTACATCAGATTTATAAAGCAGAAAATGGTTAATATTTATTATGGATGATCTGTCTTTTTTATTAACTTTAGTAGATGTAGTAAAACCAAGAGTAGAAGAAAGAACCCTCCATTCTTTTGGAAAAACCCAACTTCCATATTATATTATTTCAGGTACTATTTATGAGAATACTATTGTAAGAAAAGGCATCCTCACTGCTGAAAAACCAATGCTTTACTTGCCAGAAATGGGTAATGATTATTATTTTGAAGGATTTGATGTTGATGAAGAAACATTATCTAATGCAAGAAGATCTTTTTCTATAGGTTATAGATTTGCAAATAAAATAGAAAGCCAAACAAACTGTAATTACAGCATTTCAGATCAAGTTGTTCATGGTATTTCTAGGGAACTAGAAGAAAATCAGGATACAGCAACAGCAGTTATGAGTGTTCCTGAAGAATACTGGCATGCTGCATTATTCAAATATCTTTCTGATGTTTGCACAAGATCAGTACCTGGAAATATAATTGATTTTAGAGAAAGAGGACTTCTATAAAACCCCAATAACTTCTAATCAAATTGAAACTTTCGACAGGTATTTATAAAGGTATATCTTAACTTCAAATACCTATATGGAGGATTAATAAAATGAAAATTATTATTAGTATATTGATTATATCTCTTTTAATTATCACAGGGTGTGGTGAAAAACCAATACCTATAGATGATTCCCAAGCAACAGCTGATGGAATTAAACAGGTAGTTGATGCAAACAACCAATTTGCTTTTGATTTATATAAAGAACTAAATCAAGAAGGAAATGTATTCTTTTCTCCATATTCTATTTCAACAGCATTGGCAATGACTTATGAAGGAGCAAAAGGAGATACAGCAAAAGAGATAGCTGAGGTTTTTCATTTCCCAGAGGCAAGTATCCTAAGGCTTAATACAGCAAAAATCTACACTGAAATAAACAAAAAAGATAAATCATACAAACTTCACACAGCAAATGCACTATGGGCAGAGAAAACCTATCCTTTCTTAGCTACTTATTTAAGCACAATTGAAAAATATTATGGTGGAAAAACAACTAATTTAGATTTCAAAAACCAGCCAGAAGCTTCAAGAAAAACAATAAATAGCTGGGTTGAAGACAAGACAAATGATAAAATAAAAGACCTAATTCCAGCGAGAGTCATAAACTCAATGACAAGAATGGTCCTGACTAATGCTATTTATTTCAAAGGAACATGGTTAAAAGAATTTGACAAGGAAAATACTCGAGAAATGGATTTTAAAATAACTCCTGATAATATGGTTAAAACTGATATGATGAAACTGACAGGAGATGAAGCCAAATTTAATTATGCAGAAACAAATAATCTGCAAATAGTTGAGCTATTATATGATGAAGAGGAGCTTTCAATGATTGTTCTTCTTCCAAAAGAAGATTTAAGTTCTATTGAGATTTCAACAGAGAATCTTGATAAATGGAAAGAGACGCTTCGGCATCAGAGAGTTAACGTTTATATGCCTAAATTCAAGTTTGAAACAAAATATTTTATGGTAAAAAACTTGAAAAACATGGGTATAAAAGATGCATTTATTCTGGGGGGGGCTGACTTTTCAGGCATGGATGGAACAGATATGTTGTATATTGGTGATGTAATCCATCAGGCTTTTGTTGAGGTTAATGAAGAAGGAACAGAGGCAGCTGCTGCAACAGCTGTTGTTATGAAAGTGGGTTCTGCGGGGCCTGGCTCTCAAATACCTGTATTCATGGCAGACCATCCATTTATCTTCCTGATACAAGAAAAAGGAACAGGAAACATCTTATTTATTGGAAAGGTAGTTAACCCTACTACAAACTAGGAGGTATACAAAATGATAAAAGCAATTATTGGAATGTTTATGATTGTAATGCTGGCTATAACTGGCTGTACAGGAGGACAGACAATTAATGTATCTGGAGATTCAGAGATATTAGTTGATCCTGACCAAGCAGAAGTTTGGGCTGGAATCTCAATTGTCAAGCTAAGTGCAGAAGAAGCTCAATCAGAAGCAAATAAAGTAATCAATGACATCATAGATGGCTTAAGATACAAAGGAATATCAGAAGATGATATTGCTACTGAAAGACTAAGCTTATATGAAGAAAGAAGATATGAAAATGGCAAAAGCACTGTTGTTGGATGGAGAGCAACACAAACATTAAAGATTACAACTGAAGATTTAGACAAAGTTGGAACTATCGTTGATGTTGCTGTCAATAACGGAGCAAACCAGATCCAAAACATCAATTTTGGCTTAAGTGATGAAAAAGAACAAGAAGTCAAGAAAGAAGCTATTGCAAAAGCAACAACAAATGCAAAAGATAAAGCAGAAGCAATTGCAGACAGCTTAGATGTTAGATTAGGCAAAGTAAAAACTGTTTCAGAAGCAGATCATTACTACAGACCTTACATGTATGCAATGGAAGCAAAAGCAGCAGGAGACGCAGTAATTCAAGAAGCAGCTGCAATCATGCCTGACAAAGTATCTGTAACAGGACAAATCAGCTTAGTCTATAGTGTGAGATAAGTTCTCACATTTTTTTCTTTTTTTAAAAGTAACACTTTTTCCATAAGACAGAGTTTGAATTCTTGAACCTAATCCCTTCTATCCTTAAAATTCTGCATTTTGCGTATAGAAAAGATTAGTTTTAATTGAAAAATTAAGAATTTTAGAATTATCCCGGATAGAAATTTCTTACTTTGACTTTTAACTTTAAATTGTGTTTGTCAGCATATTCTTTTGCAAGACCGCCTATTGAATTTACAAGTGATGTAAAATCTCTATAAACAAATATATTGAATTCTGAATCCCCTAATGCTTTAAATTGTTCTTCTGCTAAGCTCCCATCTAAGTAATCTTTGTTCAATCCTTTTGTATATCTTAAAGCTACATTATTTTCAAAAGTAATTACTGTTTGAGCTGAGGAAAACCATCTTTTGATGGTACTTGTGGGTTGAAGGATTATTGTTTCATTTCCTGGAATAGGAGTATCGCTCTTATCTGGAGAAGTAAGCACTGCTTCTAAATCATCATCGCAGTTTATGAAAACTTCATCTCTAATTGCATTTACTAAAATTCTATAATCTGCAACCACTGGAATTTCTTGAATTTGAGCTGTATCTGCCATATAAAATGTTAATCCCATCTCTTTTAAAAAGTTTATTATCTTAGTTGAATGCATAAAGTTTTGCCTAAAACTTTTTAAAAACTCCTTAATTTGTATTTTAAATGGGGGCACATGATGTTTATCAGGATCCGTTAGTTGGGAGATATACAGATAAGGAAATGCAGTATATTTTTTCTGAGGAGTTTAAGTTTACAACATGGAGAAGATGCTGGATAGCTTTAGCAGAATCTCAGATGGAACTGGGCTTAAAACAAATAACTCCAGAGATGGTTGATGAATTAAAAAAAGCTCAAACAACTATTGACTACAACACTGCAAAAGAGAAAGAAAAGGAAATTAGACATGATGTCATGGCTCATGTTTATGAATATGGACTGCATTGTCCAAAAGCTAAAGGAATTATTCACTTAGGAGCTACTTCTCAGTTTGTGTGCTGTAATACAGATTTAATTCAGATAAAAGAAGCTTTGAAAATAATAAAAAAAGGAATAATCAATACAATAAACAATTTAACTAAGTTTGCAGAAGAACACAAAGCATTAGTTACATTAGGATATACTCATTATCAGCCTGCACAGCCAACAACAATTGGAAAAAGAATTACTTTATACATACAAGATTTAATTTTAGATTTAAAAAGATTAGAATTTCCAATATTGGCAAGGGGTGTTAAAGGAACTACTGGAACTCAAGCATCATATATGGAATTATTCAACAATTATGAAAAAGTAAAAGAATTAGATAAGTTAGTCAGTGAAAAATTAGGATTTAAGAATTCTTTTCCCATCACAGGGCAAACATATACAAGAAAGTTTGATACAATTGTAGCAAAAGCATTAGCTGGAATTGCTGAATCTGCTCATAAGTTTGCTGTTGATATGAGATTAATGTCAAATCTAAAGATAATGGAAGAACCTTTTGCAAAATCACAGACAGGATCATCAGCAATGGCTTACAAAAGAAATCCAATGAGATCAGAAAGAATGACTGCTTTGTCAAGAAAATTAATGAACTTACAATTAGATTTTTCACATATTCATTCTAATCAATGGTTTGAAAGAACTTTAGATGATTCTTCAATAAGAAGGATAGATATTCCACAAGCATTTTTGCTTGCAAACGCAATCTTAAAATTATATCAAAATATTACAGATGGAATGGTTGTTTATCCTGCTCAGATAAAAAAATATCTTAATGAAGAGCTGCCGTTTATGGCAACAGAAGTTATATTGATGGAGCTGGCAAAACAAGGTTATGATAGGCAGGAAATGCATGAGATTATCAAAAAACATTCTATTGATGCTGGCAAAGTTGTAA
>JAZGHU010000042.1:0-2795 GCA_036481345.1 Candidatus Woesearchaeota archaeon
AAGAGATAAGGAAGAGGATGAAAGTGAGAGAGGAGCCTCACGAAGACCAGATCCAAGCTTTCTTTAGTCCAATGAAAGAAGAAGCAGTAAAAAAATAATTCCGTGACTTTTTTGTCACATTTTTCTATATTTTTACTATAACAACAACAAACTTTTTAAAGAATTAACTATTCTCAGAATTAAGAAATTGGGGGAGATAATATGACAAAAGAAGTACAACCTATATTCATTATGCCAGAAGGTACTCAAAGAAGTACAGGAAGAAATGCTCAAAGAAATAATATAATGGCTGCAAATCTAGTGGCTGAAACAGTAAGAACAACTCTTGGACCAAAAGGAATGGACAAGATGTTGGTTGATTCTATAAATGATGTGACTGTAACTAATGATGGAGTCACAATCTTAGAAGAGATGAATATTGAACATCCTGCTGCTAAGATGATTGTTGAAGTTGCTAAAACCCAAGAAGCAGAAGTTGGAGATGGAACTACAACAGCAGTTGTTTTAGCTGGAGAATTATTAAAGAATGCTGAAGCATTATTAGAAAAAAATGTTCATTCAACTGTTATTGCAAAAGGATATAGATTAGCTGCTGACAAAGCACAAGAAATCTTAGAATCAATTGCAAAGGATGTTTCTATCAAAGATACTGATATTTTAAATAAAATAGCAATAACTGCTATGACAGGGAAAGGGGCAGAAGGAAGCAAAGAACTGCTTGCTGAATTAACTGTTGATGCTGTTACTTCTGTTGTAAATGAAGACGGTTCAATAGATATTAGTGATGTAAAAGTTGAGAAAAAAGTTGGAACAGGTGTAAGTGATTCAGAATTAGTTAAAGGAATTGTAATAGATAAGGAAAGAGTACACCCAGGAATGCCAAAATATGTTAAGAATGCAAAAATAGCATTGATTGATTCTGCTTTAGAGATTAAAAGCACTGAAATGGATGCAAAAATACAGATAACAGATCCAAATCAGATGCAGGCTTTTGTTGAGCAGGAAGAAAGGATTCTAAAAGAAATGGTAAATAAAGTATTAGCATCAGGAGCAACAGTTGTTGTATGTCAAAAAGGAATTGATGATCTTGCACAACATTTCTTAGCAAAAGAAGGAGTGTTTGCTGTTAGAAGGGTTAAACAATCAGATATGGATGCTTTGACTAGAGCAACAGGAGCAAAAATAGTTACTAAAATAGATGATTTAGATGATTCTGATCTAGGTAATGCAGGATTAGTACAGGAAGTCAAAGTTGGAGACGAAGAGATGGTCTATATCAAAAACTGCAAAAATCCAAAATCAGTTACATTATTAGTCAGAGGCGGAACAGAGCATGTTGTCGACGAAATCAAAAGAGCAGTAGATGATGCTATCGGAGATATAGCAGCTTCATTAATAGTAGGAAAAGTTGTTGCTGGAGCAGGTTCTCCTGAAATTGAATTAAGCAAAGAACTAAGAAAATATGCTAATAAGCTAAAAGGAAGAGAACAATTAGCTGTTCAAGCTTTTGCAGATTCTGTTGAAGTAATTCCAGTAACTTTAGCTGAGAATGCTGGATTAGATCCAATTGATGTTCTAACTGAGATGAAACAAGCTCATGATAAAAAACAAGAAACAGCAGGTATTGATGTTTTCACAGGCAAAATTGTTGATGCTTGGAAAAAAGGAGTAATCGAACCATTGAAGATAAAGACACAGGCTATAAAATCTGCATCAGAAGTTGCAAACCTTATTCTAAGAATAGATGATGTAATTGCAACAGGAGATGCAGGTGGAGCTGGTGGAATGCCTCCGGGTGGAATGCCTCCAGGAATGGGCGGCATGGGCGGAATGCCAGGCATGGAGTAAGATGGTAAGCTTAGAAGAGCAAGCACAAGTTATTGTTGGAGTTCTTGGAAAAGAATATAGGGTGTTAGATTTTGGATATGACGAGGGTTATACTGAAAAAGGGCTTAAATATCAGGACGATAAATTAAGAGTAAGGGTATTTAGCAAGCCACTTAGCAGAAAAAAGATTGTTGAGATTGATATCCCTCATTGGGAAGTGCAAGCATGTCTATCTCCTAGGGTTTCTAAACGTGCAGATAATACACGTGGGGATAACAAAGTAAGCCACGTTTCAATTCATAGATTAGAATATGATATAATGTATCAGTCAGGAGAAATAGAAAATATAACGTCAACAGAATGGATTGTTCATCTTGATAAATTATATAAAAAAGCAAAAAGAAAAAAACTTTGAGGTTTCCTCAAAGTCTGTTGAGCTTGACTCAACTTTATAAAAATTTATGCTTCAACTTGTTCTACAGTTCTTCTATAAAAGTCAGCTAAGAATATATTCTTTGTAAATGCTCCTGCTGGAATTCCAACAAGCACAACTATCAATACTAAGAATATAATCTGTAAAGCAATACTCTTCAATAGAACAAGAACATAGTCTCCGATGTTTTGGAAAACAGGCTTAACTTTTTCAAACTCAAAGTAAGATGTAACTGTTTCTTTGTTAAAGAAGTTTATTACTAAGATTGGCACAACAAAAAGAGCTATGAAAAAATTAACTATCATTCCTGTTGTTTTCAGATATCCTAGAATAAACTGAACAATCATATACACTATGATAAAAGGTATAGATTTCAGAAACATAAAGAATCCCAGTTTCATATCCTCTCCAAAGTTAAATTCTGGCAGCTCGTTAAAATCTCCTTTGATCCAACTCTTGATTATTCGTATACTATATCCGCCAACTGCAAACCATCCAATTATAGGTATTAAAATCCATAAGATGTTTAGCATAC
>JAZGHU010000043.1:0-5051 GCA_036481345.1 Candidatus Woesearchaeota archaeon
GCAAAGCAAGTACAGGAATATACAAGCAATGTAGCTAAAGAAGTATATGATCGTCTATCTAAAGAAAAATCAATTGAGATATCATATCCTCAAGCAGTAATTGCATTAAGAAAAAAAAGGAGATAAAAAAATGGTTAAGAAACATATTTTAGAATTTAGAGATTTTTTAAGAGAATATGCTTTAGTCGGCATGGCTCTTGCATTTGTTATGGGTGCTGCTGCAAAAGATCTAGTCAAATCATTGGTTAATGATATTGTGATGCCTTTCATTGTTCCAGTAATTCCTGGAGAGGTATGGCAGGAAGCCTCTTTTACTATTGGTTCTATTGTAATCAAATGGGGTTCTTTCTTAAGCACATTGATCAGTTTTTTAGTGTTAGCATTAGTGGTCTTTATAATTGCAAAGAAAATCCTTAAAGAAGAAACAGTAAAGAAGAAATAGATCTATTTCAGAACTTTTCCTGTTTCTAGATACCATAAATATAAATCTAACTCTCCTAGATTGAGTTTTGCTTTTTCAGCAACTTCTTTGAGTTTATCTTCTATCTTATGATATCTATCTTTGTTTAGTTTTTGAGGTCTTCTTATAACTCTGTATTTTGCCAAGACATCAATAATATGAAAATCAATTATTGCATAGTTGTGGTATCCTATGTTTCTTAAGAAATGTGATGCTTCTTTGTGGCCAATGCCTTTTATGTTCTTAACTAGCCATTCTCTTCTTTTAGTTTCATCTTTAAAATGTTTCATAACATATTTCAAAGTATTTCTATATCTTCTTGCTTCAGAAATATAACCTGCTCTTTTTGTGTGGAATCTTGCTCCACATTCTTTTAATCTATCTCTTAATTTAGCATTAGTCAAATTAAGAAATCCATTTCCAACATTGCTATGAACATCAATACATCTTTCAGCATTAGAATTTGCAGTCAAAATACAGAAACATAATTCTTTGAAGATATCATTGCTAGAACCTTTTTGAAAACTTTTGAATTCTTTGATCCTAGAATCAATCTTTTTCTTGACAGAACTCTTCTTTATTCTGTCAATCTCTTTCAATAAACCCCTCATAATTCTAAAAACAATTGTGGCTTTAAAAAGGTTGTTCTATGAGAAGAATAAGCTTTTTATATTAATTTTCTATAAAGATTTATACATGATTGCACCAAATTATGAGCTTATTTGCAGAGAGCTTACAAAAGTTGATATGAAGTTTGCTCCTGGGGAAGGAATACCAAGATTAGAATTCCTTATAGAATATGAGCCTGTAACAGATCCAGAAACAGGAATAGTTATTGTTATAAACAAAAAAAGACCAGATATATTTGATAATAGAGGAAGGCAAACACTTCCACTATTATGCCCTTTTTCTTTTAGTGGATTAGAGGCAGCAAGGGAATATGGATTGCAAGCTGCAAGAAACCTATATTCTTTACCTGATAGTGTGTTTGTTGTAGAAGGAGATGCTGGAGAGATCTCTCCGGATATGAATTTCAATCAGATCTATAGATTAGGGTCTCCTAAAGAGGTTCCTGATAAAAACATTTTTATACCTTCTCTTTAAAATTAATCAGTAAGGGTGTTTAGATATGAAATACATAGCCGACTTACATTTACATTCAAAATATTCTAGAGCAACTTCTAAACAGTTGGATATTCCTAATTTGGAAAAGTGGGCAAGAGTAAAAGGATTGAATCTTCTTGGGACGTCTGATTTTACACATCCAGAATGGATCAAGGAGATCAAAGCAAATCTTACAGAAGATGATACTGGAATCTTAAGAACTGCAACTGGAATGCCTTTTGTGATGCAGACAGAGGTAAGTTTGATCTATACTGATAGAGATAAAGGAAGAAGGGTTCATAATGTTATCTTGGCTCCAGATATTGCAACTGCAGAGCAGATAACAGAATATTTTCTATCAAAAGGAAGAGTTGATTATGATGGAAGGCCAATATTTAAGATTCCTTGTGTTGATCTGACAGAATCTTTGATGGAGATAAGCAATAAAATTGAGATAATTCCAGCACACATCTGGACACCTTGGTTTGGACTTCTTGGAGCAATGTCTCATCATACTTCAGTAGAAGATGCTTTCAAAGATAAAGTAAAACATATTCATGCATTAGAAACAGGATTAAGTTCAGATCCACCAATGAACTGGAGATTATCTTCATTAGATAAGTTTTCATTAATCTCAAATTCAGATTCTCACAGTTTCTGGCCTTGGAGAATTGGAAGAGAAGCAACTTTATTTGATTTTAAAGAACTAACTTATGATAACCTTCTAAAAGCATTAAGAACAAAAGAAGGATTAACAGGAACAATTGAAGTGGACCCAGCTTATGGAAAATATCATTGGAGTGGACATAGAAACTGTAATGTATGCCTCTCTCCAGAACAAACAAAAAAACTAAATGGAATCTGCCCTAAATGCGGAAAGCCAGTTACAATTGGAGTTGAATACAGAGTAGAAGAATTAGCAGATAGACCTGAAGGATTTAAACTAGAAGGAGCTCCAAGTTTCCAAAGACTAATTCCAGTATCAGAAATAATTTCTAAACTATTAGGAAAAGGTATTGCAACAAAAACAGTTTGGACTGAATTTGACAAACTCCAAAAAGCATTCAAAACAGAATTAAACATCTCATTAAATGTTCCTCAAGAAGAATTAGCAAAAGTAGTAGATCCAAAAATAGCAGAAATGATTATCAAAAACAGAGAAGGAAAGATTGAAGTTCAACCAGGCTATGATGGAGAATATGGAATCCCTATTTTCAGTGATGAAGACAAAAAAGAGCAGGAAGAGTATGAAATTCAGCAAAAGCAAGCTTCATTAAGTGAGTTTTAAAATGAAAATAAGAAAATTCAAAAAAGAGGATGCTAGAAGAGTAAGTTATTTTATTCATAAAAATATAAGAGAGGTTTTATCTAAATACCAACCTAAGAAAGTTAGTGATTTCTTTTACAAAAACATGTCTCCGGCAGGGATTATCAGAAAATCAAAAAATACTGATTATTATCTTGTAGTCGCAAAAGACAGAATACTGGGAATTAATGGACTTAGAGATAATGAAATCAGAACAATGTTTGTTAATCCAAGATATCATGGAAAAGGAGTAGGTAAAAAATTAATAGACAATATAGAAAAAGTTGCAAAGAAAAGAAAAATAAGAAAACTTAAAGTTCATAGCACACCTTATGCAGAAAAATTTTATAAAAAATATGGCTTCAAAAGAATCAAAAAAGTCACTCAAAAAGCTAGAGAAAATAAAAATATTAAATGGCTTGAAATATTAATGGAAAAGAAAATATGAAAAAAGAAAAACAACTAGAAAAGTGGTATGAAGAAGAATTAGAAAGAAGAGATAAGGAAATAGACAGGTTAAAAGGGCAGAATACTATCTTGATGAAGGCATCTTTGAACAGTTCAAAGAAAATAGCTGAGTTAACAGAAAAGTTAAAAAAAGCATTAAAATAGGGGGGGTATATAGTGTATAAAGTAAAGCTTTATATACCATATATTTTCATCCTTTAGTATATAATACCGTTATATTTACGGGGATAAAGAATGGTAGAAGAAGAATTTTATGAAGAAGAAGTGTACTCAGAGAATGAGAGTAAAGAAGACGATGAATCATCTTCAGTAGAAGATGATGAAATCTCAGCAGAAGAAGAAGGCTTCATTAAAGGATATAACGAAGCAGATAAAGTAGTTAGTAAAAAAGCTGAAGCAGAAGAAGAAGAGCTTGAATAGAACTGCTGTTTAATTCTTAGTTTCCTATAGGGGACAGTATTCTCGTTTGATTTGGAAAAGCTTAAATAATAGTATTTCCAAATTTTCTATATGGTATTAAATGAAACAGCAATTCCATTATTAGGTCCTATTGCAAAATTCTTTACAATATTACAGGGATTTATAGGTGGATTGTTTGGACTATATCTTATCTTAGTAATCTTGAAATGGAAGGAATCTAAAAATCTCTTGAAAATAATGAGGCATATTAGAAAAGAAGTAGAAGAGATTAATGAGAAATTAGGTAAGAAAAAAAGAAAAAAATGAAGTTAACCATTTCAAAGGAAGTTTTTAACAAATTTCCAAAGCTTAAGTTAGGAATTGTTATTGCTAAAAATATAAATAATAAAGGCAGTGATGATAAGATCTATCATCTTCTAGAAGAGATTGAAAATCTGATCAAATTTGATTTTACTCCAGAAAATATTGCAAAACATCCATTGATATCACCATGGAGAACAGCATATTCTGAATTTGGAAGCAAGCCATCATCTTATCATTGTTCTGTTGAAACATTGATGAGAAATGTTTTGAAAGGAAGAGGAGCCCCTAGGATAAACAAAGCAGTTGATGTATCTAATTATCTTTCA
The DNA here is from genome assembly GCA_036481345.1 of Candidatus Woesearchaeota archaeon. Classification (GTDB taxonomy): domain Archaea; phylum Nanobdellota; class Nanobdellia; order Woesearchaeales; family WJKL01; genus JAAOYC01. The sequence continues at coordinate 4,388 of JAZGHU010000043.1, forward strand.
TTAAAACATCTGATACCAATGGGTGTACAGGATCTGGATAAGATTGAAGGAAGTATCTCATTGAAGATTGCAACTGGCAAAGAAAAGTTTACTTCAATTGGCTCAGATGAAGAAGAAACTCCAAGCAAAGGAGAAGTTATCTATAAGGATTCTAAAGATGTGTTATGTAGAAGATGGAATTGGAGAGATGCAGACAAAGCAAAGATTGAAGAATCTTCTGAAAATATAATCTATTATATTGATGCTCTACCCCCTATTAATAAAACAAAAATAAAAGAAGTTCTAGGAGATATTATTGATCTGTTAGCAATGTTCTGCCAGCCAGAAGAAACAAAGATATTTGTTTTGGATAAAAGCAATTCTAGTATTAGTTTTTAATAGCTTCCATTAGTTCATTACCAATCTCTGCAGCATTTGTTCTATCAAGCCTTTCTAATGTTTTTTCCCATCTATACCACATCTCTTTTTTATAATCTGAAATATGTAACTTCCTTTTAACAGCTCTAAGAAAAGCACTATCTTTTTCTTCTGTCAAAGCAAACAGATTGTCAAAAGCAGTTCTTTGATTTCTATAATTTGATTGTATCCTTTCAAATGAAGCTATAAAAGAATCAACATATATGTTAGTAAACTCATCTAAGTTAGGAACGAACTCCATCCTTTC
>JAZGHU010000044.1:0-9825 GCA_036481345.1 Candidatus Woesearchaeota archaeon
ATCTCTGTTAATTTGGCAATTTCCTCATCAGAAGGATGAATCAAAATTTTGCCATCTATACCAATACTTTCTATATCTCTTCTTTGTCTGCTCTCAACCATCTTACAATAAAACACCAGAACCCCCGATACTATATAATATAGAGTAAACTATGTTTATAAACCTTCGTGAATTTTAAGAGAATTCTACTGTTTTGCTTCCAATCCTTACTTTACATTTTAATTCACGTACTAATTTCATTGCTAAAGTTGGTTCTAGTTCCATAATCATCTTTAATCTTCTTTTTGCAATGTTGATAGACTCTTCACATTTGAAAGAATGAGGAAAATGACTAAGTAAAACACTATCTTGATTTCTTTTCAAGATGTTTGTGTAAAAAGGAAAACTAAATCCTTCTGAATTATTTAATGCAGGAAGAATATAATCATTATCTAGTTTGCTTCTTTCTGGCTCGTTCTTGTAGAAAAAATCAACACAGCATTCAGGATATCCAAGATCTAATCCTAGTTCTCTGTAGTTGTCTTTCATTTCATGGACCCTTGCTTCAGTTGCTCTTGTTTCATCTTTTGATATGTAGACAAAGAACATCCCTCTTCTTGGATCATCAATCCTTGCTTTTAATCCTTTGTTAGAATATCTTTTATGAGAATCTGCTAAGATTACTTTGTATGGGGCTGTTTCATAGGTAAGATTGTGTCTTCTGCAGAATTCTTTAACTCTGCCTATCTCATTATCATAAAATCCTTGTCTTACAACAGGCTTTTGGCCATACATCAAGTACATTATTTCAGTAGCTTTTGTTATTGATCCAAAAACTTGCTTTAATGCTTCAATATTCATATAGAAATATAAGGAAAAAGGAATTTAAATGTTTTATGGAAAAGATGATATTTTCTTGACTGTGCCGTTTTTAGCGTCAACTTCTACTAAATCTCCATCTTTTAGAACTTTAGTTGCAACCTTTGTTCCAACTATACAAGGTGTTTCCATTTCTCTAGAAACAATTGAAGCGTGGCAAGTCAAGCCGCCTTCATCAGTAACAATAGCAGCTGCTTTTTCCATTGCAGGAACAAAATCTGGAGTAGTCATTGATGTAACTAGAATATCTCCTTTTTCTACTTTTGATATTTCTTTTGCAGAAGCTAATACCTTAACTCTTCCTTTTGCATAGCCCATAGAAGCCACTTGTCCTTTTAATTCTCCTTCTAGCAATAATTTTGATTCTATTTTTTCTTTCACATCTCTTGCTTGAGCTAAGGTTAAATTGTAAAAAACATTGCCGAACAAAATGAATCCATATCCATCTTTACGTTTGTTTATTTCTTTGACATCAACTTCTTTATCTTCTAACATATCCTGGATTTCCCAATAATAAGCTAAAGTTATTTCATCAATTGGAAGTCTTTTCTCCAATTCCTTAAAAAGTTTGTTTAGATTATATGCAACTTCAATAAGACAATCTATTCTAGTGAATCTTACAAGAGGAAGTTTTTGTGCATATTCAATAAGTTTAAGGAATCTTTCATTAAATTGGAATTTTGAAATTGTCTGCTGCTTTTTTCTCTTAGTTATATCTCTAGCAAGCTGTATTTTTCTTAATTGTTCTTGAGGATCATCTCCAATATTTTTTATTTCTTCTTTCAGATCGTCTAATGTCTGATAATCAAATACAAAACCATGGTCATTTATCCAAGCAAATCTTTCATGAACCTTATTTATCTCTTTAGAATCGATTGCTAATTCTAACAAGGCTTCTCTTTTCTGCTGCAATAATGAGGTTTCTTCAGGAGCAATCAATAGATTAAGAACTTCTTGAAATTGAGAAAAGTTTTCTTTAGGATCGATATACTCCGAAAGTTCTTTTTCTAATTCTTTTAATATCCATTCCTCTGGACCCAAAGGAGGCCAAAGATGCCCCATTAATTTTAGTGAACGTTCTATAAACTCATTAAAAGTTTCAAGAAGTTTTTTATCATCCTCTTTGCTAAAATCTTTTTTCTTAACAGTTTCTGACCAAAGAATCATATTTTTAAAATCTTCTATAACTTTTTGAAGATACTCCTCAATAAAATCTTCATTTTCTTCGATCTCCTTCAACATGATTGATTTAAGATTATTAAAATCATCTTCATCACTGTAAATATCATTATCTAAGACAACATGATCATATATTCTGTTATCAAATGAAAATTCTGGATTTCTTAATGAAGCTCCAACTCTTAAGATTGAATTAAATAAAGGAGAATTATGTCTCCTAACAATCTTAGAAAGTTTTTTCTGACTTAAATCAGGAATTTCTCTTTTGAAGATTATGTTTTCTTTCATTCTATTTGCATTAAATTATCTTTATTTAAAATCTTTGTGGAAATGATGGCCCTAATAATAAGGGATAGAATTTAGTTCTGATAAAGTTGGCTCTGATTTAATATGTCTTCTACATTGGGCTTCTTATATCTAATCTCTTCTTCCTGCTTAACTTGTTCTGCTACTCTGCCTTGATATTCTCTATCTTGTAAAGCATAATTAAACTTGGCATTATGGGCACTATGTAAATTATTAACATCTACTAAAGGGATTGTTTTGTAATTACATGCATTTAATTTATTTGCAAGTGCTTTTTCAGACGCATATGCTGGGCTCATAATATATCACCTACTCTGATGTAAGTTTTGACTAAATCTTTCCAAACATCTATTGCCTCTCTTCCCCGCTGTATCAAACTTAAAACATAATCTAATGCAACATCATGGATTCCATTCTGGGCTGGTCTGTCCAATAATATTGCTGTTGATAAATTAGCGATATTCTCTTCTTTTATCTTTTTCATCCAAGCTAATGAAAATGCAAATGCTTTTGCTTCTTCATCTCTTTCGTTTTCTAATCTTCTTGTCAAGACATGTCCTAATTCATGCCCTAATATGACCATCACTCTATCTAGTGTGTCTTTTCTGACAAAGACTTCTGACATTAATCCAAGATGTTTTCTATTTATTGCAAATCCAACAACATTTCTTGGATGTATTTTTTTCATCTCTTCTTCTGAAATAAGATGGATTATAACATCATCTGGAAAACTTCTTCCAGTTACTTTGAAAAATGCATCTTCTACAAAGTCTTTTATTTCAGCTGATTCTCCAACAAAGGCGCTCATTGATCTTTGAGGATTTAGGAAATCATCAACAACTCTTGAATATGTCTGACTTACTCTTTTGAATTCTCTATAAGTATCTTCATAAACTTCATTTTTTGTGTTTTCAACATAATCAGGACCAATATCAAAATTATTAGCAGATGGTTCTGCTGCAATCATATAATCTATACCTGATTTGCCACCAGAATAACCTTTTTCACTATTATAAGAGTTCACAAGACTATCTATAGAATAATTTCCATGACTTTTACAGCTATATCCGCATCCACTAGAATATTTCATTTTTACTTTCCTGGTGTAAATCCACTTATAGAGCTAGTGCTAGTCTGAACTGAGTTAATCTTTCCATCTATTCCAGATTCACACATCTGAAACCTTAAACTTGAGTCAAACCATACCATTTTTACATACATTAATCTAGATGTGACTAAAATATCACACTATAGAGTATAAGCATTCTAAGCTTATAAACACTAGTGTATAAAAGTGTATAAATCTGAGACAAAAAAGTCATAAATATTTTTTATCGACGGGGTTTTTAGCTATTAAATAGCTGAATTCTTACAATACGGGGCTTGTGTTACTACTTTTAAGATACTACAAACCGAAAGATTTATAAAGGTGTAATATGTCTAAATACTAAGATGAAAAAAGATTTTGAGCCTTCTGAAGAAGAACTAGAATTAGAAAGAAAGCTTGAATCATTAGAACAAGAATTCTCACAATATCAAAAAAAAGCAGAAACTCAGGGAATAGCTATAGATCTTCCTGAAGCTGAACCAGGAGTAATTGAAGATGGCGAAATAGAAGCAAAGGAACAAGAAGAAAAACCCAGAAAAAGGATGTTTGATCCATTTAATAAAAACAAAGAAAAAAAAAGAATTGGAGAACTAGAATCAGGGATTGCTACATATCAAAAAGTGGGAGTAAAATTAGATGATTCCTTATATAATGAAGATAATGAAGTAAATATATTTAGTGAACCAAAACAAGATGAAGAAATTAGAAAAGTAGGAGAAGAATTCTCAAGATATTATAATGAAGCGATAAAGTGGGATGTTCAAATAGATCTTCCTGCTGTTGAATTAGATGAATCTGAAAAAGAAAGAGGAGAACATAATATTTTCGAAGATCATGATAAAAAAAGAAGAATTAAAGAATTTAAAACATGGATTGATCTTTATAAGAAAGTAGGAATTACACTGCAAGATGCTGAACCTGTTCTACAAGAGACTGAACCTGTAAAACCAGTTGAAATTTCTAAAACAAGAGATGATTATTTAAAAGAATTGAAGACTATTTTAGATAATTTTGATCCAGAGGAAGGCATTGATAGTTATGAAATTACATCACCAATAATCGAGAGTGGTTCTGAATCCTTAGCAGTAGAAGCATTAGAGATGATTCTTGGAAAAAGTTTAGAAACACAAAGATTTAGTATGTATCTAGATTGTGAGGCAGAATTTAAAGAAGAATGGCCTGTTTATTTAGAATTAAAGAAAATTATTACAGGAGTAGAAAGAGATTATTGCATTGAGGAAGGCATAAAAAGAATTGATGAAATAGATGAAAATAACCTTTCAGTATCAAAAGAATATCCAATCAGCCCATTTGTTGTATCAGGTTCAGAACATGCAACAAAAAAAGCACTGAAAAAAATCGCAACTATAAGTTTAGAAAAAGATAAACTTGGTTTTTATAGGAATAATAGGGAAATAGCAGAATCAAAATGGCCAGGAATCAGTGATGATATACTTACAGAAGAACAAAAACAATCTTGTATTGAAGAAGGTTTCAGAAGAATAGAAGAAGTAGCTGAGTCAAATGTTAAGATTGGCGTATATAATATAACAGATCCATTTATCCTTGGAGGATCAAGAACAGATGCAATAAAAGCATACGAAAGGATGGAAGAATTAGAATTTAAAGGACTTTACAAATTCAAAGAAACCTTTGAAAGAGAGTGGCCTGGAATTCTTGATAATAATTAACTTTTTAAATACGTTTATCTGAGGTATTTTATGGGAAAAGAAGACTATTATATGGAGTTAACCAATGAAAATGGAAAGGTTGTAGCAAAAGGTCCGAAAAGAACAGTATTATTTTTTCTTAATGCAATAAAACAAGGGTGGGAACATATTCTTGAATTATATGATTTAGATGAAGTAACTACAGAAAAGAGAATATACAAACAAATTCCAGACGCAGACGTTTTATTAGAATCAATACAAGTTTTAGATAATTTTGATCCAATAGATAGAGATTTAGAAAAAGAATTAGCAAGAATCTTAACAAGATTTGTTAAATTCCCTGAAACAGATGAACATCATTTGATGACAGTTTACATGACAGACCTATTCAAAAGATTTAGTCTAAATCAGGAAAGAGAAGATACTTGTGAAGAAAGAGTAAATGAATATGATTCTTTTAGAAACAGTGCAGATTACATAACTGTTGCTTATGGCTTGACAAGTAAACCAGCTTTAATCTTAACAAGAGCAGAAGCAGAGCAATTAAAAAAGAAGTTTGCAACAGGAAAAAGAAAAATGAATCTTGATGATCTTACTAAAAGAGCAAAATTATTTTATGAATCTGCTTCAGCTGCAGCAGATCAAGTTCTAACAGACGATTTCATGGTATTAACTAAAAGAGATGAAATTAAATGGAGACAAAGAGAAAGAGTCAATAGAAAACTAGCAAGAGATTATGATAAATGTCTAGAAATCTTAAGAACAGTTAATTATCAATGTTTTAATTAATTATTTCAATCACTATTCTGTGAGATCTCAAGCACGAGCCAATGTAACCACTCTATAGAGACTATAACCGAAAGGTTTATAAAGGAGAGAATTATCATAATTACAAGATGAGAACACTACAAACATCAAAATTATTACCAAGATTTGGAATATTTTCTGATAAATATAATTTTCCTATTGAATCTGCACAAGGAACAGTAACTGAAGTCTATGAAGGTAGAGGGGAAAGATTTGAACATCTTATTAAAGATTTGGTTCCACAACAAACATTAGAATTTAAATTAGATTCAGAAAAAGGAATTTTTGTAATAAATACGCAAGGTACTTTTGATTATAGATTAGATGCAGGAGAAAATGTTATTGTTTACACAGGAGATCCTGACGTAAATGCAGTTCTTGAAAGCATTGCGAGAGATCTTAGATCAAAAGAACACAAACTACCTAGTTATATGCGGGATGTTAAAACATTTGGACTTAGAGATGAAGATACAGAAGACATTTCTTTAACAAAGGGCCCAACAAAATCATTTAAAGATAAACCCTACCTAGAAGAGGATCTGATAACACTTCTAAGATCCGGGCATATTGAAAGTGAAAATTTTCCAGAAAAGAATAAGCTAAAGTTTGAAAATCTAAGAGATTACAAAGGAGGATCTTTTCATGATCCTATCATTTCACATTCTTCACAAGAAGACAGAGGTATACTAGATTTTGGAAAGTTAGCTGCAGATTTTGGATTATCTTTAGGAACAGCAGAAGCACCACCAATCCCAAGAAAAAGAGTTCTTGGATTACAAGTTTTAGATGGTACAGGAAGAGTTAAGTTCCAAGGAACATATCATCTAGAAGTAAAATTTGAATAATTCTTAAACAAAAGGCATTTTAGAAATCACTTCAACCCTAACTTTTTCAATTTTCTATGCAAAGTTTCATATCTTATTCCTATCTTACGCGCAGCTTTGGAAACATTGCCTTTGCTTTCTTTCAATGCTTTTTCAAGATAAGCAATTTCAAACATTCTCTCAGCAGAATCCCAACTCATCTCTATTGTTGGCAGTTCTTTGACAATATCAGAACTTAGTTCATCAACATTCTCATACATATCTTCTAATTTGCCTGGCCTTATTACAGATTTATAACTGTTTAATGTATCTTTTAATATTCCACCAACAGCTTCTCTTCTGTAGTAATCAGCTTTAATCATGTCCCTTCTTATTCCTTTTATACCAATATTCAGTTCTTTTACAGATCTATGGATGCTTCTTCTATCTAATCCTGTGATTTTTGCAACAGCTGAGATATTCCCAAAATGAGTCTGCAGCATTCTTGTCAAGAATTGTTTTTTGAATAGTTTTTTTGCTGATTTAAATCCTAAAGAAGTGTCAATATCATAAGCAATCAAAGGATTTTTCTCAATATTATCTGAAATATCTTTACCAAATTCAGAAATAGTCACCCCTAAAATCTTATGCATGCTTTCTTCTAACAAAGGTTCAACTTTTCTCTTCAAAACTTCTTCTAATCTTTCCTTTGCCATATTATGATTAAAATGTCTCACTTCTATATAAACCTTTTGCCCGCTAATTTAACGAAATCAAATCGTAACCTTTTTAAGTAATCTCTATTAAAACACCTCCTATGGTAGAAGAAGTAAGATTACAAAGTTCATCTTTAGATGATGAATTAAGTTTTGGAGTAGAAGCGCGTAAACTAGCTCAAGATGAAAAAGTTAAGTTATTTGTAGATTTAGATCCAAAAGGATATCCTATTAATCAACCGATTAGTGTTCAGATCATACCAGATGGACCTTACTTTGCAGTATATCATTATCAAAAAACAATAGAACATCAAAATTATGAAGAAGGATTGTCTGAAGAGGCAATAGCAAAATTACCTGAGACAGAAGTAATAAATCAACCCCATCATCAAAAAATAACACATTATCACAAGCGTGAAGAAAAATTACCTGATGATGAAGAAAAATTACCTGAGACAGAAGTAAAAAACCTAACCATCGGAGGACATGATTCACAAACACTAGGTGGTGCAATACATAATCTTCTTGAAACATTCAATTATAATTCGACTAGAGATGAAGGTTTGCGTAGATCTATTCAAAGAGTAGCTGAATCAGAACATATAAAAAGTATTGTAACAGAAGGAATAGAAAAGTATAACTTCCGTAAAGAGTAATTCTAAATAGCAACTTATAGTAACTTTTATATACTATTTCTCTTATTTTCATACATATAAAGAGGCAGATATATTGAAATTTACAGTCAAAAAAGGAGTTCATCCTAATATAACCAAATATCCAAATCAAGACTTAGTTATAGCAAAATCTTTTGCTAAAAGACTAACTCAAGAATTTGGAGATTTCTTAAAAGTAGCTGTTTTATTCGGCTCAGCAGCTAGAAAAAGAACTCCTGTTGGAGAGAAAGGAGATATTGATGTTCTGATTGTTGTTGATGATTTGTCAATGAGAATGACAAGAGATGTTATTGAAGCATATAGATTAATAGTTGAAAAGACAATTGGAAGAGTTGCAACAAGATTACATGTTACGTCAATGACACTAACTTCATTCTGGGAATATATAAGAGCAGGAGATCCAGTTGCAATAAATATTCTAAGAGATGGTGTTGCTTTAGAAGGCAAAGATTTCTTTGATCCAATACAAGCATTATTGATTCAAGGAAGAATCAGGCCAACAAATGAATCAGTATGGGTGTATTTTGGCAGAGCTCCTAGAACATTATTAAATTCAAAATGGCATCTGCTTCAGGCAACTTTAGATTTGTACTGGGCTGTGATTGATGCAACACATGCTGCATTGATGCATATTGGTGAAATTCCACCATCTCCTCAGCAAGCAGGAGATATGCTAGAAAAAAGATTAGTAAAAGAACATAAACTAGAGCAAAAATATGCCAATACAATGGACAAATTCTATAAATTAATGAAAGGCATAACTCATAGAGAAGTAAAAGAGATAAAAGGCCCTGAATATGAAAAACTTTACAAAGAAGCAGAAGATTTTGTAAACAGGATGCAAAAGTTTATTGAAGTTTAAACATTACATTGGTGTGAAATCAACTTGTTCTGTATCTGGATTATATTCATACTTTCCTGGATTATAAAATTCAACTGAGTTCATATATTCTATAACTTCTAATAGATTTTCAGGAGTGACTTCTCTGATGAATATAGTATCATTACCTTCATCATTTAATTGCTGCACAATTGCTTCTAATCCAACACTATTTTCTCCTTCTAACATAAATGAACGATGTATAACTCCTTGATCATATGTTTGAGAGTCTGTTGAATATGAGTCTGTTGATGTATTAATGTTACTTATTGGCCAGATGTCATCAAACTGTCCTTGATCAAGATAATTGTTTAGAGCATCATTTAATCGTGCTTTTCCATTTACTTCATCAAGATATTTTCTTAATACCTCTTGTCTCTCAACTATGTTGCCATCTCCATCAACTATTCTGAATGTAATACCATATACTCCTGCATCTATTCCAGTTAAGCTTAAAGAATAATTCCCATTTCCATTATCATCAAAAGGAACAGTATGTACTGCTCCTGAACCTTGTCTTTCATATTCTAATTCAGCTGATGCTATACCAGATGGTCCTAGACGTGCATTCATAGTTGCTTGGGTTGGCTTAGCTTCAGAACTGCTAACAACATCATAACTAAGGATATCGGCTGGGTCAAAAGGACTTTCACTGCTCCCCCCATTACCGCAACCAACAGTTAACGCACCCAATAATAATACAATTGCTGCTTTTCCAAGACAGCCTGCTTTTTTCTCTGGCTTTAGGCTTCTTTCTCCTAAATAAGCACCAACAACCTCCTTATTTTCATTTAAGACTTCCATTAAATAGTATTTTTTCATTT
>JAZGHU010000045.1:0-2144 GCA_036481345.1 Candidatus Woesearchaeota archaeon
AGAGCGGTGTTCCTAAGTTTGGATGCACTCGCATATCTTGAGCAGTTACAATTGATGGTAGGATTATTCTTTGATCAACATTATCATCAATTAAACTGTTATTCTTTAAATAACTTTCTGATATAAATAAAACATTTGCCATATTATCTCTTTTTTCTAATTACTACTTGTTCCCAAATGTGTCTACAAAATGGTCTCCTTCTTGCTGGTTTAATATTTGGTAGTGTATACCATCCACCTCTTTTTAAGAAAATATCGATGTTCGACTGATTAAAGTCATTTTTTAATAATTTCATTTGGTCTAAAGTATACAATCTACCTTGCTTTGCATAAGCTAACATTTTAACACAAAATGGTCTTGACTTACCACCTTTCAATGGAAGTGCATCAGGTCTTTCTACATACTTATAAGCAACAACTATTTCTTCTGTTGGTTTCTGTATGCTATCTTTTGCATCTTTAGTTGGATTGAAGTTAACATCTAAAGCACCAATATTTTGTAGCTCTTGTATAATTTCATTGGTTTCTTCAATGGATATTTCCATTGCTTTTGCTATCTCAGTTGTAGGTGTGCTTGGTGTATCTATTAATATTGATAGTACAGCCTTTTCACTATCTGTTAAAACTCTTTCAAGCGCAAAATTGTATTTGCTTAATATTTCTTTTTCAAACCTTTCAGCATCTTCAATGCAAGTTATTTCATTTTGAAAAGTATCTAAGACTTCATAATCATTTTCATTAAAACCAAGTTCTTTAAGTTGGTTAAAAATCATATCATCAAGCTGATCATCCATCATCACTCTTTCTTGTGGTTGTAATGGTGGTAAGCCTATTTTTTCTCTTATTTCGTCTTGTGTCATTACACTAACAGCAACTGCTTCACTTAATGGCTTACTTACAGGTTCAATTGGTAGTATCTTTAAAACCTTTGGAAGTCCATTATAGTTTATAATTTCATTAAATACTTGCTCAAGAATATCTTGTTCAGGTGTAATATGTACATTAGAATATATTTCAAAAGCTGTTCTAAGCTCATCTGCATTGTTGCCAAGTCCTGTTGTTCCATTATCTTTTATTCCAAAAAGCATTGGACTTACAATTGCGTGTGCGGTAAATATCTCTTGTGTTATTTGGTTGTTTAAGTTTAGAAATTGGTCGTTTCTACCATCTATTGGAATTGGCAATATTGTAGGGTGGTCGCTGTTTTGATCCGTAAAACTAAGCAAAGGCTTTCCAGCATTATCTGTTCCTGTTGCATAAGATTTAAATCTTTGCTCTATTTCCATCATCTCCTCATCACTTGGCTGACCATTGTTGAAGCTTATAATGTAGCCTGTTGAAAGACCATTGCGAATATTTTGAATTGTGAAATTACTTATCTCAGCATCTGCTTCTAAATAAGGCACAGCAGCTATATAATCAGGCATTGGATATTCACCTAAATCAGGTCTATATTCTTTATAGTAAATTATGTAATTTGTTTCACTATTAACCTCGTCATTAAATGGAAATAATTTAAGCTCAGTAAAGTCCTCATTCTCTTGTGGATTTCTTGCCTTCCAATCTGAAGTATAAAAGTAAACACCTTCCTCAATTCCAACCCTAACATCATTGAAGTTTAAGTGATCAACACTAACAATCTTCATATTAGAATTAACTCTAATCTGCATAGCAAAGCCACCAAATACTTTCTTATCCTTAACTACTTTACAAAGCAAATCATTCATTGCACCATCTTCACCAGGCATTCTTAAAAATGCTTCAATCTGTGCTTCTTCACTAAAGGTTGCATTGCCATCAACAACAAAGCCTTGACCAACTATAAACCTTGTCTTAGTGTCTATTATGGTGGATTGTTTACTGCTTTCATTTAATAGCTTTACAAGAAAGTCACCATAACAATTCTTATAAGGTCTTTCACTTCCGTATTCATACCAATCACCTTTTCTGCTTTCTTTAAAAACTGGTAATTCATATCCTTTGAAGTCTATTGGTATTAGCTTAACTGACATATCTATGATGGATTATATATATAATTTTGTTGTGTTCCTGTTGGTGTGTAGCTTGTATAATCAGGATTGTCTGCACTATCAAATAACCTCATCTTGCCTTGCTCTACAAGTCCTGTTGCATTATCAGGATCA
>JAZGHU010000046.1:0-2118 GCA_036481345.1 Candidatus Woesearchaeota archaeon
CCATTCTTCTAATATTCTTTTGCCCATATCCAACATCTCTTCCTCTCCCCAAACAAACCAAATCTTTCTGCCTTTATGACCGAATGCAGCTCTAGTTATATTATCAAATCCATTCTTCCATACAGTAAATACATCTGCTAACTTGCTGAATGGCACTGTACCTCTTGTATAAACTTTCCAGCTCATATCTTCCTCACTACTCCATTATCAGCATCAACTTCTACTAAATCGCCGTCTTTGAAAACAGAAGTTGCAATTGTAGTCCCAACAATGCAGGGCTTATTCATCTCTCTTGCTAGGATTGCTGCATGGCATAGAATTCCGCCTTCATCTGTGACAAAAGCAGCTGCTTTCTCCATTGCTAAAACATAATCAGGATCTGTTGTAATAGAAACAAGAATATTTCCTTCCTTGAAATGAACAATATCTTTATTGCAGGAAATGAGCTGTACTTTGCCTTTTACTACACCTTTTGCACCAATTGCGCCCTTAACATGATTAACATCACTAACATCTTTTTTCGATACAAGATGTTGCAATGCTTCTTTTCCTTCTTTAATTGTAAAAGTCTCTCCTATTAACTCAGCAATACAGCCCTCTTTTCTTTTTGCAATCTTTTCTTTAAGGTTTTCCTGATTAATCTCATGAGGCAGTAAATAACTTAACTCTTTTAGACTAAGGCCTAATCTTCTAGCAATTTCCCGCACTAAAGGCAAACTATAATAGAATGCTTCTCTTCGTAACTCATCTCTTTTATCTTTTATGTAGAGCATCTCTTGGTAGATTTTCAATATTATTTGATTATTAATCTCTATTGCCCCCTTTTCCTTTTTTTCTGCAATCTTAAATGAGTTCACATAATCGAGGGCATCTTTTCTTGTCCATGGTTCTATAAAGGGATCTCTACTGCCTAGCCATGGAAATTCTCTGAGAATATAGTTTACTCTCTTTTCAGCATCTTTTTCTTGTCTAAAATAATCTGAGATAAGCATAATTGCAGACTTTTGAGTTGGTTTTGATAGGATTTCAATAGCTTCAGGGACTTTTTCTAAAGGCAGTTCCCTCTGAAGCGCTTTTTCAAAAGCAGTAGCAGCAAGATCAACTAAATTAAAACTCTTCCACAGATTTTTACAGAACTGGACATATATCTCATAGTATCTTTGATATAATCTAAATAGCTCTTTATCAAACATATCAGAGGTTATTTTAAGATTACGGCTAAATGAAATAAATTCTTGGCCAGCTTTTTTCAAATCTTCAATTTCTTTTTCAATATATGCTGGATTATTCTCAATAATATGAAGGAGATGCTTGTCTAATCTTTTGGACATCCCCTTTTGGGAAAATGTAGTGAGCCAGCCATCTACAAATTCACCTCTAATCAGAACAGGCACACCTAACTCATCTTTAAAACAATCTCTAAGCCCATAGAGCGTAGCAGCACCATAAAAAAATGGATATTCTCTTTTCCAATGAACAGTATATTCATCTGCCAATTTTCCTCACCACTCCATTGTCAGCATCAACTTCAATCATATCACCGTCTTTGAAGATCTCAGTTGCTAATTTTGTGCTTATTACACATGGCTTGCCCATTTCTCTGGCTAGAATTGCAGCGTGGCAAAGAATTCCGCCTTCATCTGTGACAAAAGCAGCTGCTTTTTCCATTGCAGGAACAAGAGCAGGACTTGTCATAAATGCAACAAGAATGTCTCCTCTCTCTACTTTGCTCATATCACCTTCTTGCTTGAATACTTTAGCAATTCCTTTTGCATATCCTGAATTAGCCATCTCTCCTTTTATTTCTTTAATATGAGAATAATCTTCTTTCTTGAACAAATTTCTATATTCTTCAAGTTCTTTTCCAACAAAAGCAGTGGTCTTCCCATCCATACACACAAAATCAAAATCAGCCTTTCTCTCTTCTATATCTTTAGGAGAAGGCATCACTTCTAATAACCTAATTATCTCTTCATCATCTAAATGAGTAACATCAATCAGCTCTAATCTTAATCTTTTTCCAATCTCTGTTAGAAATTCATTCATCCTAAAATAAGTTCTATAGAGCATGTCTGTTCTCTGTGTTCTTAAGTGCATAAAATTCCTTAAAGCATCAAT
>JAZGHU010000047.1:0-7028 GCA_036481345.1 Candidatus Woesearchaeota archaeon
TAAATGAAAGGACAATCATATTCTTGCTTTTCCTAACTTTAATTGGAATGGGTTTAGCTGGATGTAATAGTGTTTGTCCTGACCAAACTAAAGTAGAAGTAGGAGTAACAGAAACAGATAGTAAGAATGATAAGTTACAAGAAAAGAAATCTATTACTCAAACTTGGAAATGGGGAAAGACTAAATGTCAAGACAGATAAAAAAATTTATAGTTAGGTTAAGAATGTGGTATGCTGATATAAGAGGTCATCATGGTAAAAAATGGGATTATGAACCATCAGAACATTACTTAGGAAGAAAGAGAAAACATGGCAGATAAATTAATGACATTACTTGTTGGATTACTTATTGCTCTTGGTGGATGGAGTCTTTCTCGTACATTTGAACTCTCAACTATTCAAGCAGTACATGAAGATAAGGTAGATAAGTTAGAAAGACAGGTTTTAAAATTAGAAGATCAAATGGATAAGATGATGGACTCAGATGAGGAGATTATGGAACAACACAAACAATTATTTAAAGTTTTAGAAAACAATCAACCAACAACAGGATATAATTATAACTAATGAAAATAAGTGAAAAAACAAATGTGGATATGCCTTTAAAAAATCTAATAAGTATTATTGGAGCAGTAGCACTTGGTGTGTGGAGTTATTTTGGTATTGTAGAAAGATTAAACAATATTGAAACAAACTATAAACTTATGAGTAGTGATTTAGAAAAGAATACTGAATTTAGAATCAAGTGGCCACTTGGAGAATTAGGGTCGCTTCCAGCAGATAGCGAACAATTTATGTTAATAGAACATATGTCAGGACAATTAGAAAAAGTAACAACACAATTAGAAGCTGGTATGCACAACAAAGTTAATATAGAATTTTTATCTAAACAAGTTGATAAACTATTAGCAGATGTAGAAAAATTAAAAGATGGTTTAAGAAAGGCGAATGGACACTAATGATTGTTGAAACTGTTTTTGCCCTATTACTTATTGCAGACCATAAAATTATTGAGCATCGTATTCAACCTAGTTTAAGCCAATGTTTAAAAGGAAAAAGAATTGCGATGAGGGATAAGAAACCTAGTGATAGAATTACTTATAAATGTATTAAATCAAAAGCTAACATAGAAATATATATGGGGGAGAAGAAGATAACATCTTTAATATTAGAATAATATGACAGACGAAGATAGGACATACGAAAACGAAGTGAGAATTTATAATGATAGATTGGGTAGTAGAAAAGATAGGCAAAATAGCAAGGTCAATATTCCATTGGACTTGGAGAGTACAAGTACACAGAAAATATTACAAGAACAGGAAGAATGACAAATGAATTTTATATTAACTATGTTTATTTGTGCAAGTACAGCACAAGGAATACAATGCTTACCACCTGTCAAGTTTGATATTTTATATAAAGATGGGTATGATTGTATGTTAGATGGTTATACAAAATCACATGATAAAATTATTGAAATTGGTAGAGAAGAAATTAACAAAAACAAGATATTTGTAAAGTTTGGTTGTTATGAAGATTTCTCTAACAAAAAGTCAACATAAAGTAAGCCAATCTAAAAAAAGATTCAGAGTTCTTATATCAGGTAGAAGATTTGGTAAAACTTATCTTTGTATTACTGAAATGATGAAGTATGCAACAAAACCTTTGCAGAATATCTGGTATGTTGCACCGACCTTTAAAATGGCTAAAGAAATATGCTGGTCAAACCTTAAAACAATTCTAAACGAGTTTAATTGGATAGAAGATATTAACGAAACAAACTTAACCATAAGAATCAAGAAATCCAATAGTGTTATAAGCTTAAAATCAGCAGATCAACCAGATGCTTTAAGAGGTTCAGGAATTAACTTTTTAATATTAGATGAGTTTGCCGATATTGATAAACGAACATGGTTTGAAGTATTAAGGGCCTCTATTGCTGACACTTTAGGAGATGTTTTATTTACAGGAACACCTAGAGGTTATGGTAATTGGTCTTATGAAATGTATCTTAAAGGAAAGCAAGATGAAGAATGGGAGAGTTTTCAATTTACTACACTACAAGGTGGAATGGTTGATAAGCAAGAACTTGAACAAGCTAGATTAGACCTTGATGTTAGAACATTTAGACAAGAATTTGAGGGTACATTTGAGAACTATGCTGGTGCTGTTTATTATAACTTCCATCCTGTCGAAAGTGTTAATGATAAGCAAATAGATTGGAAGAAACCTTTACATATTGGGATGGACTTCAATGTTGACCCAATGTCTGCTTGTGTAGCACAAATAGAAAAAGAAAAGATTTATTTTGTTGATGAGATAGTGATTTATTCAAGTAATACTGATGAAATGTGCCAAGAAATACATGATAGATATGGAACTAAAATACCTATATTCATTTATCCTGACCCAGCTTCAAGACAAAGAAAAACATCTGCTGGTGGGAGAACAGATTTAAGTATTTTGCAAAATGCTGGATTTAAAGTTAAAGCTAAATTTAAACACACTTCAGTTCGTGATAGAGTCAATGCAGTTAATTCAAGACTCAAAGATTCTTTAGGAAAGAGATATATTTTTGTTTCACAATCTTGCAAAACATTGATAAAAGGATTACAAAGACAAATATACAAGGAGAATACAAATATTCCTGATAAGGAAGATGGTTACGACCACATGAATGATGCTTTGGGTTATTTAATAGATTATGTAAAACCACTAACAATCCAAGCAGCTTATAGTCAACCTCAAAGATGGAATATTAAGCAAAGGCAATATGGCATACAGCAAAGATCAAACAATAGATACTCATAAAGATTTTAAAGAAACGATAAGTAATTGGGAATATTATATTAGATCATTTAATGGTGGGTATGACTATATGGTCGGTCAATATTTAAACAGATATAATTTAGAACTTGACAACGAGTTTAATCAAAGACTTGCAAACACTCCTTGCGACAATCATTGTAAAAATATTATTCAAATCTATTCTTCATTTCTTTTTAGAGTAAAACCATCAAGAGATTTTGGAGATATGGTAGATGAACCTAGTTTAGAAACTTTTATGAAAGATACTGACCTAGATGGAAATAATTTTACAACAGTTATGAAACAGGCCCAAAATTATGCTTCAATATATGGTCATTGTTTTTTAATTTTAGACAAACCAAAAGTTATTACAAATACAAAAGCCGATGAACTGCAACAAGACATTAGACCTTATCTTTCTATTGTAACTCCTGAAAATGTTTTAGATTGGAATTATAAAAGAGAGATTAATGGAAAATACTCTTTGGATTATTTAAAAGTGCGAGAAGAAGTTGATAGAAGTGGTGGAACTTATTATAGAATGTGGTTTCCTGATAGAATAGATACTGTTTATTTAAAAGCAGATGGTTCAGAACCAACTTTAATAGATACTGCCGATAATCAGATTGGTAAGATTCCAGCAGTAATCTTATACAATGCCAAATCGCACAAAAGAGGTATTGGCCAATCTGACCTAACTGATATTGCTGATTTGCAGAAAGCAATCTACAATGAGTTCTCTGAAATAGAGCAACTTATTAGATTAACAAATCATCCATCATTAGTTAAGACTCCATCGGTAAATGCTTCTGCTGGTGCTGGTGCAATAATAGAAATGCCTGAAGAAATAGAACCAAATCTTAAACCATATCTATTACAGCCATCAGGTTCTAACTTACAATCTATTATGGATTCAATAACTAAAAAGGTTGAAGCTATAAATAGAATTGCACATACAGGAGCAGTAAGAACAACAAGAACACAAGTATCATCAGGAATAGCTTTACAAACAGAATTTGAATTACTTAATGCTAGACTTTCAGAAAAAGCAGATAACCTACAATTAGCTGAAGAACAATTATTTAAACTTTATGCTTTATTTCAAAACACAGAATTTAATGGAGAAATAAATTACCCAGATTCATTTAACATAAGAGATTACTCAACTGACCTTATGTTCTATCAACAAGCAAAAGCAATCAATGTTAAATCTCCTACATTAGTTAAAGAAATAGATAAAGAAATTGCAAGAGCAGTAGTAGATGATGATGCAAAACTAAATATTATTTTTGATGAGATAGATACAAAACCTGAAGTTGGAGAATTTACCCAAGACGAAGTTGAGAAAGAAACAGTTGAAGAAGAAACTATTGAATAATATGTATGGCAGATATTTTAGAATCAACGACAAAATATCGTATCAAGCAGATTGAATTTGCTGAAGCTGAATATTACGAACAACTTACAAAAGTTTTAGATAAGATAGAAGATGATGTAACTTCTTTAGCTGGAAAATCTTTACCCACAACAGATGGAAAGCTAATTGAGTTAAGAGCAGCAATAGCAATAAGACCACAAATCAAAGCTATCTTGGAAAGAGAATATCTAGCTTGGTCAGATACAGTTGTTAGAACAGGATTTAATAAACAAGCTAAAAGAGTTGAAAGAGCATTTAAAACAATAGGAAGAATACCAAAAGAATTTCAAGAATTAACTAAAGGCGATCTAGCTTTAATACAAAATTTAAAACAACAATACTTTACTCAATTCAAAGACATATCAAATACCTTTACAAGAACATTGGCAGATAAGGTTTATCAAAATACTTTATTAGGAAGTGAATTTACTGTTTTAGAAAAAGAATTAAGACAATCAATCAATGGAATATATGCAAGTTCAAAAGACCCTGAAATTAATAAATTAGTGAACTTTGTTAAAAAGAACAAAAACAGAAAATCAATGCAATCTAAAGTAGATAAAGCAGTTGCCAAATTACAATCCAAATTTGGTAGAGATCGTGCTGGGGAGAATATGAAAAGATATGCTGGACAGCTATTAAACGACTCATTAAGGGATTTTGATGCTACTTTAAACTTCAATAAAGCTAATGATGCTGGACTTACTTTTGTTAAATACTATGGAGATATTATTCCAACCACTAGAGAGATTTGCAGAAATCTTGTAAATGGAGTATATAACAAAAGGAAAGGTGGACTTTTCACAATTGATGAAGTCAGAAAACTTTGGACAAGTAGAAGTTGGTCAGGAAAAAAATCTGGCAATCCTTTAGTTGTTCGTGGTGGTTATAATTGTCGTCATCAATGGTCTTATGTCAATCCTGATTGGTATGACAGTAAAGGCGAACTAATAATATAAAAAAGGAGAAAAATATGTCCGAAGAACAAAAGGTAGTTGCACCTCAAACGCAACAAACAGAAGCACCAAAAGAAGAAGTAAAAGTAGAAACACCAAAGCAACAAACTTTTACACAAGAGCAACTAGACAACATTATTAAATCAAGACTAGAAGCTGAAAAAACAAAACATCAAAGACAGATAGATGAAGTTAAAAGGCAAGAAGAAGAAATAGCAAAAGAAAAACAAGTTCAAGAAGCAAAATCAAAAGCTGAACTTGAAAAGCTTATGAAACAGAGAATATCTGAAAAAGATACTGAAATTCTTAAATATAAAACTGAAATTAAGAAAGAAAGAATTGATAATTCAGTATTATCTGTTGCATCCAAGCATAAAGCTATATCGCCATCCCAAGTAGTATCTTTATTAAAAGATGATATTAAATTAAATGATGATGGGAGAGTTGAAATACTTGATAATAATTCAAATATTCGTTATAACTCTAAAGGAGAATTATTAACGATTGAAGAAAGAGTTAAGGAATTTTTAGATGCTAACCCACATTTCCGACAAGGGTCTTTAGCTGGTTCAGGAAGCCAGAGCAGCATCGAGGGTAAAACTGTAAAACCTTTCAATATTCAGGATTTAGATATGAGTAAGCCAGAAGATCGTGCTAAATATTCAGAGTATCGAAAAGAACGAGATTCAAAACCTACTCAAATTAATTTAACAAATAAATAATAAAGGACAAAAACAATGGCAAACGAAAGCACAAGTTCTACACTCTCGGAATTATATACTGAGATTGTAGCAGAAGCATTATTCGTAGCAAGTGAGAAATCAATTATGAGACCTCTTGTAAAGAATTATGCAATATCAGGTGGTGGAAAGTCAGTTGAAGTTCCAATCTATGCGGCAGTTTCTGCGGCGGCGGTATCGGAAGCATCTGATTTATCTAACACAGCAATCAATCCAACTTCTGTAACTATTACAGCATCAGAAAATGGAATAATGACTACTCTTACAGATTTAGCAAGAAACTCTGCACCAAGAAATGTTGCAGCAGATATTGGTAAATTATTTGGAGATGCGATTGCACAAAAAATAGACAAAGACTTAACAGCATTATTTGATGGTTTTAGTACAGCAGTAGGTTCTGGCTCAACAGCTTTAACTGCTGCATTAGTATTTCAATCAATTGCAAATGTAAGAAATGCTGGAGTTTCAATGGATGGTGTATCAGCAGTTTTACATCCTATGGTAGCTTATGACTTAAAAGCTAATTTGACTAATACTTTTGCAAATGCAAATGGTAATGATTTAGCAAATGAAGCATTAAGAAATGGTTTTGTTGGAAGATTAGGTGGAGTGCCTATCTTTGAAACAACTAACATAGATAACGATGGTACTACTGGAGATTACAAACAAGGTGTATTCCATAGAGACGCATTAGGTTTGGCTATGATGCAAGACCTGAAAATCGAAACTCAAAGAGATGCTTCTCTTAGAGCAGATGAGATTGTAGCAACAGCAGTATATGGAGTTGGAGAATTAAACGACTCTTATGGTGTTGAATTACATTCTGATTCATCAATCCAATAATAATTGGATACTTTGTGAGGGTGGGAAACTGCCCTCACTTTTAATAAAGGAGAATTTATGGATATAAAATTAACAAATGGCAAAAAGACAATAACAAGATCAAAAGAGCAATACGAAGCTAATAAAAATCACTTTAAAATGAGAGGTTATACTCCTGTTGATGCAGTAAAAAAAGAAATTAAAAAATCTAAAATAAGTGATATTGTAGATAAAGTAGTACAATTAAAACCAAAAAAAAAGACAAGGAAAAAGAAATGAATGA
>JAZGHU010000048.1:0-14763 GCA_036481345.1 Candidatus Woesearchaeota archaeon
AATATTTCATCAAGATCAACATATTCCTTAAATGCTGTATCTTCATCAAAGATATCATCCATATAATTACAGTTAACAGCAAAAAGCAATCCAATTAAATCTTTATTTTCTTTGCCTTCTCCAACTTTTTTAGAACTATCAGGGATTTTATTAAAACTTATATTATGAGTAGCTTTGTTAAAATTTACATTATGTATAAATTCACATAGCTGAAAGAATAATCTATCTTGAACTTCTCTACTCGCTTCAAACTGTTTATTATACATTAACATTCTTTTATTTTATAGGAATAACAAAAAAAAATAAAAAAAAGAGTAAATCAAGGACTTACTCCTTATCATGATTAGTCTTATACTGCTGTTTGACTATTCAGCTGTTTTTTCACATGGATAGCCTAAAACATGTTTAAAAAACAAACTAAAGGCAAAGCCTTAGTAAGCTTTTGCTTGCTGATTTCATCTTTTAACAAAAGAGAGGATCGCCCTAAGCATGGCGCATCGGGTTATAAATCCTATAACCTATTGGTATTCTTTCGTTCAGCAAAGACTGATATGAATGTGTGTGGGAAATTCTTAGCCTTGCTAAGAATTTTTGATAAAAAGAAAGGCTCCCCGGATTTTGGGTGTGAGGGGTGGGTAAAGAAATAAAGGGAGCCCACTTTTTGACTATGATGCGAAGGCGTATTCGCCTTCATCACACGTGAATTTGAGGTTGCGCTTATCCAGCAGCATCCTCACTTGAGTAAGTAAAGCATCCTTCAGGAAATCTTCCTGCAAACTTATGCATTTCAAATCTATCGCCATTTTGACCTCTTTTTTTTATTATTCTTACTTTTTTGTGATATAATGTGTATACCTATACTAATATATAAATGTACCTATTTTGTATACTGGTGTAGTGATGCGTATTTTACTATATTAACAGCATTAAGCCATTACAAGCTTTGTAACCTAAGAATTCGCTATTAACTACTCTAGAGTATTAAATGAACAAAAATCGTGTTTTTCAGTCAAAAAACTCCTTAATCCTATCTTCATACAATCTTGTAATCTTAATATCCCAGTCAGGTGGAAAACATTTCATATAACTTGGCCAGACAAATCTTTCATCTAAGAATGCAATAACCCCTCTGTCTGTCTCTGATCGAATACATCTTCCAGCTCCTTGCAAACATTTAGTTATTGCTGGAAAAGTATATCCATAATCCCATCCTTTCTGATACTTTTCATCATAATAATCAATCAATTCTTTTGTTTCCAAATCAGGCTTTTGCAATGGCAGCCCTACAACAACAACAGCTTTTAACAAATCTCCAGGCAAGTCAACACCTTCTGCATAATTCGCAGCAGCAACTCCTAACAAAACAGCTCCGCTTTCTTTATAAGATTTAAATTTCTCAAGCAATTCTTGTTTCTCTATCTTGCTCATTCCAGGCACTTCAATAAAAGTAGTCTTCTTGCAGATCCCTGTAAAATATCTGTCAACTTCATCTCTCAATCTATAGCTTGGGAAAAAAACAACTGAGTTCCCCGGAACTAAATTTACAATCCTAGCAACATGCATTGCAATCTTTTGATACATCTCAGGACTTCTTGCAGTAAACTTTGTTGTTGTATCTGGTATAATCATCGCCAGCCTGTTTTCATCAGGAAAGGGGCTTCCATATTCTTTCTCAAAAACATTGCTAACTCCTAAAACTTCTTTATACATTGCTGTTGGAGTCAATGTCCCGCTCATAATAATTGAACAATAAGCATTGTCAAATATTTCTTTTGTAACTAAAGAAGGATCAAGACATTTGTAACTCAATGTAACAACCGGCTTTCCTTTAAATTCCTTAGAAGTTAAAATTCTTGCAAAGGCCTCATCCGGTCCATCCCATTTTAGAATAAAATTAGCAATTCCCCCAATATAACTTCTTTTATGATTTTCTCTAATCTCCTCAGCAGCCAACTCAAAATTAGCAAGTATATCTCCATATTCCCCAATCTGTTTCAACTTATCTAAAAACTCTTCTTTCTTCATTAACCTCTCATTCTCTACTCCAAAAAAACCTTTCTCTCCTAATTTTTGCTGTCCAGTCTGAACAAATTCTTCTTTATAATTATCAAAAATATCCCTCATTGCCCTAAGATAATCAGCAGTCTCTGCATAACCAAACTTGCTTGCCTCTTTCAAGCCATTCCTCAAACTAAAAGAACTCAAATTTTGTGTTAACAACTCTCTAGCCCTCTTAGGTAGATTATGTCCTTCATCAACAATAATAATACACTTGCTTAATTCTTTTCCTGTTTTCTTAAAAAAAACATCTCTTATCGTAGGACTAAAAATATAATAATAATCAGAAATAATAACAGAAGCTTCTTTTGCCAGCAAAGCACTAATCTCATAAGGACATAACTTTTCTTTAGTACAATACTCAACTAAATCTTCACAATGATATGGACTTAATTTTTTCAACTCATCAATAGCCTTCTCTGCCTTTATCGTAGGCCTTCCAGATTTCTTCCTAGAATTAACAAAAAACTCACATTTATTATCTCCCCTCATTGCTTTGCAATACTCAGTAAATTCAAAACTGCTTAATTCATCTGTTCCAGGCACAGGACACATCCACTTCTTCCCAATCAAATCAACTGCAATAATTTCTTTATCAAATTTTTTTTTAATATCTTTCAAAGTTTCCAATGCAATCAAATGTTGAGTATGCCTTGATGTCAAGAAAAAAACAGTTAATCCATTTTTGATTGCATGAGCCAAAGCAATTGGCAATGTAGCAGCTGTCTTTCCTAGACCAGTAGGAGCATGCACAATTAGATTCTTCTTCAACTTAATAGAATTATCAACTTCTTTAATTAAATCATCCTGTATATTCCTAACTACATCATAAGGAAACAACAGTTCCTTCATACCTTCATCGGTGGACATAAACAATAAAAGAATTCCAATCTTCTTTAAATATCTTGTGGAGGTACCTGACCAGTGACCAGTGGAACGAAGATTGATTGACAAAATCGATAAATATTTAAATAGGTTATTCCTACAGATATTTAGCAAAATATATTATCGACTATATACATTGAGGGGGCTATTACAATGGGAGAAAAAGAAAAAATATTCAATATATTCTTCAGAGAAAAACCAGCTATGATGTTAGTTGGACTTAAAAATACAAAAGGAGCAATGTATGCTTCTTCATTAGCAAAACAAATTGATTGTACATATTCACATGTCGTAAAAATCCTTCAAGAGATGGAAAAGGCTAGCCTTATCAGCTTTGAAAAACAAGGCAGGCTAAAACTTCTTACATTAACAAAGAAAGGAAGCGACGTAGCTGACAACATTGCAGGCATAAGAAATATCTTATAAAATGAATTATAAGACAAAATCTACAATAACAATTCTTGCATTAGTGGCATTCATGGTTGGAACTGGAATTTTTATTAATAATCTCGAAGGCACAATAACTGGATCTGTTGTGGTTCCTACTTGTGAATGCAGCGAAGATGCTGATTGCGATGATAGCAATAGTTGTACAGAAGATATTTGTTTATATCCAGAAAATTGTGAAGCTGCTATTTGTGTTAACAATCAAATAAATGACTGTATTACTTCTTAGAAATTTTATTATGTTTATTCAAAACGTTCTCAGCAACTCTCAAAAACTCTTTCTCTTTAGAACTTTCAATCAAAGCTCCAGCAGCATATTGATGCCCTCCAGCTTCTCCACCAACTTCATCCACAATCTCTTTTGCAATATCTCTTAAATCCAAATCTTTGTTTTTTCTCATTCCACTTATCCTTAAACTAACTTTTGTCATATCCTTTTTAGATCTAGCCAAAGATAAAACATAAACTCCTTCTTCAATTCCATTTCCTTTAGAAATAATAGAAGCCATTGTTCCAATAATATTTGGATTGATTTTGTCTTCTGCATTTATTATGACAAAACCGTTTCCTTTAATCAGTTTATCTTTATTATCATTATACCAATTCAAAGCTCCAACAATCTCTCTTCGATATTCAGCTAATGTATTTAGTGCTTTTTGTCTAGCTCTTTCTTCTCCTAAACAAGCACCAATCCCAAATGAAGCTTTTCCCATTCTGCCGCATGCATTAAGTAAAGTTGCAAATTCTCTTACATCTTTTGTAGGGCTTCCTTCTTCTTCATCAGGTAAAAGATAAATATTTCCTAGAACATCTTCGGGATTTTCTTCTTCAAATCTTTTCATAATAATTCCAGCGACCAATTTTTGCATCTCATCTTCAGTTAAATCTCTTAACTTTTTCCAACTGCTTTTTTCTTTTGGTTCAATTCCAAGATGATGTAAGAATTGTATTGCTCCTGATTCACTTCCACTCACTCCAGGAATAAATGGGTCACTGCAATATTCAAGCACTTTGTGTATTGGTCTTGTTTGAGTTCCAAACAATCTCAATCCTCTCTTAACTTCTATTTTTCCATGTTTAATTGCAGTCTCTAAGATTTCTTTGTTTAGCTTCATAAATTCTCCTTCTTCCTGAACATCACCTATTGCTCCGATAATAGCAATATAAGCTAATTTTTCATTCTCCTCATTCAAAGCTTTTGCAAAAAGATAAACTACTCCTGCCCCAGAAATCTCTTTGCTTCCGTCAATGCCATTCAGATGAGGATTAACATGATTTATATTTTCCCCAACTTCTGCTTCCTCTGGCTGATGATGATCAAGCACAATTACTTCTTTTTCTTTAAGCAATTCAACTATGTCATTTATTTGCCCAGAACCAAAGTCTGCAAAAATAACATATCCATAATCACTCTTTGCTATATCTTCTACGCCTTTTCTAGAAAGTTGCTGGAGAATAGAAATAGAATATTTTCTATTCTCTTTGTTTAGAATCTTAGTTAAGATTGCACATGCACTTATTCCATCTGCATCCAAATGAGAGATTACTTGAATTGTTTTGGATTTATCCCACTTCTTAAATCTCTCTACAGCCTTATCAATAGATGCAAATAATTCATTATATTGCATCTTTATTCTAAGTACATCCTAACTCTATCTGGTTGGTATTTCCAATCTTCTGCAATCTTTCCAGTTGTTTTATAATACTTTACAAGTCTCTTAATCTTGCTTTCTGTTAAAGTTAAACCTCTCTTAGTAGATTCGTCTTTATGATTAGCTTCAATATGCTTCCTTAACTTGATACTTTTCTTAATCAAAGCCATCAAATCTTCTGGAAGTTTTGACATTAGTTTCTTTTCTTCTAATATCTTAGTAATTCTCTTTCCAATAACTAATTTTACATCAGGAACCCCATAACTATCTCTTAATATCAATCCAATCTGAGATGGTGTTTTTTCTGATTTTGCTAACTTAACTATCAACATCTCTACTTCTTTAGCACCATGAATAACCCATGATGGTGTTTTTTTATTAACAGGCCTTTTACTGCCGGCCTTACCTTTTTTTCTTGAATGCATTCTTGCCATTTTAGTTTCACCTTTATCTAATTTTTATCAATAAGGACATAAAGAAAAATCAAAATTTGAGTTTGTCAAATTTTTATCATGTTGGGCTTGCCCAACTTTGTCTTCATCTCCAGTATACGTTAGCTTGCACCGACGTACCCCTTGATATATGAATTTGAATTAATTGTATGTTTAAAAAGGTTACTAAATTGTCTAAATTTAGTAACTGTTGAACGCGCATGCGATCATAAGGTATCGGAATAAATAATAGCGGGAGAAGGATTTGAACCTTCGACCTCCGGGTCTCTCAGAAATAATCCTATGAGCCCGACGGGCACTCCTGACTGCCCCATCCCGCTGTAATAAACATGAATTTTGGTATATTTATAAACGTTGTGGTAAATAGAATAAAAAAGAAATCTTTAAAAAGCCACTATGATTCCAAAACACTGAGCCGCGGTCGCTTAGTCTGGCCATAGCGCTGGATTGCTACGAGCATTGTTCGTCAGAAACCAACTATGGTTCGCAAAGATTCAGTGTCCTTCGGGGCACGAGAGTTCAAAGTTAAAGTTATGCATTAAGAGCTTTAATGGACGTCTCTCCCGCGGCGTTTTTTTCAAAATGGAAAAAATAGAAAAACTAATCCCAGATACATCTGTTATTGTAGAAGGATTAGTATCAAAACAAATAGAATCAAAGCAGATTTCTCCAACTACAGTTATAATCCATGAAGCTGTTCTAGCTGAATTAGAACATCAAGCAAACCTAGGAAAAGCAAATGGCCATATTGGATTGGATGAAATTGAAAAATTAAGACAACTATCAAAATCATTTGAATTAATCTTCTCAGGAAAAAGACCATCTGCAGCAGAAATAAAATATGCATCTTTAGGAGAGATTGATGCATTAATCAGAAGCCTTGCTTTTGAAGAAGATGGGACATTGCTTACAGCAGACAAAATTCAGGCAAAAGTTGCACAAGCTCGCGGCATTAACTATATTCTTATAGAAAAACAATTAACAAAAAGAAAACTAAAACTAGATTCTTTTTTTGATGCAACAACAATGTCTGTCCACTTAAGAGAAAATACTTATCCAACAGCAAAAAAAGGACAACCAGGAAATTGGCAATTCAAAAGAATCAAAGAAGCCATAATCAAAAAAGAAGAGATAAAAACAATTTCAGCTGAAATCATAGAGACAGCAGGTTCATCTATTGACGGATTCATTGAAATTGAAAGAGAAGGTTCAACAATTGTACAATTAGGAAAATACAGAATTGTTATAACTCGTCCGCCTTTCTCAGATGGATGGGAAATAACAGCAGTACGTCCAGTTAAACATCTTTCAATTGAAGATTACTCAATCTCAGAAAAATTACTAAAAAGATTAGAAGAGCAAGCAGAAGGAATTTTAATTGCTGGTTCTCCTGGAATGGGAAAATCAACTTTTGCAGCAGCTTTAGCAGAATACTATGCTGGAAAAGGTAAAATAGTAAAAACAGTTGAGGCTCCTAGGGATTTAGTTCTTCCAGATACAATAACACAGTATGCAATCTCACATGGTTCTTCAGAAGAAGTCCATGATATTTTATTATTATCCCGCCCTGATTATACTTTATTTGATGAAATGAGAAACAGGGAAGATTTTGAATTATTTGCAGACTTAAGATTATCTGGAATCGGATTAGCAGGAGTCATCCACGCAACAGCTCCAGTTGATGCAATCCAAAGATTTGTTGGAAAAATAGAACTTGGAGTTATCCCTCATGTAATTGACACTGTTATATTTATAAAAGATGGACAAATAGGAAAAGTTCTTAGTTTGCAGATGGAAGTTAAGGTTCCATCTGGTATGACAGAAGCAGATTTAGCTCGTCCAGTTGTTACAGTAACAGACTTTGAAACAACAAGATTAGAATTTGAACTATACAGCTATGGTGAAGAAACAGTTGTTGTTCCAGTAAAAGAACAAACAGGGAAAAAATCAGGAGTACTAAAACTTCTTGAAGACCCAATCCAAAGATACTTTCAAATGTATGCAGATGAAGTGGAAGTGGAGGTTATCTCAACAAACAAAGCAATTGTCTACGTCCCAGACTATGCAATTGCAGGCATCATAGGTAAAGGTGGAAAACATATTGAATCTATTGAGCAAGAACTTGGATTAAGTATTGATATCCAAGAATTAGAAGGAGCTCAAGGCCAAGGGAAAAGAAAGCACAATAAAGGTAAAAGGCGAAGAAGATAAATTTATATTTTTCTGAAAGAATTGAAAATTTCAATTTTAAATGATTCCTTAGTAATTGCCAGGGTATTTGCAATGAAACCATCCAAAAAGAGCATTACTACTATCCAGTTTTTCTGGGTCTATTCCAGCATATTCAACAGGAAGGGGGTTATCTGGATTTTGGCTTGCTCTGTCATAAACTTTATCTGCAGTTTCTCCTTCTTTAGCTACTAAAAAAGCAAGACCACACATTTGCATCCCATCTCCTATTATTTGTTGAGTAGTGCCATTTTTAAGAGTCAAAGAAGCGATATCATCTCCAAGATGAAGTATAGCATCATAATCCTCTTTCATTCTCATACTTGGAGCTTTAAAAGAAAAAGTTCCTCTTTCATCATTCACTAATTTTGCTGTACTCATCTGGGTGTTACTTCCACCATCCCCAACTTGCGTTATACTCCTATAGCACAAGATATAATATATCTTTTATATAAATTTTTCGTTGTTTTCCGTCTAAAATAGAAAAACACTATGTTTATATATCAGTTATTTCTAACTAAAATCAATGTTAGACATCAAATTCATTAGAGAAAATCCAGATAAAGTAAAGGAAAATATTAAGAAAAAATTCCAAGATGAAAAGATCTCAGCAGTAGATGATCTTCTAAAAAAAGAAGAAGAATATAGAAAATTTCTACAAGAATCAGAAAAATTCAGACATGAAAGAAATACAATAACTTCTGAAATCAACAAAGCAAAGAAAATCGATAAAGATCCTTCTAAACTAATCCAAAAAGCAAAAAAGCTTCCAGATCAAATAAGAGAACTTGATGATAAAATAAAGAAACTGAAAATAGAGATAAAACAACTTCTATATATTATCCCAAACATGATTCATAAATCTGTTCCAATTGGAAAAAATGACAAAGAAAATGTTGTAAGAGAAAAAATAGGAGAAGTAAAAAAATTCCCATTTGAAGTAAAAAGCCATGTAGAGATTGCAGAAAAATTAGGATTAGCTGACTTTGATACCTCTGCAAAAACATCTGGAAATGGATTTTATTATCTAAAAGGAGATTTAGCATTATTAAATATGGCATTAGTTAATTTTGCTCGTGACTATATGGTGAAGCAAGGCTATGAATATATCGAGCCGCCATTGATGATAAGAGAAGAAGTTCTAACAGGAGTTTATTCTCATCAAGAGATCCAGCAAATGTCTTACAAGATAGAAGATGAAGATTTATTTTTAATAGCAACATCAGAACATCCGCTAATAGGGATGTTCATAAACAAAACAATAAGCAAAGAAGAGCTTCCAATAAAAATAACAGGATTCTCAGCTTGTTTTAGAAAAGAAATAGGTTCTCATGGAATAGATGAAAAAGGACTCTATAGAACTCATCAATTCAATAAGCAAGAGATGGTTGTTATCTGCGAGCCTGAAGATTCCTATAAATTCTATGATGAGATGCTCAATCATTCAAAAGCAATCTTCAAAAAACTTGGACTTCCCATTAGAGAATTAGAATGTTGTTCAGGAGACTTGGCTGACTTAAAGACAAAATCAGCAGACTTAGAAGCATGGAGTCCAAGAAAAAATGAATATTTTGAGATAACTTCTGTAACTAACATGGAATCAGCACAAGCAAGAAGATTGAACATAAAGGTAACAGACGGCAAGGAAAAATATTATGCTCATACTTTAAACAACACTGCAATTGCAACATCAAGAGCAATGGTCGCAATTCTAGAAAATTATCAGCAAAAAGACGGTTCAGTAAAAATACCAACTGCTTTGCAGCCTTACATGAATGGAAAGAAAAAGTTAGAATCAGCCAAGTAATTCTATAACCAACCTAATTTAGCTAAAATAAAAAATATTACTCCAATCATTACTCCAGCCAAAAGCATTTTAAATCCATTCTTGATTACATTTTCTTTTGCAGTTTTCCCTGTAAATATTCCCAATAAAAATAAAATTACAGCCGCAATAATTAAAGCTAACAAATATCCCACATCAGCAGTAAACAATCCAGTAGTTACAATAAAAAAAGGAGATAATATTAAAAATGAAATAATCAAAGGTGCTGCTCCATTAATAAATGAAATGAAATAAGTCAATTCCTTTCCTTTTCGAGTTACTTTATTCTCTTTTAATTTAATTAAAAGGTGTTTTTCAAGATTTTTTATTTTATTGATTGCTTCACTAGTTTCAGCAGCATATGCACTCCACACCCCTGAAACACTTAACGCAACAGCAGAACCAATCCCCGGTAGGATAATTAATCTTGGATCTTTTAATCCTGCAAAAAAGCTAATTAATAAAATCCCCAGCATAGTTAGAGCTCCGTCAAAAGAATTTGTAACAACATATCTTCTAACTATCTTATGTTTATACAAGAATCCAAATTTTTCTGCAACACTCATTTAGGAAGCACTTCTGCAGGTGTTGGAATGATCTCTTTCTTTCCTACAACAACCTTATCAATACTATGGATAACAGCCCCATTGTCTTCTATAATTGCTCTTACTTTATCAAAATCAATGTCTTTTCCAGAAATTATGACTTTTGTAGATTCTGTCTTTTCATCAACAGCATAAACAGTGATATTTGCATCAGAAACACTTTCATCCTTGCATATCATTTTTCCTAGATCAAGGATATTTGGTTCATGCGGTTTTAAAACATCTAAAACAACAATCTTCACAGGAGATTTCTTAACCATAGTTTCACCTCTTATACCCAAATTAATATTTAGGTATATAAAATTAACTAAAAATACCAAAAATATTTAAATTTATACCTAATTCTCAAACATAAGGGGGAACCAGATGAATTTATTCAAAGGAATGCTTAAAGAAAGTGAATCTTTATTTAGAGATGAAGTTGCATTAGATTATGATTTTCTTCCAAAAATTCTTCCTTACAGGGAAAAAGAGCAAGTTTATTTGGCAAATTCCATTAAACCTCTACTTCAAAAAAGAAATGGCAAAAATCTTCTTATCCATGGACCTCCTGGAATTGGAAAGACAGCAGCAACAAGACATGTTTTAAGAGACTTGGAAAATGAAACAGATGAAGTTTATCCAATCTACATAAACTGCTGGAAAAAGAACTCTACTTTCAAGATTTTGACTGAAATCTGTGATCAGATTGGCTATAAATTTGTCCACAATAAAAGAGCAGATGAGCTAATAGAAGAAATAAAAAGAATAATCAACAAAAAAACAGCTATCTTTGTCTTAGATGAAATTGATAAATTGGAAGATTTGGAATTTCTCTATACAATCTTAGAAGAAATCTATAGAAAATCAATTTTCTTAATAACAAACTACAAATCCTGGCTAGGAAATCTAGATGAAAGGATTAAATCAAGACTAACAGCAGAGTTAGTTGAATTCAAGCAATATAATGCAGAAGAAACAAAGGGAATTATGAAAAAAAGACTAAGCTATGCTTTTGTTCCAGGAGTTTGGGAAGATGCTGCTTTTGACCTAGCAGCAAAAAGAACAGCAGAACTTGCTGATATCAGATCAGGATTATATTTGCTAAAAGAAGCAGGAACAATAGCAGAAGATAAAGCAAGCAGAAAGATCAATCTAGATCATGTGAAAAATGCAATTGAAAAATTAGATGAATTCTCAATCAAAAAATCAACTGATCTGGAAGATGAAACTCAATTTGTATTAGGGATAATAAAGAAAAACAGTGATTCAAAAATTGGTGATTTGTTTAAGATATATCAAGAAGATGGTGGAAAATCTTCTTACAAAACATTCCAAAGAAAGATCAAAAAACTAGAAGATGGAAAGTTTATCTCCACAGAAAAAACAGCAGGCGGAGAAGAAGGCAACACTACAATCATCAAATATAAAGGAACAACAAAAAAATTGACAGAATTCTGACCAGTGCCTATAGCTTCTCTAATTATAAAATTCTAAAGAATTAGCCATTTTTCCTACCCACTGGTCACTGGACATTTGCCTGCGTCAGCTATTTAAATGCACATTACTAGAATTCTTTTATGACAAAAATAACATGTGCTCATTGTGGCAAAGAAACAGAAGAAAGGGATTCTTTCCACATTGATTACAATACATTAAAACAAGAACCTTCCGCAGTTTTTGTAGAAAACTTGTGTCTGCACTGTTATTTACTGCATAATCATTGTTATGCACCCCTAATAAACCAATGAGGTGATAAAAAATGTATTACAAATCTCCAAGCCAAGATGTTGTAAAAAATCTATTTTACAATCAGATAAGAAAAGCAACAAGAAGATGTGTTGCAACAGAAAGCTTTGACATACAATTTAGCGATTCATGGATTTAATTACACTAATTCTATGACCAACCACTAAATACCTCTCCTCTTCCCTCCCTCTCTTGGGAAGAGGTTCTTTTTCTTTCTTATACCACATAGAGTAAACTTTGAAAAATTTATTTTTTAACGGTTTGGGAAATGAAATTTCCCAAAACTTTTTAAACTAAAATCGTTTCTATACTACTATGCAAGTTATAACCCGAGCAGAAACTAGATTGAGAAGAGGAGAGATTAGAGAGAAAATTCTAAACGGAGATGTTTTTGTTTATCCGACAGATACAATTTATGGTATAGGTTGTAATGCATTAGATTCAAAAGCA
This sequence comes from Candidatus Woesearchaeota archaeon, assembly GCA_036481345.1. Lineage (GTDB taxonomy): Archaea > Nanobdellota > Nanobdellia > Woesearchaeales > WJKL01 > JAAOYC01. The sequence goes on from JAZGHU010000048.1 coordinate 12,332, forward strand.
ATCAGCAAATTAAGAACTATGAAACAACGTCCTGATTCACCTTTCTCAGTTATTGCTCCATCAAGAGCCTGGATTGAAGAAAACTGTATAATAACAGATGAAGCAAAAGAATGGCTAGATAAACTTCCAGGACCTTATACTTTTATCTTAAAAACTAAAGATCAACCAGTAGCACCAGAGGTAGCGCCAGGGAAAGAATCATTGGGGGTTCGAATGCCAGAACATTGGATAACACCATTTGTTGAATGGGTTGGAGTTCCAATAATTACTACCTCTGTGAATGTTACTGACGAACCTTACATGGAAAAGATTGAAGACCTTGATGAAGACATCAATGACACCATCAAAAGAAAATTAGCTTTTGTTCTATACGAAGGACCAATCAAAGGAAGACCTTCAAAACTAGTTCATCTCGAAGGAGATGAAGTTAAAGTTAGAGAAAGATAGTTTAAAATTCTCAGAATTTTTAACTCAGAAAATAGCGAAGCTTATTTTCTATAATTTCCCTAAGGTTTTTAAACCTCAAAAACTACTATATTCTTATGAAGATTTTAGCAAGTGGAGACATACATGGGGACATTTCTTTAGCTAGATCTCTAGCTGAAAAAGCTGAAAAAGAAAACGTTGACTTGGTTGTTCTTTGTGGAGATTTAACATATGGGGAGACTTCAATGGAAGGCATTATTGGACCATTTAAAGAAAAAGGAAAGCAAGTTGTCCTTATTCCAGGAAATCATGAAACAATTGCAACAGCTGATTTCCTTGCTCAGCAGTATGATGCGATAAACTTACATGGTTATTCAATCAAATCAGGAGACATTGGATTGTTTGGAGCTGGCGGAGCAAACATCGGACTGTTCCAATTATCAGAAGACGAACTATATAATCTACTAAAGACAAGCCATGAAAAAATCAAAGATGTCAAAACAAAAATCATGGTTACTCATGTTCATCCAACTGGAACACATATGGAAAAACTTACTTCTATCTTTCCAGGCTCAACAGGAATAAGAAAAGCAGTTGAAGCATTCAAGCCAGATATTCTTTTATGTTCTCATGTTCATGAAGCAGAAGGTATTGAAGAGAAGATTGGGAACACAAAAGTTATAAATGTCGGAAAACAAGGTAAGATTATAGAATTAAAATGAGATATATTAGTACAAGGGGCGGAATATTAGAACCGATTACATTCTCAGAAAGTATTGTTGAAGGCCTAGCTCCTGATCAAGGATTAATAATTCCAGAATCCTATCCTCAATATTCTATTGATGATTTAGAATCAATGCGAGATATGGGATTTCCAGAATTATCATTTAATTTATTGGGGGATCTCGCAGATGACATCCCTTCAAATGATCTTGAAACCATAATCAAAAAAGTATATACTAAAGAAAGATTTGGAACAAAAGATATTACTCCTTTAACTGAGCTATTCCCTGAAACTTACTTATTAGACTTGGCTAACGGACCAACCTTAGCTTTCAAAGATATCGCATTACAATTGCTAACTACGCTATTAGAATATACCCTAGAAAAAAATGAGAGTTATCTTAATGTTCTTCTTGCAAGTTCAGGAGACACTATTTCGTCTGCAATAGAAGCAAGTATAGGAAAAAGTCGTCTTGCTGTTATTGGACTAACTCCTTTTGAAAAAATGAGTCTTTTGCAGGCTGCGCAAGCATATTCAGTAATAGAACCAAATATTCATAATCTTGCTGTAAGAACTGTCTTTGATGGCTGTCAGGATATAGTAAAAGCTGTTAATAAGGATGAAGAATTCAAAGAAGAATATCATATTGGAGCTTTAAATTCAATAAATTGGGGAAGAGTAGCTGCACAAATTGTTTATTATTTTAAAGCATATTTTGCAGCAACATCCAAGCCAGGAGAAGAGGTTGATTTTGCTGTTCCTACAGGGAACTTTGGAGATATCTTAGCAGGATACATTGCAAAAAAAATGGGCTTACCAATAAGAAATCTTATCCTTGCTACAAATGAAAATGATGTTCTTGACATATTCTATAAAACAGGGCTCTATAAAGTAAGGGAAAAAGAAGATGTAATAAAAACAAGCAGCTTTTCAATGGATATTGCAAAAGCTTCTAATTTTGAAAGATGGCTATATGATTTAGTCGGTCAAAACCCAGAAACGGTAAGAGCATATATGACTTTAGTAAATAATGCAGGTGGATTTAATCTAGCAGGTACAGATTTCTATGATGAAATTGGAAAATCAGGAATAGTATCAGGAAGATCTCTTCATCAAGATAGGATGAACACAATAAAATATGTATATGATGAAACAAAATTAGTTATAGACACCCATACTGCTGATGGATTTAAAGTTGGTCAAGAATATAAAGAAAAAGGCGTAAAATTAATCTGTATTTCAACAGCAAAACCTACAAAATTCGAAGAATACATTGCAGAAG
>JAZGHU010000049.1:0-24735 GCA_036481345.1 Candidatus Woesearchaeota archaeon
TTCTTTAACAGGGGCCGCATATGCTTCTACAAAATTCTCTAAATTAGTTTCACAATCTCCAAAAGAACCAGTATGAGAAGCTACAATCAATCCATTTCCTTCAACCCATACTTCATCACCATCATCAAATAAAACACTGCCTTCATCATCAACCCTTCCAACAATCATATTTGAAGCAGCAGCCCTTCCTAATAATCTAGCTAATTCAAAAGAAAACCACCTGTCTTCATATTTAGAAGCAGGAATCTTGTCAGTAGCAATCCCATCAATATAATCTCTTTCAAAATATGTTGAAGAAATAGCATGTCCTTTGTAAATTTCACTTATTGTTTTTATCCTGCACTTTTCTGGAAATTTCATCCCTAATTGTCTGCAAGCCTTTCTCCTAGCTTTAACATACTTTGCATATTTTTCAGATGCTTCTCTTGCTTTTGCTAAACTCTTTCCTTTTTTCAAAAACTCACAAACATCCCATCTCTGCATTCTTATTATTTTTACTTCTTTCTCATCTTTTCCAGGTATTTTTATTGGAGCAATATAAACATCCCTTCTTCCAGGAATAACATGTTCTCTTTTAGACTGTGATCCAACAATAGATCCTATATTGATATGTTCGATCTCTCCATATTCTTCATGAAAATTAGAAATAAACTCCAAAACTTTTTCATCACAAGAATCATTTGATTCAATATTCATATTCCCATTAAGTTCAGGAGCAAGAATCATTCCTCCTTGCTTAAATCTAGCTCCAGGAAGCCATTTAATCGGCATTTTATATTCAAGACAAAGCCCATGATCGTCTCCTTCAGAAATAGTACATCCTTCATGACTTACTAATGTGAATCCCATTCTTTCTACCCAATAATCAGATTCATAATCATCTTTTTTAAGAGCAGGATCAACAGATCTTTCAAATATTCTTTTTAATTCTGAATAATACTTAACAAGTTCATTTTCTTCAACTGTTTTAAATAAATTAGAAATAGAGAAATCAGCTCCAAAAAAACTAACTTCTGGATAACCTCTTGGATTCCCTTTTACAGCATATTCTTTTATTTCAGCTAACTGCTCTTCAAGATTATCTAGCTTGCAAAACTCCTCATAAGTCAACCACCTTGTTCCAGTTATAGTGTTGTGATAATATATCTCTCCACAGCCAATCTCTCTTTTTGAATCAGCAATATCAGATATCTTCTCTTCTTTGCCTTTTGGCAAAGTATGTAATTTATTCAATCTGCCAATCTTCTCAAGCTCAGCTCTTACTCTTTGATCTAAGATTCCCTCACAAGTAACTTTCCAAGGGTCAACAACTTTTTCAGCCACTTCAATTGCTCTCAATGTCCGATCCATATCATCTGGAAGAGTTCTTATACAAAGACAATCTCTTTTAAGATTATAATCCACAGCATCGTATATGTCTAATGGCTCTTCTCTGTTTTTATTTATCTCATCTAAAAATCTTTCTCTAAGCATAACATGTATTCCTGGTCCAGAAATAATAGTATCAGCATCAGGATAAATTGTTCCAATTCCATACTTTACTTTTCCATCTTTCCCTTTCTTAAATGGGTGCGCCCCTAGGATTTTCATTTTACACCTCTATTTTTTCTAGAAGTCTAGAAAAATGCCCTTCTATAAGTGGAATACTTTCTTCTTTCCAGGATTTTGTGTAAAAACGTTCTCTTATTGCATTTACTTTATTTGAGATTGCATTATATGCTTTTTTTGTACCATAACAAATACTTCTTCCAATATGTGCTGGAACAGGTCTTCCAAAAATAGATAAAGCAAATCCACCCATTCCTGCAAACAAACTACCCACTGTAGCTAAAGAAGCTGCAGAAAGCTTTCTAAATACAGGATAATTTGAATAAAGATTAAAAAAATCATTATCAGGAATTCTATCAGCTAAACCATTGTATATAAGATAAGCAGCAGTTATTCCAGCAGCAAGTCCAACTAACCCATCAAAAGCATTTGCTTCTCCTTCTTCATATTCTGGAGGCTCATCATTAAAAATATGCTCTGAAGGAGGATCATATTCTTCAATTACTCCTTCTAAACGCTTGCTAAATAATTTGGCAGTTTCAATTGGATATTCTTGTACATTTTTTAAGATGGCCTGTGCAAAAACAATATCAATCTCATCTTTCCTCATAGCATTATGTACATGAGTATTTGGCCAATATTCTTGGTTTGCTTTTGCTTTATCATATTTGTTATGTAATATTCTTTTCACAGCTAGGTTTGTTCCTTCTTGATCATTTGCTAACATCCATAAACTAATATAAGGATCATTATTTGTCAAATTATCACTTAGATCCATCATCTTCAAATACAACTTCATTGGATCAAAAGTTTTAACACAAAGTACATCTGTATTAAATATACTATTGATCAATTCTCTTTTTTCTTGTGTAGAATATTTTTTACTGAAGAAAATATCTTTCTCCATCTTAACAATTTTATCTTGGTGGTCTGCGAGCAATTGAGATAATCTTTTCTCTGTCTTATCTCCAGAAAAAGGAATTTTTTTAGATCTTATCTGTTCGATATAAACATCAGCACATTTTTCTGGATTAACATTATAAAATAAATTTAAAATATAATCATCAGCTTCAAGAAAATCTTTTACTGGATTATTTTGAAAAAAAGCATAAATAATACGACCAGAATTCATAATTGGAAAATCTCTTTCATCATTATATTTTTGTTTTGAAATCCTTAATAAGAAATCTTGTTTTTGAGCAGAATTAAATCTATCACCCAATAATATTTTAGGAGCTAATTTCTCAAAAAAAGGTGCTGCTTTTTCAAAATATTTAGGATAACTTTCTTCAAATTCTCTTTGACCTCTGCTTCTTGAACCGTTTTTATATTGTTCTTCAAAAATAAATAGCTGCTCTAATTCAACAGGAGCAGAAGATATAGCAGTCTTAAATTTAGTAATAATTCCTGGTGGAACATAATCATAACTTTTTGTTTCATCTCTTGTTACAATTACTTCTTCTGATTCTGTTTTTCTTTCTTCACTATCAGAAATCTCTTTTATCAATTCTTCAAGCTTTTTCCCTGATACAAATATCTTTTTAGGAGGATCCATAGACATGAATGGATTTGATTTTGAAATGGGTTTTGTTTGTAATCTAGTTTGCGGTCTACTCGGTGTTGATCTGGGTATTGGATCTGGAATATTAGATGTTTCTTCTTCAGGTTCATCATTTTCTCCTGGCCATTCTTCCCAACCAAAAGGATAATATTCTGTCATTCTAACATCATCTCATACAATTGTATTGATCCTTTCAAAAAATCAGCATAACCATTTCCAACAGAATATTTTTCTACAATCAATTTTAATTCTGCAATATCTTTTAAAGAATTATCTTCCCAACTCCATTGTTTAAGCATCTTATCAAGATCTATCCTGCCTTCATAAACTCCATTTTCTAGAATTATCCTTTTTCTAAATGTTACTCCTAACTTCTTTTTACTGCTCTGCGCTTCAACTCTTAATTGATCAATATTTTCAGCTTTTAATTTCAGATGCAAGAACCTATACTGACTTACATCAACATTATTTAAGTCAGTATTATAGATTACTCCCCCCCAATGCTCTTTCATATCTTTTGAATCAAATTCCATCAGCAGATGATCTTGTTCATATATTACATTGCAATGCCAATTATTTAATCTATTCAATGGAATATTATGTCTCTGCTGAGACAATGCATTGTAATCTTGTGCTCTTTGTGCACGCATATCTACTATATCTTCTAGTTCTATAGGCTTAGCGTTCTCTTTTTCAGCACCTTCCTCTGCTTCAGTCTCTTCTTTTGCTTGAGTAGGCACCTCAGCCACTGGCTCATTCGCTTCTATGGGCTCTTCAGTTGGACCAAGCCTATAAGCTATATAACTCCCAGCAGCAACTGTTAGTACCAATATCCCAGTTTTAATTCCTTTGTTCATCTCAGTCCTCTAAATGGTTATAGAAATTAACAGTAAGTTCAGCAGGTTTTCCAATAAAATCAAAACCATCTACATCTTGGGATGGATCATGATAACTCATCCATAGATATATTCCTCTGATGTCTGGATTATTATGCAGTGCCTTATACATTGCTTCATAACACATCTCCTGCTCTAATTCATCCACATCAGTTGTAGGAGCCCACCACGGACTTGTATTTGTTCCATCATAACTTTGAAATCCAACTTCAGATATCATTATCTGCTGACCTTCTGCCTGAGCAAAAGCCTCCAATTCACTTCTAATATTTACAAATTCAGCATCTAGTTCAGCAGGGGTTGGATCATTTGTAGCTGTAAGGCTCCGATATAATGTCACACCTATGTAATCCACATCATCCCACCAAGCGATTGATTGATAATCATCATCACTAGCAGCATAAGTCTTTTTTCCATCATATTCTGACTCAATGCTTGGGATTATCTGATCTTTCCATTCTGATCTATGAGATGTTCCATCTAGCTCTGTTCCAATAACTAACATATCTACTCCTGTATCTTCAGCAAGACCTGCATAATGTGTTATAAAATCATCATAACTTGCAAACCAATCAGCCCAATCAGCTTCGTTGCTAAAAGTTATATCTCCCCTATAAGAACCATCTATAACATCTACATGCGGCTTAAGAGTAACTTTAAATCCCATTTCTTTTGCTTTTCCAATAGCATACTTCAATGCATTATCTGAAGGTGTTTTTGAAGCAAGTGCAGAAATATCAGTAGAATCTACAGTTCCTTGATATTGTGTAGTCAAAAAAGATACATGTTCTACTCCTAAACCTTTTAATGTTTCAAGAGTGTCTTCTATATAGAAATAATCATTCCACCACCAAGAAGTTATATTTACTCCTTCATGCTGCATAGGATTCTTCATCAACAATTCAGGAATTGGATTTGTTAATTTATCCTCAATAGTCAATGGAGACTCATATTCTTCAATTACAAATATCTTTGTTCCAGTTTCTGAATTCATAACATCAATAATCTCTTTGTCATCTTCTGTAACAGTTGGAATTCCTCCTGAATCAACATAATTATAGATTACATTGACAATATCTCCTCCAACTGCTTTGACATCAGCAGTAAAACTATGCATTGGCATCAAAGGATCTCTTAAATCAGGTATCTGAAAAACTTGATTTGGCGTAAAAACATATGATGCATCTAAATTAGCTAAAACATTTTCACTATGAATGCCAGCTCCGATTATATCATCTCCAAATCCAACTTTAACTGGAAATGTTGTAGAATCTGATTTTCCAGCTGAAGTAATCACAGTAAGTCGAGCAGTATAATCTCCTTCTGTATCATAAGTCAGTGTTGTCACCATATCAAAACTTCCATCAGGAGCAATTGTTTCTGATTCAACATAATCATCATTTCCATCTCCATCTCTGTCAAATCTCACTTCAATAATAGGATCTGTTGGTATTGAGCTAGAACCATCTAATATTGCTTCAAGACTTTTCCCACCTTCATTAGGCATAACTTGGAATATAGCTGTTGGATTTCTAGGACCACTTCCGTCACTTCCTCCAGTACTATCACCACAACCACCAAAAAATAAAACAGAAGCCAATCCACAAGCAGCAGCTGTTTTTCCTGCATAATTTTTAATTGTTTGATATATATTTTTCATTTTCCTCACCCTATTGTTAGAGGTATTCCAGCCTCATTATTTGTCTCATCTTCTTCCTCTATCAACCCGCTCAAATCTACATAGAATATGAGGTTATAATCTCCTGCAGCAGAATATTTCACAACAGGATAGATATCTATTGTTTTTCCTGGTTCAATTGTTGTTGGCCCATAGTTTGGATTAACTTGTGAAGAATCTGTATCCAATTCCCAGAAAACATTGTTTGCTGTTACATTTCCTTTATTCTCCAAAACAATATGAAGGCCAATAAATTTATTTACTCCTAAGTTTGAACTCAAAACATCTGCACTTTTTACATTTAAATCAGGATAATCTACTGAAATGCAGCTTCCTCCTGAACAAGTATCAGCACATATTTCTTTTTCCTGATAATCATCTGAAGAACTACAATTAGCTAAAGCAGTTCCAGCATCTGAGCATGTATAACTTCTATAATCCTGCCATACATCATCTGTATTACAACTTGGAGAACTAATCCAAGAATCTGTTCCACAATCAGAATCACTATAACATACAATTCCAACACAAATTCCTGCAGAACAGGTATCAACACATATTTCTTTTTCCTGATAATCATCAGAATATCCACATGAAGCCAAAGCAGTTCCAGCATCTGAGCATGTATAACTTCTATAATCTTGCCATACATCATCTACATTACAGCTTTCAGATCCAACATAACTATCTGTTCCACACTCTGAATCAGAATAACAAGCAACAGTTATACAAGATCCACTAGAACAAGTATCAGAACAAACTTCTTTTTCCTGATAAACATCACTAGATGAACAAGATGCACTAGCAGTTCCAGGATTTAAACAAGAATATTCCCTATAATCCTGCCATACATCATCTACATTACAAGATTCTGATCCAATCCATGAATCAGTTCCACACTCAGCATCATTATAGCATTCTACTCCAACACATGTTGCATTTTCACATAAATCTCCACAAGTTTGTTTTGATTGATCAACATCTGAATAACTACATGAGGCTGAAGCAGTTCCAGGATTTGAACATGTATTTGTCCTATAAGTATCCCATATTTCATTTCCACTACAGTATTCATTATTTAACCAAGCATCAGTTCCACATTCTGAATCAGAATAACATTCAACATCAACACAACTTCCTCCAGAACAGGTATCAGTACATGTTTCTTTCAAAACATAATCATCTGAATATCCACAAGATGCTGGTGGAGTTGCAGGATTACTGCAAGTATAACTTCTATAATCCTGCCATACATCATCCCCATTACAACTAGTATTTCCAATCCAACTATTATTTCCACATTCAAAATCAGCAAAGCATTCTACATAATGACATGCTCCACTTCCACAAATTCCATGAGTACAAGATTCTTTAGGTTGATATATATCATAAGTTACACATATAGATGAAGGGGTTCCTGGATCTAAACAACCCCATGTTCTATAATTTTGCCCTACAGTATAAACATCTTTGCAACTAGGTGATCCAATCCAACCAGGAGTACCGCATTCAGTTTCATTATAACATTCAATTGTAACACAACTTCCATTAGAACAAGTATCAGTACATGTTTCTTTTAATGTAGGGGTCTCAATATTATAACAATATGAAGATGGTGTTCCTGGATTTCCACAATAATAAGCTTTCCAATCCCCCAAAACATCATCTGCACTGCAATAATCTGCTCCAACATAACCATCTGTTCCACACTCAGCATTAGAGCTACATACTATATCAACACAACTTCCTGCAGAACAAGTATCAGTACATGTTTCTTTCAATTGATAATCATCAGAATTACTGCATGAAGCTGAAGCTGTTCCTGCATTTGAACAACTATAACTTCTATAATCTTGCCAGACATCATCTACATTACAAGATTCAGAACCAATATAACCATCTGTTCCACATTCTGAATCAGTAAAACAACTAGTATTAATACCATCTCCAGCCAAAGCTTTAGAAAAAAAGCTTATATCAAAACTAAAATCAGTATCTGTTGACTCTGTTAGAATCAAAGGAGTTATCCCAATATTATCTTCCCAGAAATATGTACTTTTAGCAAGATCATAAATTCCACCAAAAATCATAGGTATTCCTGAATTTTTAGAATTTAATTCAATCTTTAAACTAGGTTTATACGCAGGATCAATTGCAGCATACCCTTGTGCAGCTGTATCCACAATATTAAATTCTCCAGATACATCAATAGACAAATCATCTGCTTTTTCATATGGGAAATGTGCTGGTTGAGCAACAGGGTCCCATGTAAAACTAGAAAATCCTACAACATCAGCAAAATGCATATCTCCTGTATCTCCTGTAGAGCCAGTCAATAAAGGGACATCATTAAGATAATTAGATGCAAGCTTGAGCAGATTCAAATCACCAGTGCTTCCACTTAAAGTTCCAGCTAAAGAAACATTATATCCTCCAATTCCATTAATCTCTTTCAAAATAGGATCATAATCAAATTTAAGATTAGCATCCCACCCTCCATATTTGCTAGCACTATATCTTGATACATTTCCAGAAACTTGAACTTCAATTCCATCTTCATAAACAACAAATTTCTCAACTACACTGTGCTTTAATGTTGCTCCTGGCAGGAATGGCTGCATATACAATGAGCTTCCCCAACCATTTATATCTTCTCCTGGATGAGGTCTGATGTTAAAAGTTCCTCTGTCATCAATAATAGTCAAGAAATGGTGGTCTTCATAATAAAATCTATATTCAGTTGCTAATCCTGCTGGAATAGAGCTGATGCTATAATTTGTATCTATTGTGTTCTCTTTCATATAAGTTGCATGATCAGAAATAACACTGCAGGCAGCATCTTCAGGACAAGAAATAAAATAACCATCATTCCCATCTTTATAATGGTCAGATAGCAACCAAACAGTATCTCCGTTAATTCCATTTAACTCAATTTGATCATAAAAATTCCCAATATCAGTGACTTTATTACTAACACTTCCAAATTCCTCCATGATTACTGGCTTGCCAAGAGCAGCAGCATCTTCAGCATGTTGTTGTATCCATAAATTTACATCAACATCATCAAATTTCCCAGCTTCAGGATAATACCTAAATGTTGCAAAGTCAATATCTTCCCATGCATGATTATCAATAAATGCCTGCCCTTCATTTCCATGATACCACCAAGACCAAGATGGATTAGATGGCTTATCCTTATACCCTCCGTCTCCGCCTGGTGTGACTAAATGATAAGGATCTATTGATTTAACATAAGCACTCATCTCGCCAATCCAATTATTTAATGTTGCAGTTGTTGTATCAGATCTGGCCCTAGGCTCATTAGCAAGCTCCCATGCAAAAATAGTAGGATCATCTTTATATTTAATTCCTGTAACAGTGTTGACTCTATTTAAGAAATAATTAACATAAGTTTTATACATGTTTTTAGTGCATGTATCAGAGTAAAAAGCATCATGAACAGCAGAAGGTGTACCAAATGGCCAAGGTTCATCAGCATCACATAAATTAGCATCAGTCAGTCCGCACCATTTAACATATTGACACATTCCACCAAAATCATCCCAATTATTAACTAGGGGAACAATTAATTTTAATCCCCTGTCAGAAGCTTCTTTGATTATATTATCAAATTTAATAAAAGTTGATTCTTTAAAAACACCAGGAGAACTTTGAAAACTATAACTTGAAGCATCTGAACAAGTTCCATCGCAAAAGCCCCATGTTCTAACTACACTTAAATTCAAATTAACAGCGTCATCAAAAACTTCAGTTGTTCTAGAAATGGGCTTGTAGAATAAATAATAATTATTTGCTCCTGCAAAATAGAATGGTTTGCCGTCAACATAAAACTCTCCATCTTCTACAGCTGCAAAATCAACTAAAGCACCGTAGCTAACTGAACTTAACATTAAAAATATTAATAAATATATTATTTTTTTTGAAATCAGAGATTTCAAACTTTTTTCATTTACATTCAAAAATTTCATTTTACCAACCTCACAATTTTTTCTAAATTAGTTTGTACATCATTATCTCTCCATAGAACATGATTAACTCCATTTTCTTTTAGTCTTTCATCACTAAAGACATCTTTCCCTTCAGTATAAGCAATAATCTTCATTAAAGGAAATTCTTCATGAATTAATTTGATCTTATAGAGGTCATCATCATAATCTGCAGGACCTTCTATAGATAAATTACAATATGGAATGTGTGTGATGAGAATACTATACTCTCCTTTCTCATAACAGTCAATTATTATTTTTTTAGCATTCAAATTTGGATATATCACTACTTCTCCTATCTGCTGCAGTGATTCAATTATCTCAAGATTATGTTGTAATCTTTTTCTTTGTGAAGGACTATCTTTCCTGATATAATTCCCAGGCAGATATTTATCACAAAAAGCAATCCTTTTCATGCCACCCACCCCACAATTTGATCTAAATTTTTATTTCTAGCAGGGTAATTTGAAGTGTCGATAATATGAGAAATATAACTATATCCTCTTGCTTCTTCACAAATTTCAAATGATTTTGCAAGCAGAATAACTTTTGTATCTGGGAAATCTTCCTGCATATGCAAGAGAAGATTCAAGTCATCACAAGCAGCATGACGCTTTGCTTTATACATTTCAGGCAAATAATCTCCATCCCACCCACTATATCTATAAGGTATATTTGCAATAAAATAATCAAATGGTTTTTTTGTATCTTCAACATTTGTTTTTATGTGCCTCACTGTAAGAGCCCCAAATTTATGATAAATTTCAACCTCAGCAATTTCCTTTAATCTCTCTATTAACTTTTTCTCACATTCTATATCATGTTCATCATAATCAGCAATGATAAGAGGATATTCAAGAAAACTATGGATAATCCCTATCTTTTTCATGGAACCCAAGCCTCCATTTTTTCAACTTTTAATATTTGAAACATTATCACTTCTAAAGAAAAATCCTTTTTAACATCATCAATCCAAAACTTTAATTCAATAATATCCCTGCATATAACGTCAATTAAAAAATCAAAACCAGAATTAATATGGTATACAGAGTTTACACAATTTTGTTCTTTCAAAAATTTTAAAAAGTCTCTTTTTCTTTCAGAACTAACCTTAACAGCAATTTTTGCATTGGCATTATAACCAATTTTCTTATAATCCAGCAAAGAACTTCTTTTGATAACATACTTCTTTTCAATCCTCTTGATCGCATCATTTACAGTTGAGATAGGAAGATTCAATTCTCTTGCAATCTCTGAAATATTCAATCTTTTTCCTTTTCTAAGATGTTTAATAATCTCTTTCTCTTTTGGTTTCATAATTCCACCTCTAGAAATCTAAATGCTCTTCTTAATTTTGAATAACCAAGACATTCTGCAACTTTATTTGCAAATAATTTTGGAAGATCTTTCATCCCATATAATTTTTTAAGGTCTGTTCTCGCTTTTTCAGGATTATACTCTGCACCCTTTTCTATTAGAAGAGGTCCATCTCTTTTTATGGTCATTTCCCATTCAAGTTGCCCTCCCAAGTTGCCCACCCATTGATGGAAATATATATTTACCTCAGTATCACTTTTTCCTAAAACTCTTGCTGCCCTATAGCTTGTACTGCACCACCTACTATGAGTCATAATATCAATTAATTGTTGTTTTGTTTTATCTCTAACTTCTTGATCTTCTATTGTATCTGTAAATGTTTCTTCCCATTCACAATATGACATAGGATGACCAGAATTACTATGTGGGTGGGGTTCCATCCCTCCTTTTATTTCTGTATATTCAAAAGTTTTGGTAGCTTTCAAACCTTTTTTTAATTCTTTGATTTCTTCCAACTTTTGTTCAAGATTCTTATTTTTCATTTTATATCCAATATATCCTCTTAATGTTCTTATGCCCTGAAAGCTCACTGGCAATATCCTCAATATTTCTTTCATGTCTAATAGGATTATTCCCTAAGTACAGTGTCTCAAGATTAGGACAATTCCATTTTAAACCATGGATAGCGTTAAGATTACCATACAATATACACATCTCTCTCAGTTCTGTCAGATACTGCATTTCCTCAGGAACCGAATCAAAATCACAATTATAGAATCCTGCTCCAACTATGTGACTATCCTTTATATCTAATCCTATCAAACTACCCGGGTCCTTATGATCTACTTTTCCTTCTTCTAAATTAAATTTTGAAAAATCAACAATATATAATGGCAAATCAAGTTCAGAGTATTCAGGGACTTGAATAATAATCTTTTTGCAGGATTTTGAAACTATTGCAGATAAAGCAATTTGTTCAGGCTCATGCAATGTTTCTATTTTCTTTTCAATTCCATTAATTACTTGTATCATTTACCAACCCCTGCTATATATTGAGTTAACAAAGCCAGATCTTTTGCAGGTCCTCTTTCATTGTCATAGCCAGATACAATTCCAACTAATGCAAATGTATGTGCAGGATTCAATGCAATTGATTTTGTCTTGGATAATGCAATAACAGAAGAGGATATATTGCCGATTATATCAGCAGAAGCAATTTCTTTTCCATCAAAGACTTGAATTCGATTACAATAATCAGGATTTTCAGCAGCACTTTCAAAAATACCATTAAGATATTCAACAGACAAATTATCTGCTTCTGCAACAAGATATATATTTGCAAAACTACCATCTCTAGTTGGGACCCTCATTGCAAATCCATCCATTTTTCCTTCTAATGAAGGGATTACTTTTCCAGTTGCAATTGCAGCTCCTGTTTTTGCAGAGATTATATTGTCTAGTACACCATACTCACTCATAAAATCTAGGGGCTTAGATGTATTTGTAGCTGCATGAGTTGTATCCATTAATACACCATAGATATCAATATCAGCATCCATCAAAACTTTAATTGGCATTGCTAAAGCTTTTGTTGTGCAGGATGCATTTGATGTTACTCTATCTCCTTTTTCATAATCAGTATGATTAATACCCATAACAAGCATCTTTATATCTCCTTTTCCAGGAGCAGAAATAACAACATCTTCTAACTTTGGACTTTTATTAAAATGCTTTTCAGCATCTTCTTTTTGGATAAATCTTCCAGTACATTCAGCTACAGCATAAACATCTTTTCCCCATTCAATATTGGCAGGGTCTGCTTCATGATACACTCTTACTTTATGACCATTTATCATAAGATTCTCATCATTAACTTTAGCTACACCCCATTCTAATTTTCCATGAACTCCATCTACGTGATGTAATGCTTTAACAATAGCATCTGTTGAAGCTAGATCATTAACAGCTCCAATAACTTCACCTAATTTAACCAGCTCGTAAGCAGTAAACTTTCCAATCCTTCCGGCAATTCCGTTTATTCCTATAGTCTTCATTTAGCAACACCCTCCGTTAATCTTACAGTCTATTACGTGAAATTAACATATATATCTTCGCGATATAATTGATATATTGATATATCATTTACATAAGATTTAAATACTTCAAACATATACAATTCACTATGAAGAGGAAAGTTATCAAGCAAGGAAATGGAACACTAACAATCACTCTTCCTAAAGAATGGACTAAAAAATCCAATTTAAAGGGGGGAGATGAAATAGATGTTATAGAAAAAGACAAATCTTTAGTTGTTGGAGGACATAAAGATGATTCTGTAAAAGAGATAAAAATTGATGTTTCTAATCTTGACAGAACAACACTTCAAATTCTTATTCAAAGCATATATAGATATGGTTATGATCTGATTGAAGTGATAAGTCACAATCCTATGATCGCTCATCACAGATTAGGAAAAAAAGTCAGCACTTCTTCTGTAATCTATGATTCAACAAACAGGTTGGTTGGAGCTGAAGTAATAAGCGCATCTTCAAAAAGATATGTAATCAAAAGAATTGCTGAAGAATCAATTAATGACTTTCCTACAATCTTAAGAAGAATTTTTAGATTACTTAACGAAATGATAGATTCTTTTATTCAAAGTGTTAAAACAAATGACAATGAAATGATCAAATCTATAGAATTCCAACATATAAATCTTAAAAAATTTATAAACTTCTGCCTGAGATTGTTGAATAGATATGGTTATGAAGATTCAAGAAAAACCTGCTTTTATTTTAATATAATTTCATTATTAAGTAAAGTAGAAGATATTATCAAGAATAATAGCAGATATACATTAAAACACAAGATAAAGATTCAGAAAAAGAAAACATTTGAATTATTAGAAGACATAAAAGATCATATTAGAATGTTTTATGAATTATTCTTTAATTATAAGCTTGAAAAAATAGCTGAATTGAATAAACAAAGAGATATTTTCAGAGAAAAATTATTCAAATATACTAAAGACATGTCAAAAGAAGAAAACTTAGTAATTGGAGGATTATCTCAGATTGTTGAACTTATTCTTGACATGACTGAAACAAGGATGGCTTTGGAAAGCTAAATTTTTCTGGTGCAGCATAGCCATAAGGTTTAAAGTATTGATGTGTTGTGTAAATTGCACGCATAACTGGACTCCTTAGGAGTGCAAAGTTATTTCTGCCAACTATTTCTCTACCATGTAACAAAGGAAATAATTTTCGTATACCTAACCTTTCAGCTATAACTCTTAGAACATTAAACTCATTATGTGGATCATTATAATCTAAGTTGAGATTATTATTAAATACTTCTTTTCCATCCACGCTTCCATCAGCATTAACAAAAGGAATAAACAAACCGATGTCTTTTGCAGGTGGTGGCCTTAGAAATGTGCTTTTGGTATGATTTATTCCAAAGTAAGCCCTAAAGCTTCCGTCTGAATTAATATGTAATTTAAGTTCTTGCTCATATTCATGATAAAGATCTGCAGCAAGAGGGTATAGATCTTTATTCTTATCTATCATCTTAAAAGCATCAGTTCTCCATCCAAAATTTGTTGGTGATTTCAAATAATTCTTAATCAGTGCCTTTGATTCGGATGTGCCTATTTTTAAGAGTATATTGGTTAGTTCATCAACATCTGCTATAAATCTATTACTATAGTCTTCTACTATTTCTCTATTTTTTGTTAAATCTAGTTTCTTAAGATCTTTTCTTCCTTTTAGATGGTATACCCACTGTTCACTATATAAATCACCTAAGTAAGTTATGCTATCAAAAAATTCTTGCGCAAGCTCAAATGGAATTACATTTTCTCCAACTAATGCTATTCTGTCTAATGCATCATGCTGGAAACCATGGAAATATGATTCAGATAATCTTATCATCTCTGAAACTATTTTTTTTGTTGGTTTTTTATTATCAAAATTATCCATTAATTCAAATGCAGAGAAAAGGTTATCTATCATAGGATTATAATCCCTTCCGTGAATCATTTTCTTGACTTTAAAATATGGTTTTCTTATAACTCTAACAACCTCTTTAGCTCTTGGCAATTCCAGATAAGGTACTAGTTGCATTAAAACAGGGTGCCAATCAATCAATAGAGCTCGACATTCATCATCAGCTAATTCTTCCAATCCCCAAATTTTCTTGTCTTCAACATAACTCCAATAATAAGTATAAGCATCTGTAACAGATATCTGTTTGCTGTTTATCGGTTCTACAAATTCTTGTGCAATAAGAAATTCATCAAAAGCAATCATCTCTTTATGGATCCTTCTTTCTGAATCTAGAGAAACTGTTCCAGTTTTAACAATTTGGTCTATCGATAGCATTTGTAGCTTTCTATCTGAGTTAAAGCTTCCAATGCCTTAACCTGATCTGGATTTTCTTTATCTTGAGAGATCTTAGTAAGTTCATCCATAGCTTCCTTTTTCCCTAACTCAACAAACATCTTAAGATAACTTTCTCTTGGTCTTTGCCCATTCTCAATTGCTTCTTCAATTAAAATAGGAATAGCAGCATCTAAACAGATATCTCTATGGTTCTCATATAATGCTTTGACTGCGGCTATTCTATTTGGTTTTTCTTTATTTCCTATATATTCATTTAAAACAGAAACTGATTTATCATTTCCAACTTTAGCCAATATTTCAAAAGTATATTTTCTATTAAGATCATTGTAAAAGTTTTTATTCAATCTTGCAAGATGTTCTTCTAATAATTCTGCAATCCCCTCATACTCAACTACTTGTTTTGTACGCCAAAGAGATTCAACTGCATTACTCCAGTAACGTTTAATTCCTCCAGCCATATAATCCACCAATGCTCTAAAAGAGGAATCTCTTTTTATCATCCCTAATGCTTCTATGATCTTAGGTTCATTATTACTCCAATCATCTCTATAATCATGTTCTGCAAGATTTAGTAGTTCACTTAGATAATCTACTACTTCATCAGAATCTATTTTACCCAATGCTTGAATAATTATATCTCTCTCAGAGCTATCTCTTTTATTCATCTGCTTTTTCATTTCAGAAATTATTTCTGCTCCACCAACTTCTGCTAAAGTATAAAATGCTATATCTTTTGAAGGAGTTTCAGGAGTATCAAGATAATCTATCAAAAAAGGAATTGCTTCTTTTCGTTTTATGTATCTAAACATCCAAACATCAAAAATCAAATCTTCCATATTAGTGTAATATTTTGGTTTCTCTAAGACTTTTCTATTGCTAAATTTTAATATATCTTGCTTGAATCTTTCAATAGTCTGCTCAACCAACGGTTTAGAGTTTTCCATCCTTATTCCATTTAACTCTCCTGTAACATGAATTGTGCTTCTTCCACCAGCATGTTCTCTAAGATATGCAAAAATATAATCCATATCTTTTGGTCTTCCAATATCTATCAATGTGCTTATTAATGCATTCCTCATTAAATCAGGTTTCCAAGGTTTACTAAGTTCTTCATTGTTTTTTAGCTCATCTATAAACTGATCTGAAAAGAAATCAGCATTAGACCATTCTTTATTTGAACTTGAGTTCTTAAATTTTATAGCAAAATATAATCTATCAAGAAAATAATCTTTTACTGCTTCTGAAATCTTCTTTGCTTCAAGATACGGTTCTAATATAAAATTTGTTATTTGATCTACCTTTTTAGGATATAATTTGGGAGCCATATTAAGTAAGATACGTTTCCAAAAAAGACTAAGAATCTTCAGTTTATCACTATTATCATATTTTCTAAACTCTTTTTTGTATTTACTTACAGTATAACCCCAATAATGTTCATAAGCATCTTCTACAGAGATTTCATCATTGTTTATAGCTTCTAAAAACTCTTGTGCAATAAGGGGCTCATCAAAAGCATGCATTTCCCTATGGACTCTTCCTTCTGAATCTAAGGATACTGTTCCAGTTTCCACAATTTGTTCTATTGAGGGCATTTGTAACCTCTTGGTCTTATTTTTTCGTGGATTTCCTTAGCATGATAGTCTGAATATTGATTAAGATTTATGTTATTTTTTAATAACCAATCTCTACTTACAGGGGGAAGGATACAAGCCATAATAGCAGAAGTTGTACTTCGGTTAGTTTTTTCTTCTTCCTCCAAAAAATCAAACAAATAAGGCAAACTTTTCTCAGTCACTACATTCTTCAAAGTTTTTGATATATCTTCTTTATTATACGGATCAGTCTCTTGTTTAAACAAAGTTAATAATTCTTCCTCAGAAACATCATTTGAGTCTTTAAGTATATCCATAATAATGCTTTTTACTGAAGAACTATCTTCTCCTGGGTGTTCTTGATTCGTCTTATAAACATTTTGTAGATATTTACCTGTATTTTCATCTTTTGATTCTTGAATAACTCTACTAGCAGCAAGAACCACCTCACTTTTTTTGTCTTCGCTTATTATTTTTTTAAGTAATTCTTTTACATCTTGATCTTGGTAAAGAAGTTTGCATGCCTTTACAACACCCCACCTTACTATATAATTTTCATGAGATGCAAGTTTAAACATTAGTGGTTTAAATCTTTCATAATCTTCTTTAGCTAAATAGGATACAGCATCCCAAGTATAATCTTTAGGTATATTGTCCGGAATATTTTCTAATATAGAATAAAGCACATCTAAGTTTTCTTTAGTAGGATTTCGACCTAAAATATTTACTGCAGTTCCCTTAATATACCAAGAAGAACTTGAAACAGCTATTTTCCTTATTTTGTCATATGGTGGAGATTCTACTTTGGCTAGTAATTCTAATGCCATTGCTCGGATATTGTGATTGGGATTCTCTAATTGTTTAGTCAGGAAAGGGATATGTTTTGATCCATCAAGATAACTTACACCATGTAGTGTCATGCCTCCTGAAAGTGAATCTAATATCGGATTTGCTTCCAATAGTATAGGTATAGCAGAATTAGCTTCTAATTTGACTAATGTATCATAAACATTTCTTGTCTCAAATAAAAACTCTCTTGAAACTTTTCTTCTCCTGATATGATATTCAAGTACACGATCTTCCATTAAATCTTTTAATAGGGGTATTGCTGGTGTATGTTTTATTTCGTGATGATAAGCTATTTCCCATAAAGAATGCGCAATTGCACATCGATTCTGGTTATATATATCACCCAGATATTCCATGATTAAAGGAATTGCTTTTTCTTTATTGATCCTGACTACCCTTTCCATAGCTGTCTTAACATGGGTTCTGTCAGCCCTGATGTATTCTTCTAAACAAGGTAAGAAATCCTCTTCTGCCCAAATAGCAGTAATAATATTATCAATAAGTTCTTCATTATCTCCTTTAAATTCTTTAGATAAAACTTCTTTTCCCTTATCTGATCCAATTTTGATAATAGACTTTGTTATCTGCACTCTTAAATCACCTATATCTTCTTTTTTTAGTGACTGAAGCTCAGCAAATGATTCATAATTGGATTTTTCTGCTGCTCTAGCAAAATAATCTCTACTTAAGTCAAATAGATTCAGTAAAAAATCAAGACTTTTTTGTCCACCTAAGTGTCCTAATGAGTCTATATATAGGAGCAATTCAGGATTAACAATTGTCCTTTCTGAATAATTATATCGACCAACAAGCTGTGATAATAATTCATCAGGATTGTAATCTGTGGTATTAAATAGTTCTCCAGTATCTGTATTTATGATATCATAACCTTTCTTAGATGTGCCAAATTCTTTTATCTTGTCCATAAAATAAGAAAATGCATTATTAATTAATTTTTCATCTCCCATCTCTCCAATTGCTGCAACAACTGTCCAATTGCTTTTACTATCTATCTCTAATGCAGGCACTAAAATATCATCAATTTCAGTTGCTCTTCTTCTAGCAAGAATTCTTATTGCATTTTCTCTAGCCGGAGCATCAGAAGAAGCAGTTTCAATAAGAAAAGGATAAAAATCTCTTGAATCAAAATAATCAGAAAATTTGTATTGATTCCCTGTAGCAGAAAAAGCTTTGTAGAGCCCTTCTTTAGATGGATGATTGTCCAATTCTTTAACATTAATCAATCTTAAGGCCAAAAGTCCATTATCAAAAAAAGGATTGTAATCCTCATCTGTAAGAATTTTATCTGCACTCAAATAACTATTACTAACCAACTCAGCTAATTCTGCTGCTTTATCTTCATTTAACTCAGAAACCATATAAGTTAAAATAGGACTCCAATCAGGAAGAATGGCTCTGCATTCTGCTAAATCTTCTAGACCCCACAACTCTTTATCTTCTTTGTAACTCCAATAATGATTATAAGCATCTTCTATAGAAATCTCGTCATTGTTTATAGCATCTGTAAACTCTTGAGCAATAAGAAATTCATCAAAAGCAAGCATCTCTTTATGGAGCTGATCATTTGAGTCAGTTGAAATCAATCCTGTCCGAACTATTTTTTCTAAGACAGGCATTTTTAGTCACCGCCTTTTTTTTCTTTAATGTCTTTTGCTAGACTCCAATGTTCTATAATCCATTGAGCTTCATCTAAAGAAATAGATTGCAATTCATTAACAGCCATATAAGTATAAACTTTTCTAATAGAAGGCATAACTTCTCTGATATATGGTTCCTTGCATTTTACCATATGTTCCATGTTCTGAGCATTATATTGTTCCTCAGTTTGACCAGGCATACCTTTTGGTAGATCAGAAAATAGATTTTCATCCCTTCTACGAGCATGATCCCATACAAACCACTCAATACCTTGCTTCATAATCTCTGATTGTTTTATCTCTCCTTTAAGATCTAATGAAGCTGGATCCATCTGGTAAAGATTTGTAATAAAATGAACCATAAGCCAATTGTTTTTTATATCTGGAGCCTGTTTTAAGATAAATTCTTTTAATTTCTTAGCTTCATTTTCTGTATTAAGTCTTGCTTCTAAATATTGATCCAAATGTTTAACTATTGCCTCTTGATCTACATTTAATGTTCTAGTATATCCTAAATTAGCATTTTCTGTTTCATATTTAGAAAATTGTTCAGATCTGGAAGTTACAATTACTTTTCCAATGTCTTTTAAATCTCCAACAATTTTTTCAAAATATTCCTTGTAGTTTTTGATTGAAGGATCTAATTCATCATAACCATCGAGAATAAATACAAATTTCTTTTTTTGTTTTTTATAAGAATCAATTGTTTCTTTAGCCAAATAAGATAACCCCCCACTTAAAATTCCTTTTATAATATCATAATCATCATTGCTTATCTTCTTTTCTTGATCTAAACGTCTCTTAACATCCCTTAATCTGATAAGTACAGGAACATAAGATTCATTTTCTGTTAATTTTGTAGCTAAATCCAAACAAAAAGTTGTTTTTCCGAGACCGCAGTTTCCTAGTATAAGATAAGATCCATCATCAGAAAGCAATTTCTCAATATCTACTTTATTTTTCACTTCATTTTTACTTGCATCTAAAACTGAACTATACAATTCTGTAGGCATTATACTTTTCCCTGAACGAATTTGCTCATCAGAATATTTTTCTCTAAATGATGCTATCTCTTTTCTTGTTATCTCAATAGCATCTTCTAATGGTGCAGGATCATTTAAGAATCTAAGTGCTGCAATTTTTTCATTTGGAGCATCCATTGTAATTAACATACTTTCTCCTCTTTCTTTTGGTTTAGCCCTTTTCACTAAATGTATTTCATTAGGGTGTTCGTATCTTCTTAAAAATTCAAACAATACATCATTAGTTCCAGAATGAGACATAATCTGTATTCTTTTTCCCATTACTAGCTCAGCTAATGATCCTCCTGGTGCTAATAATCCCATAAAAGAATTAACTCTCTTATCTGTGTCTGCTCTTAACTCAGTTATCTGCCTTCTATCTTCTGCTCTCATACAATATTGAATATCTGCTCTTTTAGACAGGGCCTGTTTTATTGCAGATAACTTTTTTTCTATTTGTCCATCATCAAAATTTAATTCTTTAAATCTTTGAGTTTGCATATCATAGCAATGTATTTCTTTTTCTTCTAATGTTTTTCTGAGTCTTTCTATTTTTGACTCAATATTCTCAGCAGAGATTATTTCTAATTTTTTTTGTTCTTTTTTAAGAGCATCTTCTATTGGTCTTTCTAAAAACAGTTCCATTAAACCATAAAATTGTGATCTTAACAAAGGAGTGGGAATTATTCCCAATTCCAAGGCACATCTTATCCAATCTAGCTGAACTTTTGGGTCTATAATTCCATAATCTTGATCAAGAGATGCTGGAGTAGCTTCTATTAAACTTTCAAGTCTACTACTTTCTAATTCTTCTGGAAAATATTTAGCAATAGAACTATTTATTGCCCTAGGCAGATCACTTGATATTATTATCTGTCCAGCATATTCTTCATTTAAAAAATCTCTAGATCTTTTAGCTCCTTCCACTGTAAGGGCTCCTCCAGATTGTCCTGGCAAAAGTCCTAAATCATTACTAAATGTTTGACCATGAGCATCAATTATAAATTCAATTTCATCATTAGTTAATATAGAAGGAATCTTTTTTAGATGTTCTTCTAAAACTTCTTCAATCAACTTTAATGAACTACCTGTAAATGAATTAAAATTATCCATGTAATTTTCATTTTCTCTAGAAGGAAAACCGTATAACTCACTCTCAAAGAAATCAAGAGATTGCCTAATTAACTTTGAATCTAATTTAATTATTTCCATATTAGTCCTCCCCTCGTGGATATATATGTTTTCTAACTTTATAAACCTAAGGCAATTTTAAAACAAAACAATTATATACCATTATTCTACTCTTTTACTTATGAATAAAGCTGAGCAGGAAATCATTAAATTGTTGAGGAAAGAGACTAAACTTAAAGAGATTAATCTGGAAGTTCCTAAAGATTCTTCTCTTGGGGATTATGCTTTTCCTTGTTTTCAATTATCTAAACAGTATAAGCAAAATCCAATTGAGATTGCAATGGATCTTGCTAAAAAGCTTTCTTTGCCAAAATCAGTAAAAGAAATAAGAGAAGTTGGCCCTTATCTGAATTTTTTTGTTGATAAACAAGCAATAGCTTCAGATGTGATAAAAAATGCTCAAAAAGAAGATTATGGCAAAGCTAAAGACAAGAAGAAAACATACATGATTGAATATTTTCATGCTAATACGCATAAAGGAGTCCATATTGGACACATGAGAAACATTTCAATGGCAGAAGCATTATGCAGGATCTTGGAAAATGCTGGATATAAGATATTAAGAGTAAACTATCAAGGAGATATTGGTCCGCATGTTGCAAAATGTCTTTGGGGATATTTAAATCTAAAAGAAAAAGAACCTTTGACTCATAAAGGAACTTGGCTTGGAAAAATATATTCAAAAGCTCACTTAAAATCACAAGTTGATCCTCAAGTAGAAGAGCAGATCAAGGAGATCAATAATAAGCTCTATGAAAAAAGTCCAGATGTAATGGAAGTATGGCAGAAAACAAGAAAATATTGTTTAGATGATTTTAATGATTTTTACAAAGAGTTTGGAATTAAATTTAATAAATTTTATTTTGAATCAGAAGCAGAAGGGGTTGGAATAGAGATAGTCAATAAGATGCTGGAAAAAGGATCAGCAAAAGAAGATGATGGAGCAATAATCATTGATCTAGATGATCTAGGAATCTATGTTCTTTTAACACAAGATGGAAATGCTCTTTATTCAACAAAAGATCTGGGATTAGCTCAGTTAAAACAAGATGAATTTAAATTTGATAAAAGCATACATGTTACAGGAGCAGAACAGATCTTGCATTTTAAACAGCTGTTCAAGACATTAGAGATATTAAAATCACCAATGGCGAAAAAATCAATGCATATCCCTTATGGTTTGGTTGTTCTGCCTGAAGGAAAAATGTCTTCAAGAGAAGGAACAATGGTATTGTTTGATGAGTTAAGGGAGAAATTAATAACAGAAGCTGAAAAAGGAATTAAATCAAGACATAAAGATTTAACTAAAAAAGAAATTGATAAAAGAAAGATGCAGATTGCTTATTCTGCATTGAAGTTTTCAATGATAAATAGAGAGAATAATAAAGATATTGTATTTGATTGGGAAAAAGCTTTAGATTTTGAAGGAGAAACAGGACCTTATATTCAGTATGCACATGCAAGGATCAGTTCTATACTTAAGAAATATGGAAAAGCAGTTCAACAGAAAATAAAATCAGCTGCATTAGATACAGATGAAGATGCAAAATTGATCTTGTTGTTGACAAAATTCCCAGAAAAAGTTGAAGAATCAGCTAAAAGTTATAAACCACATTTAGTTGCTCGTTATTTATTAGATTTGGCTCAAGCATTTAATGAATTCTATCATGCATGCCCGATATTACAATCAGATGAAGATACAAAATTAGCAAGATTGAATTTGATTCTAGCAGTTCAGCAAGTTCTTAAGAATGGTTTGAATCTGTTAGGGATTGAAGCTCCGGAAGCTATGTAATCTCTTAATTCACTTAAAACAGAAATCTTTATAAAGCATATTTTCATTCTAATGTTACTCATAAAGGTGAATAAGTAATGGGAAGAATAAAGACAAAACTGATCAAGAGAATTTCATTGAAGATATTTAAATTACATAGTGATGACCTTAAAGACAATTTTGAAGAGAATAAAGTGAAAGTATCAGAGTATGCAGATATTCCTAGCAAGAAAATCAGGAATATTATTGCAGGCTATGTTACTAGACTAGTGAAACAAAAACAAGAGTAATCAATCCATGGGGGTGGATTAAATGGCAGACGAAAACAGTTCTAAAGAAAACAAGAAATTTAGTGAAAACGACAATTCTATATATATTGGTGGAAAGCCTTTTATGAATTATGTGACAGGCGTAGTAATGCAATTCACAACAAAGAATGCAGAAGAAGTAATAGTGAAGGCAAGAGGAAAATTTATTTCTAGAGCAGTAGATGTATCAGAAGTAGCAGCAAAAAGATTCCTAGCAGGGTCTGTTGAAGTTAAAGGGATTAAAATTGATTCAGAAGAGTTTGAAAACAAAGAAGGCAAAACAGTAAGAGTTTCCATAATTGAAATAACTTTAGTCAAGAAGGGATAAAAATGCTTGAATCAATTGCCGTTTTAGCTATGATCTGGATTGCAATTTCAGCAGTCTATATGCTGAAAAACAAGAAAGCTACAGGCAAAGAACAAGATTATGTTTGGATTGGAGAAGGCAAACATCCTTTTAAGAAATAAATTTTTTTAAAGTCTTTTATTAACCATATCTCTGTATCTCTGTATCTTTTTTTTGTTTAGAAGTATAAAGTAACTGCTTAACCATACAAAAACCATCTCTTTTATCATTTTGATTCTGCTAAATTTTGGCAATTTAAGATGATTATTGATTCTAGTTGATTCACTGATGTCTTTTTCAAAGTAACTTAAAAGATCATCAACAAGGTCTTTATTTTCTGAATATATATTTTGCTCGTTTAATCCTTTGAAATAACCATTGGCATTGTGAAAATTAGCAGCACCTATAATAACTTTATTCGCATTTGCCATACCTTTTGTATGAATCATAGTATCTGACAGGAATATGGATATATTATCTTTATTTAATTTTAAAAGCTTTGACAGAAACCACATATTTGTATGATGATTAGTATCTGCTTCTTTGGAAGCTAAAATTTTTATTTTTGCTCCTTTTTTTACGGCT
>JAZGHU010000050.1:0-3959 GCA_036481345.1 Candidatus Woesearchaeota archaeon
TAAAAAGAATAGAAAAATATAATAAAATTATACAAAAGGAAGTTACACCTGATTTAGACATAAGAGTTAGAGGAAGCAGCAAAGCGACAAAAGAAGTATTAGAATCCTTTGAATTAGAAGGAGATGAATGGGAAGATATTGGAGAATCTATTGATGAAAATATTAAAAATGAAGATAAGATTGCATTAGCTGCTAAAATATCTAATAAAATTAAGGGATTGTGTGAAGCTTTGTCTGCATTAGATCCATTAGAGTATTCAAAATTATGCAAGACTGATGATGATGCTCCTGAATGGCAAAAAAAATTAGATGAAAAACTTACAGAAGAACAAAAAAAAGAAGCAAAGAATTTTGGTAAGATAATGTCTGAATGTTTTAAGACTTCAGGAAAGGAGTGCAAATGTGAAGAAATACCTTTCCCTGAATTTGCAGAAACTTGTTCTATCGCTGCGCCATTAGCTACTGCTTGTGATATCAAAGGAGATGAAGAAGCATGTGATAGGCTTGATAACTTAGATATGCCTGAGCTTCCAGATCATCTGCAGGATGTAATGGATGAATTAGAAGATATTGCAGAAGAAAGATATGATATGCATATGCCTAAAGAATGTGCTGAAGCTGGAGCAACAACAAAAGAAGAATGTACTAAGATCATGATAAATAAGCGTTCTCCTAAATGTGCTGAAAAAGGAATAACAGATCCAGAAGAATGCAAAAGATTCATGAATAGTTTTAGAAATGATGACTTTATAGTTAATTTTGATTGTAAAAATATCGAAGATCCTATAGAAAGACTAGATTGTTTTGATAAGGCTTCTGAACAAACTAAAGACTATCACGATAATTATGAAGATATAAAAAAGCGTGAAAGAGAATGTGCAGAAGAATGCAGTGCAAAGCAGGGAAGATGGGACTTTACAGGCGGAGAATGTAAATGTTATTTTGACACTGATATCTGGGACGATAAAGGAGGATGGCATGGTTATGACTGTTCCTTAATAGAATGCAGTACAGGAAAACATTGTGAGCCAGATTATGGTTGTGTAGATGACAAGATAGAAGAAAAACCAGATGATACAGAAGGAGAAAGAAAAGAAGATTGTGATGATGACGAAGTACATATGTGTGATGGTAATGAATGTTTCTGTACATCTGATCCAAATGACGGTTGTGGAGCAGTAGATTGCGAACAAGGATATACTTGTCAATATGGTAAATGTTTCTCAGATGGAGGAGGGTGTGGAGATTGTGAAAGTAAATGTCCTGGAGCTTCAAGAACAGATTGTGTAGATGATGAATGTGAATGTTATTATGAAGATGATGATCAGAATCCTGATGATGACAGCAGCGAAGGATGTGGAGATTGTGAAAGTGAATGTCCTGAAAAATCAGGTGAGCTATTGAGTGGAACAGACTGTGTAGATGACCAATGTGAATGTTATTATCGAACAGAGTCAGAGTGTAAAGACGGCTGTGAGCAAGAATGTGGAGATGAAAACACAGATTGTGTAGATGACAAATGCGTTTGCTTAGGTTATGGTGAAAATGGACCACCAACAGATGATGATGAGCCTGAACCAGAACCTAATTCAACAGGATAATTTTTTATTTTTTTAATTTAAAATGGCAGATGTATTGATATGGGCAGTATTAGCAACGATAATTGCATTAGGAATTGTTGCAGGAATTGTAGCTTATCAAAGAAAAAAATCAGGAAAGAAACATGAAGTTGATTACAAAGCCTTCTTTATAATGGGTGTTGCTTTCCTTGCAATTGGAATAATAGATAGAGATAGTTCTTTCTTCTTTATCATGGGATTGGTTTTTATTGCGCTTGGCTTAATGAACAAAGACAAATGGAAAAAATATAAACCTTGGAATAAACTCAATAAACAAGAAAAGAAAGAAAAGTTAATTCTAATAATTAGTGGATTAGTATTATTAGTAGTAGGAATAATTATTTTCTTAATAACTTATTTTAGGGTTAAGCCATAGAAATAGCACTATAAACGGTTATAAACCAGAATTTAAGCAGTACAGCCATTTTCAATGCTTCAGTTTCAGTACTAAAATATATATCAAAAGAGGTATTTCTAAGTATAAATGAGGGGTTAATACTATGAAAAACATAAAAATCAAAACAAAAGGGATGCATTGTTCTTCCTGTGAAATGCTTGTAAAAGACTCTTTAGAAGATTTAGAAGGGATAGAAAAAGCAGAAGCAGACTTTAAATCAGGAATAATAAATGTTGAATTTGATGAAGCTAAAGTATCAGAAGATAACATTCTACAAATAATCAAATCAGAGGGGTATGAGATACAATGATAACAAAAAAATTCAAAGCAAAAGGTATGACCTGTACAAGTTGTGAAGCATTAATAGAAAGAATAAAAGATAAAAATGAAGGAATACTTTCAATAAAAGCAGATTATCCATCAGAAACAGTTGAAGTAAGTTTTGATGAGAATGCAACTAATATGGGTGAGGTCTTCAAAGCAGTTGAAGAAAAGGGCTATGATTGTTCTTTGATTATAGAAAAACCAATTGAAACAGAAGAACCGGTTTCTTCAATGAACAGTTCTGATGAATCCTACCTTGATAACCCTATTAATTCTAATGCATATACCTTTGATAAAAAATCTCTTAAAAAATTCTTTGGAATTGCATTTGGGATAATCGGTATATTAGTAATTGGATATTTTATATTTAATGCAGTTGAAGGGATTTCAGTCCCTGAAATAAGTGCAAATATGGGATATGGTTTATTGTTTGTAGTTGGATTATTAACAGGATTTCATTGTGTAAGTATGTGCGGAGGGTTTGTTATAAGCTATACTACAAAAGATGCAGAAGCAGGACGTAAACCACATAAATCTCATATGATGTTTGGAATAGGAAAATTAATTTCATACACTGTTATTGGAGCTACTTTTGGGTTAATAGGATCAATAATTGCATTCACACCAATGATGAGGGGAGTAGCAGGAATCATAGCAGGACTATTCTTAGTAATATTTGGACTTAATATGCTCAATCTTGTTCCTTGGTTAAGAAAAATTAGAATAAAAACACCCAAATTCATTTCAAGGTTTGTAGGTGAAGAATCACAAAAGCATTCAAGCCCTTTAATCATAGGTTTGTTAAGTGGATTAATGCTTGCATGCGGCCCTCTCCAAGCTATTTATATAATGGCTGCAGGAACAGGCTCTGCTATAGAAGGAGCAAAATTATTATTTGTATTTGCTTTAGGAACTTTACCTGTATTGCTGGGTTTTGGATTTATAACAAGCTTTATCTCAAAAAAAGCAACTCATAAAATCCTAAAAGCTTCAGGAGCAATTGTAATAATTTTAGGATTAGTGATGGTCAATAGGGGATTAGCATTAACAGGAACAGGATTTGATACCAATTCATTGTTAGCTTCTGTTTCAGCTGGTAATGATATAACTGGAGATGCTGTAAATATTGAAGGTGGTTATCAAATAATCAATATGGAAGTTAATCGATATGGATGGACTCCAGATAAATTTGTTCTAAAAAAAGGTGTTCCAGTCAAATGGGTTATAAATGGAAAAGAGATAAATGGCTGTAATAATGCAATACAAGTTCCAAAATTAGGATTAAAATTTGATATAAAACAAGGAGAACAAATAATTGAATTCACTCCAGACAAAGAAGGAACAATTTCATGGAGCTGCTGGATGGGTATGATCCCTGGCGTATTTATTGTCAAAGATAATATTGACATAAACAATCAAGCTGCTGTTCAAAAAGAATTAGCTGCTGCCCCAGAATTAAAAGGGGGATCTTGTGGAGGAGGCAGCGGCGGCTGCGGATGTGGAGGATAGATAAAATGAAATGCGAATCTGAATTTAAGGATATATCTTATGGAAGTGATTTATTTTGCAAAGCATGTGGGATGGACATTGGATTAAACCCAATAAAAAAAAGAGATGAA
>JAZGHU010000051.1:0-11112 GCA_036481345.1 Candidatus Woesearchaeota archaeon
TTTCAAAAATCTTTCTTACTAATGATAATCCATTTGATCTAAATCCTTTTTCTTTTAAAACAACTATAGAATCTCCTGCTTGAATCTCTTTTCCAGTAAATAATTTATCTTTAGCAGCAAACCATACTAATCCTGAGCACCAATTATAATTAAATTCCCCAAATCCCCCAACAGCATTTCCTAGTTCCGCAAGCTCTCCGTTAATAACAGCAACATTTGCAGATTTTGCAGCAGCAACATAGCCTTCAGCCAATTGCTTTAGTTTTTCTATATTATCATTTAAAGAATTAATATCTAAAACACTTCCAATCAAAACAGGCTCTGCTCCCCTTACAATTGCATCATCACAAACCATTGCAAATAGATCAAAAGCAATTGTTTTATGATTATCCATCCTTTGAGCAATCTCAACTTTTGTTCCCACCCCATCAAAACCAAGGCACATCAAGCTTCCCTTAGGCAGCTTGCTAACATCAATTGCCCTCACTCCTGAAAAATCATCAAAAGGAACAACAACTTCTCCAATGTCATCTTTCCTATTTTCAAAAGTAAGCTTTGCAGCATTATACAGAATTTTTGAAGCGTCATCGCCTAATTCAATATTAACTCCTGCTTCTTTATAATCAATTGCCATCTTGTCTGTCTAGTTCTTTTTTTGCAATGTCTTTTCTAAAATACATGCCTTCAAAATTTATTTCATTTATTTGAGAATAGCTAGTATCAACAGCATTCTTTAAACTATCTCCTAGGCTGACAATATTCAGAACCCTTCCTCCATTTGTAACTATATCTCCATTATCTTTTCTAGTTCCTGCATGTATCACTTGAGATCCTCTTATATTATCCAGTCCAGTTATCAACTTTCCTTTTTCATACTTTTCTGGATAACCTTCAGATGCAAGAACAATAGAAACACAATGTTTATCAGACCATTCAACATTAAGACTTCCTAGTTTTCTGTCAATAACAGCATTCATTACATCAATTATATCATTCTTTAATCTTGGCAGAATTACTTGAGTTTCAGGATCACCAAACCTGCAGTTAAATTCCAATATCTTAAGCCCATCTTCTGTTTTCATCAAACCAACATACAAAACACCCCTATAATCAATCCCTTCTTCTTTTATGCCTCTCAAAAATGGTTTGATTATCTTCTCTTCCATCTCTTCTTCATGTCCATCTAAAATAGGTGCAGGAGAATAAGCTCCCATTCCGCCTGTATTAGGTCCTTTATCTCCTTCGTAGATTGCCTTATGATCTTGTGAATAAACCATTGGTTTGGATGTTTCAGAATCCATAAATACAAGATAAGATGCTTCTTCTCCAATTAAACATTCTTCTATTACAACGCTTGCTGAGCCAAACTTATTATCTTCTAAACACTCTTTGGTGAAATTAATTGCATCTTCTTCATTCTGTGCAACAAAAACACCTTTGCCAGCAGCAAGACCATCTGCCTTAACAACAATTGGTGCTCCTTTTCTTCTTATATATCGTTTTGCTTCTTCAAAATCAGTAAACTCTTCAAACTCGACAGTTGGCAGCCCATATTTTTTCATAAATTTTCTGGAAAATGCTTTTGAGCCTTCAAATTGTGCAGCAATTTTATTAGGACCAAATACTCTTATCTCATTCTTTTCTAGTTCATCAGCTAATCCATTAACAAGCGGCACCTCTGGGCCAACAATAACAAGACCAATCTCTTTTTCTTTTGCAAAATTCACTATGGCTGTATTATCTCCAACATCAATATCAGAACATTCTGCAATCTCTCCTATTCCAGGATTTCCAGGAGCAGCAAATAGCTTGTTAAGACGTGGACTTTCACTTACTTTTAAAGCTAAAGCGTGCTCTCTTCCCCCTCCCCCTATGATTAATACATTAATCTTATTATCAAGTGTTGTCTGCTCTGTAGATCTTTGACAACCCAATCTTTGTTTTTGTTTTTCAGATAGTTCTTCAGGATACTCTCCAGTAAGACATGCCATACATACCTCCCTCCTTATAGAATTTCTTATATCATCTACTGTGGCGTAAACCAGATCATCTGCCCCAAGATATTTTCTTACACCCTCTATTGATTTATCTGAAGCAATAAGCTCTTTTTCAGTAGCCATATCTACCCCATAAAAACAAGGGTGTTTTATTGGAGGACAGGCAGAAACAAATGTTACTTTATCTACCCCTCCTTTTTTTAATGAGTCAATTATTCTTTTAGATGTGGTCCCTCTAACAATACTATCATCTACGATTGCTATTCTTTTGTGTTTAAGTATACCAATTATAGGCATTAATTTTCTTTTAACTGCCTCTTCTCTTACTTTTTGTGATGCCATAATAAATGTTCTTTGAACATTTCTATTTTTTATCAGACCTTCTCTATATTTTATGCCAGTATCTTCACTTAACTTTATAGCAGATGTTCTGCCACTGTCAGGAACAGGAACAATAAGATCAATCTCAGCCTTATTTAGCCTCTTGCTTAAAAGTTTTCCAAGAGCTAACCTGGCCTTATAAACAGACCTGCCTTCTATCATGCTATTGGGAGAGGCAAAATACACCCATTCAAACATGCAATGTGCTGTTTCTTTCTGAAATAATTTTTTGCTATGAATTTTCAAATCATTAGAAATAAAAATAGCTTCTCCTGGGTCAATATCTCTTTCAAATTTATAATCTATCACTTGAAATGCAACTGTTTCTGATGCAAACGCATATGAATCTCCATTTTTACCAAGAACAAGAGGCCTTATACCGTGGGGGCCTCTTATTGCAAATAATCCTTTGCCTTCAATCATCCCTATTATTGAATAAGCTCCTCTTATTTTTTCAAAGAGCTTTTTTGCAGCCATAAAAAAATCTTCATGTTTATTATAATGCTCTGCAAATATACGCAATATCAGCTCACTGTCTATACTTGTATGAAGTTTCCTTCCTTGTTTAAGAAATTCTTCTTTTAGTTCAAAATAATTAGTGACATTGCCATTATGGGCTAGGGCAATCTTATGACTTGTTTTTGTAGATAATGGCTGTGAATCTTCAAGTCTTAATTTTCCCTGGGTTGCATATCTTGTGTGGCCCAGCCCTATTTTTCCTTTTAATAAATTTGCATCCCCTTTCTTAAAACCCCTATGCACTGCATCTAATTCTTTTTTTATAAAGAATTCTGTTCCATCATTTGTGATTATTCCACACGAATCTTGGCCTCTATGCTGCAAAGCACTTAAACCAATAACAACAGGTCCAAATACATCCTCATTTTTATCTATTATCCCTATAATTCCGCACATTATTAACCATCTTATTTATTTTTAACAAAATCAACAGCATTTTTGAAGATCATAAAATTAGTTTCAATTAAATCAGGCATCTCTTTATTATTTCTTTTTGCAATCTCTTTTTTCAAATGAAATCTAGGGTCACTTAATGAATAAATTGCTCTTTCTGGGTGAGGCATCATCCCCATAATTCTTCCGCCCTTATCACAAATTGCAGCAATATCATCCATTGCACCATTTGGATTTACTGGATATTTTCCGTCTGCGTTTTCTCCATCTTTAGTACAATAACTGAATACAATTTGATCATTTTCTCTTAATTTATCAAGAGTTTCCTTATCACAAAAGAATCTTCCTTCGCCATGTGCAATAGGAAGATTGGTCATATCAATATCCTTTGTAAAAACACATTTTGAACTATTATTTTTAAGATGCACCCATCTACATTCATAACGATTGCTGTTATTTGCTTCTAAGGCATTTATTCGCTTACCACACTCTCCAGCAAACAATCCAAGGTGAGTCATAACCTGGAATCCATTACATATTCCTAGGATTAATTTTCCTGAATCAATAAATTCTACTAAATCTTTCCATAAATTATTCTTTATCTTATTTGCAAATGCATTCCCAGAGCCAGTATCATCTCCATAGGAGAATCCTCCAGGAAACATCATTATATCAAAATCAGACATTTTCTTTTTGCCAGATATAAGATCATTAATATGGACAATTTCAGATTCAGCTCCTGCTTTGTCAAAAGCATGTGCACTCTCTCTTTCACAATTAATCCCATATCCTGACATGATTAAAACACGTACCATCAGTAATCCTTAAACCTCTCTTTGTAAATCTCACTTAATCTATTGACATCTGTACTAATAACTTCTTCTCCATTGTTTTTTACAATAAATTTTCCATTATCTTTAACAGCACCAATCTTAGTCAGCTTAAATCCACCCATAGATTCTTCAAATTCCTCTTTCTTTGCAGGATCAATTGTTATAATAAATCTTGATTGTGATTCTGAATAGAATATTTTTTCTACAGCTAAATCACCTATGTGACTCATATCTGTTTCTGCTCCTACTGCTCCTGCAATTGCCATCTTAGCAAGGGCAATCAACAAACCCCCTTTACCAACAGCAGCACAAGCACTAAACATATCTTTCTTATGTAATTCATATATTAGTTCATAAAGTCTTCTTGATTTTTCAGCATCAACTTTTGGAGATTTTGCTCCTATTTTTTCAAATGCTTTGTAAAATTCACTTCCTCCACACTCATCTTTTGTTTCTCCAATAACATAAATAAGATCTCTAGGAATCTTTAGATCCATCGTACATGTATTTTTAACATCTTCAATAACTCCTATGCTTGAAATTAACAATGTTGGCAGGACAGAAATCTTTACAGGATTATCTTCTTCATCAAATCCTTTGAAATCATTAAACATGCTATCTTTTCCAGATATAAATGGTGTTTTATACGCAACAGCATAATCATAACATGCTTTTGCAGAATCTTTTAACTGTGCCAGTCTTTCAGGATCATTTGAACTGCACCAACAAAAATTATCCAATAATGCAAGATGATTGATATTTCCTCCAGCAGCAACACAATTCCTTATTGTTGTATCTATTGCACATGCAGCCATGTCATAACAACTAATCTCACTCAATCTTGGATAAAGACTTTGAGAAATTACAACACCTTTAGAACTACTAAATAAAGGTTTTATCACAGAAGCATCTCCGTTCACCCTCCCTTTTCCTTGCAATGGTTTTATCACAGAATTATTTTGAACTTCATGGTCATATTGCTTTGAAATATATTCAAAGCTGCAGTTATTATGCATGCCTAGAATTATTTCAAACAATTCCTGCTGGTTTTCTACAATAATCTCCGGTTCTTCTGTATTATATTGATAAGATCGAGTTTCCAGCTCTCTTTTTGGAAGGCCGTCATGCAGAAAATCCATATCAAGATTAAATATCCCCTTTCCATTAAAATTTACAATTGCCTTATTTGAATCATTAAATTTTCCTATTACAACTGCTTCTACTCCTCTACTTTCCATAAGCTTCATAAATTCTTCAAGTTTATCATCAGGAACAGATAGTGTCATTCTTTCTTGAGATTCTGATATCCAAGTTTCCCATGGCTGCAGTCCAGGGTATTTTAGAGGTATTTTTTCTAGTTCAACAATAAATCCACCACACTCTTCTGCCATTTCAGCAACAGAACAGCTTAATCCTCCTGCTCCATTATCAGTTATACTACTATAAAGTCCTTTATTCCTCGCTTCTTTAACAACAGCATCAGATAATTTCTTTTG
Source organism: Candidatus Woesearchaeota archaeon (assembly GCA_036481345.1). GTDB lineage: Archaea > Nanobdellota > Nanobdellia > Woesearchaeales > WJKL01 > JAAOYC01. Next base: position 5,620 of record JAZGHU010000051.1, read on the forward strand.
AGTAATGGGATCTCCTATCTGCACAGCAGTAGCAGGACTTCCTTCATCCATTGCTTCTGATGAGAATGTAGCTCCATGTATTCCATCCTTGCCAACTCTTCCACCAATTATTACTACATTGTCTCCTGACAAAGCTTTCTTTTCCTGACTTAAATTTCCATTAGGAAGTTTTCTTGGCATCAATCCTACAGTCCCAACAAAAATTAAAGGCTTGCCTTTATAACAATCATCAAAATAAACAAAACCAGTTGGTGTTGGTATTCCTGAGCAGTTTCCTCCAACATTAACACCATGCACAACTCCATCCATGATCCTTCTAGGAATTAAAGCTGCATTTGTCTTGTTCTGTCCCCTATATATAATACGTTTATCTTCTGGACGGCCTAAACAAAAACCATATTTATTAGTGATAGGCAGGGCCCCCATTCCAAATCCAATTGTATCTCTATTAACCCCAACAATTCCTGTAATTGACCCCCCAAATGGATCTAAAGCAGAAGGACTATTATGTGTCTCTGTTTTATCAGTTATCATATAAGTATCATCAAAGATAATGCCTCCTGAATTATCCTCAAAAACAGACAAGCAGAAGTCTTTTTCTCCCAACTCTTCTCTTACTTTCATTGTTGCAGATCTTATATACTTCTTATAAATTCCTTCTTCAATATCATCCATCTTTCCTGCAAAAATTGTATGCTTACAATGCTCACTCCAGGTCTGGGCAATAGATTCAACTTCTATATCTGTTGCTTTTCTTCCTTCTTTTCTAAAATATTCCTGGATCGCTTTGAAATAATCTAAATCCAGAGCCAAAGGCCCTCTTCTTGTTTGAGTTTCAGGATCAAGAATTCCTTTCTTTCCTAATTCTATTAATTTTTCATCATCTACTTCAAGATCAATCTCAATAACATCTTGATTCTGTGAAAGATTTACTTTTGGAACAATATAATCCATTCCCTCATCATTATTATATACATCAAAAGACTTTATATGGAATCTTTCAATTAAAATATTAATAAGCTCTTTTGCAATGATCTCAACATCTTCTTTTTCTAATTCTCCTTTGATAAATAGAACCTTTGTTGTAAATACTTTATTTCTTCCTATCTTGATCTTGAAAAGATCATCAATAATTTCAGTTGTTGTATTAGCAACATTATCAGTTACTCCTGGCAAAAATCCAAGTTCTAATACCCAATCAAATTCTTTTTTAAAAGCAGAATTGATTCTTGTTGTTTCAACAACAGGATTGTGAAGAGAATCAGCTATTTCTTTGATCTGTTCATCAGAAAAATCATATTCTATTGTATAGACTTTGCTAATATCTAAAGATACATCATAGCCAAGGCTTTTTATCTTTCTTTCTAATACTTTTGCTTCTGAACTCGTCTCTTTCGAGTCAATAGATATTCTAAAGGTTTGCATTCATAAATACCTCTGTTTCTTCTTGAGTTGGCATAGATCTTGCACCTTTTTTCTCAATTGAAAGTGCTGCAGCGCAATTAGCAAAGCATGCTGCTTCTGCATCATCTTTTCCGTCGATAATTGCTGAGATATAAGCAGCTGCAAAACAATCACCTGCTCCTGTTGTGTCTATTCTTTTTCTAGCTTGCTTTACTTCAAAATTAGTTATCTCTTCTCCTTTCTTAAAAACTTTTGGTCCTTCTTTTCCACAAGTGATTATAACATTAGGAATCAATTCACAAATTTTAGAAACACCTAACAACTCTGCTTCTTTTTTGCTTGGGAAAAAATAATCAGTCAGTTCAAGAAGGGGTCTTAATTTTTCAAAACCAAGTTGAGCTAAGATATTTCCTGGATCTAGAGCAATCTTTATTCCTTTTTCTTTAGCTTTTTTTGCAATATCAACATACAACTCAATAACATCTTCTTTAATAAGACTAGTAAATATAATAAATGCTGTGTTCTCAAAAAGTTTGTCAGGGAAGTCTGCTTGAGAAAGCTTAACATGATTACAAGCATACATCCTTCTTTCTCCATCTTTATTAACCAAAGAAACAACAGTATTATTTGGATTACCTGTTCTTTTAGCAAAAGAATAATCAACATTTGATTCTTCAAAATCCTTTATCAGCATTGATGTGTATGCATCCTTTCCAATATTTCCAAAGAAAAAAGATTTTTTGCCAAGTTTTCCTAATCCAGCAGCAACATTGCCTGCTTGTCCCCCAGAACTCACAAACATATTTTCTATAATCTGCTCTTCATCATCTTCACAAAATTTTTCCACATACATCAGCGTATCCACATTTAAAGATCCAACACAAACAACCCCCTGCATCATATCCTTCCTCCTAATTTTGCATAAGCATTCTTTGCAAAAGCATCAAACTCGTCATTATCCATAAAATCTTCAAGTTTAGTCTTGAAATCTATGCCTGCCTGTTCTAATCCATGTATAATCTTTTCTTCTACTTTTGAACCAGGCCCATCTCTTTGATTAATCATATCTCTAATGACTTCTTTTTTTACTTTTCTTGACTCTTGTAATAGGTCTGCACCATTTTTTCCTTCTTTCATCACTATTATTGTTTGAGGCAAATCTGCTTCTTCTAATTCCCCGTCATATTTCCCCATATGATCAAAAAAAGGCAGCAATCCTAATTGAGAAGTCCCTATGATAGAAATCTTTGCATTCTGCAATACAAACTCACAGCCAGGATTAAATGCAATAGAATTTGGAATTCCAGCTAAGGTCTCAATATCAGACCAGCTATCTCCTACATGTGTTCCAAGACACTTACCATTATGAACTAAAATATCTTCAACAGCACCAAGCTTATATTCTCCTCCAATAAATTTCACGATAGTCCCATTATATAGTCCAGAACTAACTCCAAGTTTGATCCCAACTGTATGATTTATGCCTACTCTTCTAGAAACCTCTTCTGCAGCTTCTTGATGACCTGCAGTTACAGCACTAACATCATACCCAAGCCCATCAATAAGCCTGTCCATATACTTTTCAACTCCTGGAATAAGCCGAAGATGTTTTCCAACTTCTCTATTAATCTCAGGAGACAGGCCTTTTAATAATTGAGTTCCCAATAAACTAGGAGCATACCAACAATAACAAGTTTGCCCATCAGAAACAGCTTTGATATTTAATTCAGCATATTCACTAAATTTTCTCTCAGCTTCACTCCCTCCAACAAGATTTGTGAGAGTCATAGCACTGTCATCATAGATAATGACCCCATCCATATCAGTAGTTAGCTTACTTGCTCTATAAACATGAGATAAATATCTTTCTCCAAGCTTATGCATTGCTGTAATAAAATCTCCTTTAGAAGCAAAAGATTCCTCTGTTCTACTAGCTCCATTAACATCTACTATTCTCATAAATCTCCCCAAATTAACTGAGAAATAACTCATATATAAATATTTATATCCACCTAAATAATGATTACTACAGAAGCAATAAATATTTATATCCATTTTTTCTTCTTTTTAAGAACAATGGGGGTTTTAGAATGAGAAATACATTATATTCACAACCATCAGGAAAAGCAGCAAAAATAATGCTGCTTGGATGCGGAGAGCTGGGAAGAGAAATTATAATCGAAGCCCATAGGATGGGATTCTATACAATTGGCGTAGATCGTTATATGAATGCGCCAGGCCATCAAGTTGCACATAAAGCTTATGTAGGGAATATGAAAGATGCTGGATTTCTTCGTTCTGTAATAGAGAAAGAGCGTCCAGATTATATTGTTCCTGAAATTGAAGCAATAAATCTAGATATGCTATTTAATCTTGAAGAAGAAGGATGGAATGTAATTCCGAATGCAAAAGCAACAAACGCAGCAATGCAGCGTGAAAAAATAAGGGAACTAATAAAAGAAGCAGGAGTTGAAACTTCAAAATATATTTACACAGTTACTTTAGATGAAATGAAAGATGCATGTGAAAAACTTGGCTATCCATGCTGGGTTAAAGCAATAATGGACAGCTCAGGACATGGCTCTAGTTTTGTCAAAGGCCCTGAAGATGTTCAAGCTGCTTATGATAAAGCTAAGAATGAAGCTAGGGGTTCTGGTGAGAAGATGATTGTTGAGCAGCACATTCCTTTTGATATTGAGGTTACAGAACTTGCTGTAAGACATTTTAATGAAGATGGCAAAATTGTAACTTCTTTTCCTCGCCCAGTTGGTCATTATCAGACTCGTGGTGGAGACTATCATTCAAGCTGGCAAGCAGCAGAAGTAAGTGAAAAAGCAGAAAAAGGAATCTATGAAGCTGCAAAAAAAATAACAGATGCTCTTGGTGGATTAGGGCTGTTCGGCTGCGAACTTTTTATACAAGGAGATAAAGTATTTGGAAATGAATGTTCTCCTCGTCCTCACGATACAGGAATGGTAACTTTTGTATCACATCAAACAGGATTTTCACAAACAGCTTTGCACGTGCGTGCAATAACAGGTATGCCTGTTCCAACAGAAGATAGACTTGGATATAGTGGGGTGCCTATGCTTAGTCATGCAGCAACACATGTTGTTTTAAGCCCTTATGAAGGGTGGGATCCAGCATTTGGTAATGTCTATAATGCTATGAACAGAAAAGGAATAAGCTTTATGTCATTTGGCAAGCCAGAAGCGCATGTTAACAGAAGGATGGGATTGATTTTAGCAACTGCAGATAATGTTGCAGATGCCAAATTAAAAGCAGAGAAAGCAGCGCATTACATTGAGATGAAGACAAGACAATTCCCTGAATGGAAAGGTCAGCAAGATAAAGAAAAACATTTGATAAAATAATATTTATTCTTAATTAGAATGTCAGATTATATTGATGATTGGATTGCCGCAAATGCAAAATCTATCCATAATGCTCTTCACAATGAAAGATTGAAATCTCTTGATGCAGTTTCTCAATTCCACCTCCCATTAAAATCACGATATTCTCTGGAATTATATGACTTTAGTGAAATGCATTTATGCAATGTTTGTTTAGAGATTCCACCACCTGATAACCATATAGTTGTTAGAGATGGAAAGGTTACAAGCCCAGATGGTAAGAGACATACACACGATTACTATTATGATGATGAAATGATATTATGCTTAACACCCGGACAATTCCTTATCTTGCCTGATCATAAAACTTCTGGTCAAACTATGGAATATTTTTTGAAAGAAACTCCAGAATTAATCCGTATTGTTGAAGGTATTTTCTTTCTCACAGGATCAAGAAGTGAAATTAGTAATAGTTTAAATTTATCCTACTCTTTTAATTAGAAAAAATAACTAAACATTAATCTATGAATCAGAATCTCCAATAAATTCTGAATATTTTTCTAATAAAGGCTTTACTTTAGTATTTAGGAATTCTTCTGTTTGTTGTTCAGCAGCTCCTGCAAATCTTTCTGGATTTTTTAATAATTTATTTAAGAAATCATCTGTTACAGGAATATTTATATCTTCTGCCAGTCTTTTGAAAAGATCATTAGCTTTTCCCTCTTGCTTTACAACT
>JAZGHU010000052.1:0-4295 GCA_036481345.1 Candidatus Woesearchaeota archaeon
ATTAAAGGATAACTTTTATATCCATTTTCATCTAAAACTTGTCTTTTATATGCATGATAACTCTTAACTGTTTCACTTTTGTTCCTTCCATAATTTGCAGGAGGATGATATTCTATAAATAACTTATTTTCAATAAAGAAATCAACATGATGTCTCTTAATTTTGAAGTGAATGTTCTTACCTTCAATCTTTATTAAACTAAAGAAAAGAAACATATAAATAATAGTATTTTTACTTTTAATCAAACGAGGTGTTATTATGAAAAAAATATTATGTTTGTTAATTGCTTTGGTTTTGGTTAGTTCTGTTGCTTTAGCACAAGCACAAGGAATACATGAACCAGGGACAGGAATAGAACAGCCAGAATTAAGAGAAGCAGCGCAGGGAACAGGACAAGGATTAGAAGTGAGAGATGGAGAGTATGTAAATGCAGCTGGCAGGCAGATGAGAATCAGCAGGCAAGAGAACAAGATGTTTAAGATTGAAGCTGGTGGTGTTGCAGCAGATTGTCCATGCAATTTAACCCAGGAACAATTTGAAAATAGAACAAGGCTTTATGCAAGACTTTCAAATGGAAGAAACGCAGAAGTAAAAGTCATGCCTGATATAGCTTCAGAGACAGCATTGCAAAGACTAAGATTAAGAAATTGTGATGAAAACTGTACTATTGAGCTTAAGGAAGTTGGTGTTGGAAATCGAACAAGGGCTGCTTATGAAATCAGAACAGAAAGAAACTCAAGAGTTTTAGGAATATTCAGAGCAAGAATGAATGTTCAAGCACAAGTTGATGCTGAAACTGGAGAATTAATCCAAGTTAGAAAACCTTGGTGGGCATTCTTAGCATCAGAAGCAGAGGAATAGTTGAAAATCTGTAAAGATTTTTAACCCAGAAATTACTTGTAATTTTTTTGGATTTCTATTCTTTTTTTTTATTTTTTTATTATAAAATTCCCGCCTTCTATCTTGATTGCTTTTCCTTTGACTAATGCATCAGCTATTTTCTTTCTTGCAATTAGAACTAACCTATGAAATGTTGGCTGTGAGATATTCATTTTTTTCGCTGCTTTTTCCTGATCCAATCCTTCCAAATCTTTTAATCTCACAGCTTCATATTCTCCCACAGTTAATGTAATTTCTTCTAAGTTTCTCATCCTTACTCCAGCCGGCTTGAAGTAAGTTGTTCCAGGCATTCTGCCTATTCTCCTACATCTTTTAGGTCTCATCTACTTTTTTGTTTGGGAAAAGCTTCTTTTTAATACTTTCCAATTTTGCTTCTAGCTCTGCTTTTTCAGCTTCTAGGATTTTATTTTCCTGTTCTTTTGTCAATTCAACTGGCTGTGCAAATCCAACCTGTCTAAAGCCCATTCTCCTATAACCCATTCCTCTACCTTGTCCTCTTCCAAAACCTCTTGCTTGGCCACTTCCACAAGGTCCTAATCCTCTTCCAGTCATTGGACCCATTCCTTCTGGACCTGTTTTGTCTTTGTTTGGCATTTTTATCTTCCTCCATTATGGATATATATTCATATCCTATAGTGAATATATATTCATTAAACTATATAAAGGTTGTGGTTTTTGCTTATAAAATAGAAAAATCAGTTTAATTTTCATTGTCTTTAATAATCATTCTAAAGACTTTATTTGCAAGGCCATCTTTATCTTCTAATTCTTTTGGCAGAGAAGATAATCTTGATAATGTATTATGTTCTATTTCAATCTCTTCTTGTTTTTTATCCTCAGCTTCTCCATAATGATCTTGATAATAACTATCAAGAAGATTAGCATAGCCTTCAAAAGTCTTTAAAAGACTTTCTTGGTCTGTGTTTTCATATATAGGGCATGCTTTTCTTAAGAGGTGAATTGATTTTAGTGCAATGTCTGCTTTATCTGTATCATTAAGTGCATCGTATAAGTATTGATGCAGACGGAAAATTAATTTGAAACCTTCTTGTTTTATCCTTTGATCATCAAACTCTTCTTTTTTAAGAGCGTATTCCACTTTGTCGGTTTCAGTTAAAAGTTCATATTCTAAAATTTCAATTTCAATTTGATTTTCAGCTATCTCTCCAGTTACAAACTCTATTTTTGGACCTGGTTTGCCGCAATAAACCAAAAGAACAAAATCTGTCAAAACTTCTGTTTCTTGAGAATGTATTTGTTTTTTGAAGATTTCAGAATAGTATTTGCTTACTTTATCATTGATCTCTTCAATAAGTTCCCCTGTCATCGTAAGAAAAATAATTTAGAAGCCGTTCTCAGTGACTTCTTCTTCAGTTTCAACAAGATTTGCTTCTTTCTTCAAGATATCTATCTTGTCTGTCTTTTCCCAGGTGAAATCAGGATCATTTCTTCCAAAGTGGCCGTAAGCAGCTGTTTTTTCATAGATTGGTCTTCTCAATCTTAGCTCTGAAAGAATATCAGCTGGCTTTATTGGGAAATGTTTTCTTACTATCTTTGATAATGCTGCATCTGGGATTGTTCCTGTTCCAAATGTATCTACTAAGATAGAGACAGGCTCTGCAACACCGATAGCATATGCAAGTTCAACTTCACATTTTTCAGCTAGTTTTGCAGCAACAATGTTCTTTGCAATATATCTAGCAGCATATGCAGCAGATCTGTCTACTTTGGATGGATCTTTTCCACTAAAAGCTCCTCCGCCGTGTCTTCCCATTCCACCATAAGTATCTACAATGATCTTTCTTCCTGTTAATCCTGCATCAGCATATGGTCCGCCTCTGACGAATTTTCCAGTAGGATTTACTAAGAATTTTGTTCTGCTGTCAATCCATCCTTTACAGACAGGTTTGATAACATGCTTGATTACATCCCTTCTTATCTTTGAATGGGGTGTTTCATCATGCTGTGTTGATATTAATACAGTATGGATTCTTTTTGGCTTTCCATCTACATATTCTACAGTTACTTGTGATTTTCCATCAGGTCTTAAATATTTTATCTTGCCTTTTTTTCTTACTTCTGCAAGCTTCTCACATAATCTGTGAGACATTTCAATTGGCAAAGGCATAAGTTCTGGAGTTTCATCGCATGCATAACCAAACATCATTCCTTGGTCTCCAGCTCCTTGTTCTTTATGAAGTCCTTCTCCTGCTGTAACTCCTTGAGAAATATCTGGAGATTGTTCTTCTAAATGAACCAAAACTGCGCAAGTCTCATCTTCAATACCATATTCTGATTTAGTATATCCAATCTTCTTTAATGTAGCTCTAACTGTTTTTGGAATATCAACATAAGCTGTTGTAGTTATTTCTCCTGCAACTACCACCATACCTGTTTTAGTTAAGCATTCTGCTGCTACCCTAGCATTAGGATCTTGTTTATAAATTTCATCTAGAATTGCATCACTTATTTGATCACACACCTTATCTGGGTGACCTTCTGTTACGCTTTCTGATGTGAATAGATGTTTTTCTGTCATTTTTAAATTCCTCCATTTATCTCTACCACCCCTTCACAAGTGAGTAGAGAAATTGTTTTTAAATATTTTATTATTTATACTGATTTGCTAGGAATACTTTATATTCTTCCATACTAATCAGTTTATCTCCTTTCATAATTACATGAGTAGGATATTCTGGTTTTGGTTCAGCCTGTGCAGCTTCTTTCTTCTCTTTAATTCTCTGATTTATATTAAAAGCCGTTCTTGCTAATCCTGTTAACTCCTCTGGATTTTGTTCAACTGGTTCTGCTGTAGCTGTTGTACCATTCCCACCATAATGAGCAACTGTCCTTTTTCCGTCTGTATGTATTACCATTTACATATAAGAATGTAGGTTATTTATAAACATTCTTGACAGAAATATTCCTATGAGAATAAATGGGTAACAAAAATTTATCCTAACCTTTTATATAATGGTGACTTATGTATAGGTAGGTAGTCTTTCATGACATTTACTGACTAGAATATTCTTTCTGAGAAAACTATCAGAAGTTGACAAGGTTGTTCTTAGTTTGAATAGAAAAAGACCAAATGATTAATAAAATAGGTGGAATGTGTTTGCTTATAATTATTTCCTACTTAAATCTTTTTTATTATGCATATATGAATATTTCTGGGTATAAAAAATGACTAAGTTGAGATATCCAACGGCATATTATTAATAAGAATTGAATAATGTCGTCTTATATATTCATATTTTAAAAATGAATAAGTGTAAATTACGAATCCCATATTACTATCTATCTATATCATTTATTGTATCTTTCTAAACATATAGTCTCTAAAACAATAAAACATTTAAAGAGAATATATCTAGTATATCTAGTATAAAAAA
>JAZGHU010000053.1:0-6776 GCA_036481345.1 Candidatus Woesearchaeota archaeon
CCTTCAATTGTAACTAAAGTTCCTTTTTCATGACAAAACAATTTTAATTCTTTACAGCTTTGAATCAACAACGAACGTAAATCTTTATCAAAAGGTTCTGCCATTGGAGTATGCATTGGTTTGTTTGGTTCAAACTCTTCAAAAAAACTAACTGAACGATGTCTTGTAAAATCAATAAACTGATTTAATATAACCAAATGTCCTCTGTCAATCTCCTCTCTTAAACTACCACAAGCAGTTGTTGCTAATATATGAGTGCAACCTTGTTTTTTTAAAGCATGAATATTTGCTCTGAAATTAACTTGTGTTGGTGGAATTGTATGTTCTCTTCCATGCCTTGCAATAAGAACAACATCCACTCTTTTGATCTTTCCAATCTTTAAATTAGAAGTAGGCTTACCATAAGGTGTTGAAACTTCCTTCTCTGAAATACCTTCCAGAATATCAGGATTATCTAATCCGCTTCCACCTATAATTCCAATCTTAACTCCCATAACAGATTAAGAAATAATTATTCTTTAAAAAAGTTACTTATTCTATGTAAAGTTTACTTTAATTTACTCTTAACAGCTTTATCAGAAATAATTGCCGAATTGCCAGTTGGATCTTCGATTATAATTTTTATCTTCTCTTGTCCATACTTGACTCTTCCCAATTTCTTTAATAATCTCTTTGCCTTCTTCTTAAGAGCCGGGTCGTCTTCACTTTCTTTTGCTGATTCAACTTGATGTTTTACTCTGTTCAATATGCCTTCTACATTTGTAACATAGCCGTTTGCAGCTGGCCCAGGTTCTATTGTAACAACATGGGGAATCTTAACAGTTGCTGCAGAGCTCTTTACAATCCTTATCTTCATATCTTCGTCTCCTGAAACTTCAAGAGTATACTTAGAAGGTTCTTGATGTTCAGCAACTTCAATATCTGCTTTGTGATATTTGCAGTTGGAACAGCTCATGGAAAAAACATAGACTTTTCCAAAATAAGGAACTTCTTTTTCATCCTCTATCAATGCTAATGTCTTTTGCCTGCACATAGGGCAAGGCTGTTTTTCTATTTTCTCCATAAAAACAAAATAGAACTAATAGTTTAAAAAGATTTCTATCATGTAACATAACAAAAAAAGAAATAAACTTTGGGGTATCCTCAAAGTATGTTGGACTTGTCCAACTTTATTTTTTAATAAGTTTTAGGTTGAGATCCAGGTTCTTCTGGATTTTCCGAAACATCTTCTGTTTGCTTGCTTCTATAGACAGATGCAAAGCTTGGAGTTGCTACAATATAATCTTCTCCAAATCCAGCAATATCGCCGTCAATTGCATCAGCTGTTTTCTTCAGCTTGTTGATTGCTCTTTTCAGTTCAATCAAGTCCTTGTCTTTCAAAGGTTTGATATTAACTAGTGCAATTGTGTATCCTTCTCTTAATACATCAAGAATTAATTTAATATCATCAAAATCTTCAACAACAAAAGGCCTTACAACAATCTTTGCTTTGCCTTCTTCGATTTCAGCAGCTTCTGGGCCTAGTTCAACATATTCCTCTGCTTCTTGTTCTTCTCCGCTTTCTCCAGATGCTCTGTCTGAAATTTTTTCCTTGATTCGTAAAAATATATCCTTCATAGTTCATCCCCTCAGTATCTTATGATTATTAGACAAATTCTAGTTTTAGATTATCATTTTTATATATAAAGTTTTTGTTTTTATTGAGGATTTTTTATTTTAGAATGGTAAAAACTCTAATACATATAAAAAGAAAGGTTTTTATATAGCTGGAATTTCCTTTTTAAACAAGGGAGCATAACTCAAAATGAAAAGAATTGGAACTGCTAGGAGAAAAACTCGACATAAACTTAGCAAATCAGTAAGAACTAAAGGAAAGATTTCCTTGACAAAATATTTCCAGAAATTCAAAGAAGGAGATAAAGTAATCTTAAAAGCAGAGCCAGCAGTACAAAAAGGAATGTATCATCCGCGTTATTTTGGAAAAAATGGCACAATTAAAGGGAAAAAAGGAAGATGCTATGAAGTAACTATAAAAGATAGAACAAAACAAAAGGTTTTAATAGTTCATCCTGTTCATCTTAAGAAGGCATAAACAATGGCAAAACCAGAAATAATTGAGGAACATGCAATAAATATGGTTCAGCTTAAGGCTGAATTAGATGGAATAAAGAAAAGAGACAAAGAGTTAGGTATAATTGCAAATAAAACAGAAGAATACCTAAATCAATTTGTTAGTTTAAGCCCTAAGCAAGCTGAAGAATTAGAAAAAAAATTAAGAGGGTTGAATATATCAAGATTAAAGGATGAGTTCATAATCAAGATTATAGATACTATGCCAACTACAGTGGATGATCTAAAGACACTTCTACAGGGATACGTTGTTAGCATTAACCAAGAAGCTATGAAGCAAGTTATTGGCGTTGTTAACGAGTTTGTAAAGAAATAACCCTGTTATTTTAACCAAAATAAAAATAATTTAACTAGAAAACCCACTAAGTGGGTATCAAGCTTACGAGGAAGATTGAATATGGAAGAAATGCGTACAAGGCGAGGAAGAGAAGAAACAGTGATTGTATTAGATTTCCTGCCAAACGGCTATTCAATGGATACTAGACCAATGCACATGAAGACGCCAATAGTACAGGCTCTTGGAAAATCTCATTTTACTTTATTAGAATTAGTTCCAAAGAAGGGAATATTTCTACAGCCTTATGATGAAGTATATATAGGAGAAGGAAAAAGAGAAAAAATACATCATATTACTGGAAAGTTGCCAGTTGATAAATTGACTGCAACAGCAAGAGCAGAATTACAGCACGTAGTTAAGGAATTAGTAGATAAAGATGAAAGTAAATTTGTTGATTTCTTCAATAAAGCACAGCCCCTAACTACAAGGATGCATCAATTAGAATTATTGCCAGGATTAGGCAAGAAACATATGTGGGAAATAATTGATGAAAGAAAAGAGGCCCCTTTTAAAGATTTTGCAGACATCAAGAAAAGAGTTAAACTAATGCCTGACCCAGAAAAAGCAATCATAAAAAGAATAATCTCTGAATTGCAGGGAACGGAAAAACATTTGATCTTTATAGAGCATTAACCATGAGTCCTGAAGAAAAAAAAGAAGTGGAAAAAATAACAAAGGTTTTTTCTAAGATTAAGAAAGATAATAAGCTGACTACTGCAGAGACTGATGATTTTATGTCAGATATCACTAAATTAATTGGAATGTATGGTGCTCATAAAAGAGAAAAGATTTCTGTTTTGATTGAAGAGATGCTTGTTTTTGGAGATAATAATTTGTTAGCTGTAGATGGTCTGAGATTAGAGTTTAAGAAAGCAAAACAATTATGATTTTTTCTTGATTAATTTTTCAGCACGCTTAATCATTTCTTTTTTTAATCCAATAAAACAACCGCCATGTTTTCCAGCAGCATATGTTGCTTCTTTCGGTTTTATTATCTTATTAATAGAAGGATGTTCTATATCAATATGAGTGATTCTGGCCATTGATTTGCCTTTTTCATGAATGTATACTTTTGCTCCTCTTAAGAGTTTTTTTCCTTCGCCTGGTCCACTCATCTTCCATTCCTCATATTTCTCTCCACATGTCTACTTTATAATCCTTAAATCCCAATTTTTTCCAAATCTCATGTGAAGGATTATCAGTATGCACAGATAATCTCAAAAAAAGAATTCCTTTTTCCTTAAATTCTTCATATGCTTTTTTCATAAGAAGTTTAGCTACTCCTTTTCTTCTTGCGTTTTTATCTACAACAATCAAATCAATATAACCAACTTTTTTAATCTTATAATAACGCTCTCTTTTTTGAATAGTAAATAAGATAAATCCAATTATTTTCTCATCTTCCTCAGCAACATAAACCCATTTTTTATTCTTAGAAATAAATCTGTTATAATATCTTCCTGCTTCCTTTTCAACTGATTTTTTTAGGTCTAATTCATCTAATCCAGTATATCCTTTTAATTGTTCTGCAAAGGTGTCAATTTTAATCATGCCTGAAATGTCTTTTTTTGTTGCTTTCCTAATTTCCATATTTTAATGAACAAACACTCATCTCTTAAAAACCTTTCTAAGAATTAGCATTATTTAAAGATCTTCATGGTTATCGTAAGCTTTTTATAGTTGTTATGTTAAATTTTTGTTATGAAATATGTATCACTATTATTAACACTATTGTTAATAACAGGCTGTGGAATAACAGGACAGACAGTTACAGAAGTTGAAGAGAACCAAGACTGTGAGTCAATGGAGATAGAGGCTGACAGAGATGATTGTTATGTTAAGCTGGCTGTCAATGAGTCAAACAGAGCTTACTGTAATATAATTGATGATTCTAAAACAACGGATTATTGTTTGCAAGAGGTTGCTGTCAGTACTGAGAATCTAGATACATGCCATTTCATTGATATGCAGTATTGGAAAGATGTCTGTTATAAGAATGTTGCTGAAGCAAGTTTGAATCCATCTCCTTGTTATATATTACCTGTAATAAAAGATAAAGATGAATGCTTTGATTTTATTGCACAAGGAAAGAAGGATTATATGTTATGTGAAGAAATTGCTGATCCTGAGAAAGCTGATAATTGCATAAAAGAAGTAGCATTAGCAACAGGAGCAAGAGGAATCTGTACAAAATCATCTAATGCAATTGCAGAAAGTGTCTGTTATGGAACAATGGCAGTAAGATTTAGCGATATAACAATCTGTGATGAGATTTCAGTAGATATAGTAAAAGAACAATGTATTCTTAAATTTAGTTAACTTTTGATTTTATATTAACATATCTTAACAAATTAGATGCACTTACAGCCCCAACTAATTTCTTGTTTTTTATGACTGGCATTACTCCAATCTTTTTTCTGCCCATTTCTTCAAGTACTTTTAGGGCATTGTCATTTTCTTTTGCAGTTGGGATTGATGGAATGATTATTGTTTTAACTTTTATTTTTGGCCATTCTGTTTTAGGAATTCCTTTTAATGAGGTAATTGTTGCAACTCCTAGAAATGTTTTGTTTTTTGCAACTAAGACTCCTTCTATGCCATATTTGAGAAAATAATCCTGGAATAAATTTGCTAAACTGAGGTCAGGACTTACTGTTTTTACATCTTTAACCATCACATCTTTTACTTTTACTTTTTTAAGAGCATCTGTTATTACCATCTGTTCATAGCTGGCTCCTGCAATAAAATAAAGAAAGAATCCTAGAACTATGAACCACAATGTTCCTAATCCCATAAACATTCCGAAAAATCCAATTGATATTAAAAATACTGCAACTACTTTTCCTCCTTTGGAAGCGATTCTTGTTGCTTTTTTTAGATCTTTTGTAATGCCCCAGATTATGGATCTTAATACTCTTCCCCCATCTAGAGGATAGCCAGGAGCCATGTTGAATATTGCCAATATAAAGTTTAGTCTGTATAAATAGTAGGTTATTGCGCTTATGTATACAACGCCATTTAATTTAAAGATCAGGAAAAATAATCCAGATAAGAATAGTGACATCAAAGGACCTGCAATTGCCATGCTGAATTCTTTTTTAGCTGTTAGTTTTTCCTCTCCTCCAATGTGAGCTATACCTCCAAAAAAGAATAGTGTTATCTTATTTACATTGATTTTATTATGCCGAGCAACTAATGAATGAGAGAATTCATGAGCTAATACACTTCCAAATAAGAATACAGCAGCAACTATTCCCATGCTCCAATACATTGTTGAAGTTAAATCAGGATAATAAAATGGAAAGAAATCTGCTGACAATCCCCATGCTAATAATAAGAAAACTAAGAACCAACTATAATGCAGTTCAACATCTATTCCTAATAACTTAAAAATCTTATATGATTTCTTCATTATATCAATAATTTAACTCAAGGTATAAAAACCTTTTTATAAGTAATCGAGGCGTTCGTGGGACTTCAGTCCCACCAAACTCATCACAAGTATCTATAGAGTGAAACTCTTAGTGGTACACAAACCTTTTTAAAAAGCTCAAAGTTACCTTAATCATGATCATAACAAAAAAATTTACATTTGAAGCAGCACATAAACTTCCAGGATATAAGGGAAATTGCTCTAAATTACATGGACATTCTTATAAACTTGAAGTTGCTATCAAGGGGCCTGTTAAAAATGGCATGGTTATTGATTTTCGTGAATTAGACACAATTGTCAAGGAAAAAGCACTAGACATCTTAGACCATTCTTATATTAATGATATAATCAAGAATCCAACAGCTGAAAATCTAGTAAAGTGGATATGGGATAAATTACCATTGAAATTACACCTCTTAAGATTGTGGGAAACAGAAAAATGCTCAGTAATCTACAAGGGATAGCTTTTTATAGTTCTTGATTTGATTTTTTATATGAGTGATATCGCAGATAACTTGACTGATCAAGATAAAAGAATACTGAACCAACTAATGCCTTCTATCTTAAAATGCGGGAAAGATAAAAGTATCCAAGACGGAGCTATAGATATTGGATTGCGGGCAATATCCTTAAAAAAAGACCTATATGCAGAAGCAAGATCATATATTAGAAAAAAAATAAGTGAATATGAAACCGATTAGAGCGACTAATTTTTACCAATTTGTAAAATGTCCTAGAAAAGTTTACTTATATTTTTTTGGAGATCCTTCTAAGAGAATTCCTTACTCTGAATTTATGAAGGAAAAGATGAAAGAAGGCAAAGAATATGAAGCAGAAGTCATCTCTAAATTTACATTTGCCCGTCCAGAAGAGGAT
>JAZGHU010000054.1:0-2576 GCA_036481345.1 Candidatus Woesearchaeota archaeon
CCATTCCAAGCAATGAAACTAGCTGCAAGAGATGAATTCGGCCCATTAAAAGAAGAAATAGAATATGCAACAACAAAAGCACTAGGAACAGAATCTTTTTCAGAAGCATTATTAAGCATGGCAAAAAGAATCAAATCTCCTATATTAGACAGAGCAATGAAATTATTTTCAGCTTCAATGAAATCAGGAGGACATTTAGCTCAGTTATTAGAAGACCTGGCAAATGATATTGCAGAAACAAGGGCATTGAAAAAAGAATTAATCACAAATACAAAAATGTACAGTATGTTAATAATGTTTATGGTTGTTATTGGAGCCCCTTTGCTATTAGCTGTTTCAATACATTTTATAAAAATTATCTCAGGAATGCAGGCTACAACAGGCGCAGCTGAAGCTGGATTTGGAATGGCTGCTTTAATAGGAACCATAAGCCTAACTCCAGGATTTTTAACTAAACTATCTGTTGTAATACTTTTTATTACTTCATTATTAGCAAGCATGCTCATGGGAGTTATTGCAGAAGGAAAAGAAAAGTATGGTTTAAAATATGCTCCACTAGTAATAACAGGCTCTTTGATTGTTTTTGTGATCTCACAATATATTATAAGCGGTTTTCTTGGGATATAATTTTCTCTAAAAAAAGAGAATATCTAGTTCTCTATTTTTGATAAAAACAAGGTTAATATGTTCTTTTTAAATTTTATAATATAATCTAAAGATGAATATATGAAACTACTTAAAAAAGCACAAGGAGCAACTGAATATATAATCATTGTTGGGGTTGTTATAGTAATTGCATTGATTGTAGTCGTTGCTATGGGAGGTATTCCTGGAATTGGGAAAGGAGCAAGTGGAAGAGCTTCTGCGTCTTATTGGGCAACTGCAGATGTTGCAATAACTGATTATGCAATTTCAGCATCTGGATCTGATACAGTAATCATAAAGAATAATCTGAGAAAGACAATAAATGTGACTGTTGTTTCAGTTGGCGGAACTGATCTTGAAAGCGGCACAACATCATTAGCACCTGGTGGTTCCCACACATATACAGGAGCTGCTGCAGCCTGCACAGCAGGCCAGGCATTTAGCTATGCGGTGGATATAACATACACAGATACAAAGACAGATGCTACTTACAGCATAACAGGAGACGGCAATAAACTAGAAGGAACTTGTGCTAGTTAAGCATTTTTTATTTATTTTTATAATATAAAGGTAATTATAATGAATAGTCATAAAGCTCAAGGAGCAACAGAATACATGATAATTCTCGCAGTTGTTATTATAATTGCTTTGTTAGCTATAATTGTTATGAAAGGAATTCCTTCTATTGGAAAAGCGGGAGCAGAAAGAAGCAGTGCTGCTTTTTGGGAAACAGCTGATATTGGATTTACAGCTTATGCAGTTGATTCAAGCGGAGTAACTCTGCATCTAAGGAATAATTTTAAAAATACAATTACTATAACTAAAATTGAATTAAGTGATGAAAGGTTGACAACTTCTCCTTCATTGCCAGAAACACTATCAGCAGGAGAGGAAAGAATATTAACAAGCGATGACGTAACTTGCAATGCTGGAAACAGGTATTCATATGAAATTGAAGTTGAATATACTGACGATGAAACAAGTGCAGACTATACATTTACTGGAACAGGCAATAAACTAGAAGGAACATGCGCATCATAAACAAATTATTAATATTTTTAATTCTAATAATTCTATCAAATACTGCTTATTCTGTTACAAAAGAAGATATTAATTTAGAGATTGGAGAAAGCATTGTTATAGGAGGAAGGAATTTCACATTAATTACAATTGCTTCTAATAATAAAATGATTATGAAAATAGATAATGAAAAGTATTTTTTATCATCAATAGAAGCAGAGCATTTTGATGGCATTCATATTTATCCTGGACTTTATTATGAAAAAACAAGATTTATGAATGAATCAATTGACATGAATATTTCCATGAATTATACCTGTGGAAATGATAAATGTGAAACTTCTTGGGAAACAACTGAAAACTGTTGTATTGACTGCAATTGTTCTGCTAATGATACATGCTATGAAAAAAGATGTGTTAAATCAGAGTTTATACGATGTTATAGGGATGCTGAATGTAAAGATGAAGATGAATGTACAGAAGATTATTGTTCTGATTTTCCAAAGTTATGCTATAATGACAAAATAACAGAATGCAAACATGGAGATGGTTGTTGTCCTGCTAATTGTACTGCTATTAATGATGAAGATTGTTATATTGAAAAACCTAAATGCAAAACAGATGATGATTGTGATGACAATAATTTGAGTACAATTGATAAATGCAGCAAAATAACAAATTGGTGTTCTCATGAATTAAATAAAACAAAAGAAAGTGAAACTAAAGAAGAAGTTGAAGTAGAAAGTGAAATAACTGGAAAAACAGTTGCTGTGATTGAAAAAAAGAGTTTTTTTAGGATATTACTAGACTGGTTAAGAGGATTGTTTTAATTTATTACTTCCTCTTTAATTTAAAATGGCTCAAATTACTTATAAAATTAATTTATCCCCTAAAAAAGGAAAAAGAATTAT
>JAZGHU010000055.1:0-37179 GCA_036481345.1 Candidatus Woesearchaeota archaeon
ATCTTTTGGAGGCCCTCCTCCAATTATCTTGCTTGGATCTACAAGATATTTTACTCCTGATTCTGTTACTTGAATACCTTCTTCTTCTGATGCTTCCATTGGTCTGTCTGCAAACGGTGCTTTGTCCATCTCATCAACAGGCACACAACCCATTACAAAGATTAATGCTAAAATTAGAATTATTTTTCTCATTTTACCCTCCAAAAATTCTGAATACAAATATCAGATAGTATAAAGATATTCCTAACATTATCAATCCAGCAATTAAATTTATTGGCCTTTTCCTATCTGTCAAAAAAGTAATTACAGCCTGACTTTTTGTTGCGGATATTATTGAAAATATTAGCAATGGAGCAGCCATACCCACTCCAAATAATATAAAATTAAACAGATTAGCAATAAAAGCCATTGTTGATGTTGATATTGCAAAAAGAACTGCTAAAGAAGCAGGATTGCAAGGAAGAACAATTGCTCCAAAAAAGAATCCAAAGACAAATGAAGTAAAATAAGGATTTTTTGTTACAGGCGCATTTATTTTTGGGAATATCTTGCCAAAATCAACATTAAATATCAATAACAAACTAACCACTGCTAAAATTCCAAATGCAATTGGACTGACAATACCTATTGCTTTTGTCAATGACTCTTGTAATAATGCTGTGAATATTAATCCAAAAACAAACATTGAAGTTATAACACCAGCTGTTACTATCAACCCTAATTTAATAAATAATTTTTTAGGATCTTCTGTTTCTTGAGATATTTGGCCTGCTAGATAAGATAAAAATCCAGGATATAAAGGAAGAACACAAACTGCAACTAAAGGAGCAAACAATCCAGCAATAAATGAAAGCCACAGATTAAC
This sequence comes from Candidatus Woesearchaeota archaeon, assembly GCA_036481345.1. GTDB lineage: Archaea > Nanobdellota > Nanobdellia > Woesearchaeales > WJKL01 > JAAOYC01. The sequence goes on from JAZGHU010000055.1 coordinate 866, forward strand.
AAATACACTTACCATTTTAACATCTCTCTATCTCTTGTTTTAATTCATTAGCTGATTTAACTCCTCTTCCTAATAATTTTGCTGCTCCATCTGGACAGATCAAAACAACAGGAGCTGAAGGAGCATTTACAACTGTTATTCCAAAATCATCTATCAATGCCTGAGTAACTTGTATAGGAGAAACAGTAAAGATCCAATCAAAATCATTATTTTCTGCATGTCTTATAACTTGTGCCTCTTCTTCATTTGGATCAGTATCAATGCTGATTGATATAGCTGCGTCCCCAATGTCTTCATGTAATTCTTTTATTTTCTCTTGTTGTTTTCTACAAGTAGGACACCAAACTGCAAAGCTTTCTAATAAAATTGGCTTATCAAAATCAGAGATTTTGTATGTTGTATCTGTTAGAACATCTTTAAGCTCAACATCTTTCCAGCCATCTTCCAAAGGCTCTGCCTCGCTTGTCACTTCTTCTATCTGTTCAGGAGATGTTCCATAACATCCAGTAATAATCAAACATAAAATTAAAATCAATATTCTCTTCATTTTATCACCTTAAGAATAGCATCAGCATCTATTTTATATTTTTTTCTTAATTCTTCTGGCTTCCCTGATCTTGGAATATCTTTAACATAAAGATGTTTTATCTTTCCCAGAACTTCTGCAACAGCTGAACCAATTCCAGCAGCATAATGATCTTCCACAACAATTACATTATTATTACATGCTTTTGCATGTTTTATCAATTCTTTTTCATCAAGCGGCTTTACTGAGTACAAATCAATTATCCTAATGTTCTTTACTTTTTCCCAAGCTTTCAATGCTTCATGCACTGTAATGCCTGCTGCAATAACTAATGCTTTATCTTTACTACTTTTCTTCAAAACTTTAAATTTTCCAATTGGAAATCTTTCATTATTATAAATAACAGGAGTTTTTTCTCTTGTTGTTCTCAGATAAGATATCCCTTTGTGTTTTGCCATTTCTCTTGTCAGATATTCTGTTGAAACAGCATCACATGGATACAACACAATTGAATCAGGCATACTCAAGAACATTGAAAGATCTTCTAATCCCATCTGAGAAGGACCATCTTCTCCAATACTAACACCAGCATGTGATCCAACTACTTTTATATTGGCTCTTGAATACATTGCCATTCTTAAAAAATCATGAGCTCTTGTCCAGAATGTTGCAAATGTTGCTGCAAAAGGAACAAATCCTTGTTTTGAAAGTCCAACAGCCATTCCCACCATGTTTTGCTCAGCAATATAAGAATCAAAAGATCTTTCTGGAAACTCTTCAAAAAATGCTTGTGTCATTGTTGAATTTTTTACATCTCCATCTAATGCAACAACATTTTTATTTGCCTTTCCCAAATTAACTAAAGCACTTCCAAAAGCATTTCTTGTTGCAACCAATTCTCCTTTTCTATAGTTATTTAGTTTAGAGTTTTTTATTTTAGGATCAAACTTATGATCTTTGATATCTGATTTAAGAGAAATATCTGCTTCTCCTATCTCTCTTAATGCTTTATCTACTTGTTTTGAATCAAGAGCCTTGCCATGAAATCCTTCTCTGTCTTCTAAAAAAGAAACACCTTTTCCTTTTCTTGTTTTTGCAATTATTGCCAATGGTTTGTTTGTTTTTTTAGCTCTTTTTAATGCAAAAAGAATATCATTTATACTATGGCCATTAATTGTTATTGTATTCCATCCAAAAGCTTGGAATTTTTTCTTATAAACTGATAAATCATGACCATGCATTGTTGGCTGTGATTGCCCAAGCCTATTTATATCTAGAATTGCACACAAATTATTCAATTTGTAATAAGCAGCTGTATTTGCAGCTTCCCACACAGAACCTTCTGCTAACTCTCCATCTCCTAATAAAACATAGATTTTTCCTTTATTTTTCTTTATTCTTTTTGCAGCAGCCATACCAACTCCTGCTGACAATCCTTGTCCCAAGCTTCCCGTTGCAACTTTTACAAATTCTGCATTAGGGGTAGGATGCCCTTCTAAATCTGATGTTATCTTTCTTAGATTCAAAAGCTCTTTTTTTGGAAAGAACTTTGCTTCTGCATAAGCAGACCAAAGGATTGGAGCAGCATGCCCCTTTGACATTATGAATTCATCATCTTTTTCTATCTCTGAAAAAAATAAACATGACATTATTTCTGCTGCAGACATACAAGAAGTAGGATGTCCAGATCCTGCTGCAGTTGTTGAGATAATAGAATCTATCCTTAGCTTGTTTGCCATTAACTTTAATTGATTATTACTTACCATTTTCCTTGAAGTGTCTTTACAGCCTTGCTAACTTTTTTAGTTTTCTGCAGATAAGAACCAACAACAAATCTGTTTGCCCCTGCTTCTGCAGCTTGTTTAATTGTTTTTGGAGATATTCCACCATCAACTTCTATCTGGATTTTACTTATTTTTCTTAATTCTTTTATCCTTTTTAATGTAAATTCTTGGAATTTTGCTCCATATGATCCTGGATATACAGTCATAAATAAGATCATATCAGCATATTTTAGATAAGGCTTTATTTTCTTTAATGGTGTTCTTGGATTTAATGCAATTCCTACTTTCTTTTTTAGTTTTTTGATTTGATTTATGATTTTCTTTGGCTGTTTTGTTGATTCAATATGAAAAATAATTATATTTACTTTCTTTCCATGCTGATTAATCCAAGATTCTGGATCTTTAACCATCAACTGCGCTTCATATTTTGCTTTTGGTAGTTTGAAATCAAATTGAAAAGATTTATTCTTTACAAACTTGCCATCCATCACATCAAGTTGAATGATTTTCTGAGATTTGACTTTTTTTATTCTTCTATCTAATTCAGATTGAGATTTTGCAATTATAGATGGAATAATAAGTTTCATAATTTCTTTATTCTTCTTTTATGTCTTGGAAGTTTTGAAAAAGGCGTGTCCAAGAATATCTTAACCAATGCCTTTGCTGATAGTTTTGAAAAATACTTCCCTCTTAATGTTATTATATTTGCATCATTATCTTCTCTTGCTTTTATTGCAGAATAAATATCATACACAAATGCAGCTCTTACTCCTTTTACTCTGTTTGCAGCCATAGCCATCCCTGTCCCTGTCCCGCAAATAAGAACACCTTTTGCATTCTTATCTTTAGCAACTGCTTTAGCTACTTGCTTTGCATAATCAGGATAATCATCCTCCTTAACATATTTTGAAGAAAAATCCTTGTATTGGATATTGTTTTTATCTAAAAATCTTCTAATAACTTCTTTTGTAGAATATCCAGCATGATCTGCTCCTAAGTATAACATAGTATCCACCTCTTTTTGTTTGTTTTATTAAGAATATATTTAAATGTTGCTATACAAAAACACTTAAATAGGAGAAGCCCTATTTCTTTATTTAGAGGTGAGCTTATTTGAAGATATTTATTGATTCAGCTAAATTAGATGAAATTGAACATGCTTATTGCTGTGGAATTCTAGATGGTGTCACTACTAATCCTTCTTTGATCAAGAAAGCAGTTGATGCTTTGAAAGAATCTGGAAAAAGAATTTCTGTTGAAGCTTATATTAAAAAGATTCTAATTACTGCTAAAGGAACTCCTGTCAGCTTAGAAGTCACTGATTTTACTTATGACAAGATGGTTAAGCAGGGAAAAGCCTTATTCAAAAGATTTAATCCAGTTGCAAAAAATGTTTACATAAAGATTCCAGTCAATCCAAGCTTTGAAGGACATGAAGCAGACCCGTTTGATGGAATCAAAGCAATAAAAACACTATCCAAAGCAAGAATCCCTATTAATTGTACTTTAATCTTTACACCAGAACAAGCTTTGATGGCTGCAAAAGCAGGAGCAAAGTTTGTAAGCCCATTTGCAGGAAGAATTGACGATGCAATCAGGACTAATCATGGAATTCCATTTGACAAGACAGATTACTTTCCTTCATATGGATGGCATACTCCTCATGGAGTATTAGAAGACAATGGAATCATTTCTGGAATAGAATTAGTAAAACAATGCGTAGACATCTTTAAGAAACATAATATTAAAGCAGAAGTTTTAGCAGCTTCAATCAGAAATGCAAGACAAGCAAGAGAAGCAGCTTTAGTTGGAGCAGATATTGCAACCTTGCCCCTTAAAACAATTGAAGAATTGTTAAAGCATTATAAAACTGAAGAAGGAATGAAGAAATTCACAGCTGATGTCATTCCTGAATATGTTAAATTAACAAAATGATGTTTGTAATCTTAGGAGCAACAGGAGATTTAACAAAGAAAAAGTTGATCCCTTCTATCTATAATCTGATTCTCAAAGGAAAAGTAAAACAAATATCTATTGTTGGAGTTAGTTTTGAACAAGCTGAAGCAGAAGCTGTTCTAAATAGATCTAAGAAATACATCAAAAATATTGATTCTAAAATATGGAATAAATTGAAAAAGAATTTCTATTATTATCAAGCTGATTTTTATGATCAAAAGAAATTTGCAGGATTGGGTAAATTTGTAAAAAGCATTGAGAAAAATAAATCACAAAGAATATTTTATTTAGCTACTCTTCCCCAACATTTCAAAGTTGTTGCTGATAATTTAGCTAAATGTAAATTAGTTAAAAAAGATTCAAGAGTTGTCTTTGAAAAGCCATTTGGACACAATCTAAAATCAGCAAAAGAGATCAACAGATGTATAAAAAAAGTATTTACTGAAAAGCAGATCTATAGGATTGATCATTATCTAGGAAAAGAATTAATACAGAATATTGCTGTAGCTCGTTTCACAAATACAATATTAGAACCTCTTTGGAGCAATAAATATGTTGACCATATTCAGATTATCTTATCAGAAGATGTTGGAATAGAAGAAAGAGGAGCATTTTATGATAAATATGGGGTGATAAGAGATGTTGTGCAGAACCATATGATGCAAATGCTAAGCTTATCTACAATGGAATCTCCTAAGAAGCTTACAGGAGACTATATCAGAGATGAGAAAGTTAAGATATTGAAAAAAGTTAAAGTTAAAGGAAAAGCAACAGTCGGACAATATATTGGCTATACAAATGAGAAAAAAATCCCTAAGAATTCTAAAACAGAGACATTTGCAGCATTAAAATTAGAGATTGATAATCCTCGTTGGAAAGGAGTTCCATTTTATCTTATTGCTGGAAAAAAGATGAAAGATAAGATAACTTCTATCTATGTTCAGTTTAAAGAATCTCCTTGTTTATTATTTACAGGAGTTTGTAATTTCATGCCCAATTATTTAGTTATACAAATACAACCCCAAGAAGGATTTTATATCCAGATGAATGCAAAAGTTCCTGGCAAAACAGATATCAAAGCAGTTAAACTGGATTTTTGCCATGAATGTACTTTTGGTCCTAACTCTCCTGAAGCTTATGAAAATTTATTTATGGATGTTATTAAAGGAGATCAATCTTCTTTTGTCAGAACAGATGAGATTGAACAGCAGTGGAAGATTGTTGATAGTATTAAGAAAGGAAAACTGATTAAATACAAAATTGGAACACATCCAAAAGAAGCTGATAAAATTAATTGGCATTTACAGGTAAAATGAAACAATGTTCGGGAAACCCGAACAAGCTTCATTTTTTATGAGATAAAAAAATGAAATTAGGAATGGTCGGATTAGGAAGAATGGGCTATAATATGGTCCTGAATTTATTAGATCATAAGCATAAAGTTATTGTTTATGATGTTGATATGGATCCAATCAAAGATCTTGCTAAAAAAGGAGCAATTGAGTCTCATTCTGTAATGGAATTAGTCAGTAAGTTGCCTCAACCCAGAATAGTTTGGATAATGATTCCTTCTAAGTTTGTCAAAGAAAGCTTGAACAATTTAGTTCAATATCTTGATAAAGGAGACATTGTTATTGACGGCGGAAATTCTTATTACAAACATTCAATTAAAAGATATAAAAAATTAAGCAAAAAAGGAATTCATTTCTTAGATTGCGGTGTTTCTGGAGGAATTTCAGGAGCAAGAGAAGGAGCTTGTATGATGGTTGGTGGAGAAAAAAGAATTTTTAAGAAAGTTGAAAAATTGTTTAAAGATATGTGTGTTAAAGAGGGTTATGGTTATATGGGCAAAAGCGGCAGTGGACATTTTGTAAAAGGAATCCATAATGGAATTGAATATGGAATGATGGGAGCATTAGCTGAAGGATTTTCAGCAATTGAAAACCAAAAATTTGGAACTGATCTAAAAGAAGTGGCAAAAGTCTATGCTCATGGCAGCATTATTGAATCAAGATTAGCTTCTTGGTTATGGGATGCTTTTAGAACTCCCGGATTCTTGAATAAGATTTCATGTGAAGTTCCTGAAGGAGAAACAGAAGAAGAGATGGCAATGTTAGAAAAATTAGCTCCAATGCCAATCTTGCATGCAGCAAGAATAATGAGAGTTGACACAAGAAGAGGAAAAGTCTGCGGAAAATTAATTGCAGCAATGCGTAATTTGTTTGGCGGTCATAAAGTTATTAAAAAATAATTGGAGGTACAAAAGAATGAAAAATCTATCAAAAGGAGAGATGGTATTCAGAGTGATGGTAGGAATCTTAGTTATAGTGAGTTTATACATTGGTGCAGTAGGAACCTGGATTCTATGGATATTAGCAGCAGTATTGATTATCACAGGTATTGCTAAATATTGCCCAGTATGTCAAATAGTTGACAAACCGAAGTTACCAGAAGGAGGCATATAAAATGAAAATAAAAATGCCAATGATTGTGATGATGATCTTGATGATAGCATCTATAATCTATGCTGTGCAAGGAGTAACAATGCATACTCAAGTAGATGATGCAGAAGCAGATTTTCATGCAAAGCAAGCAGCATATTTTAGTTTAGATAAATCAACAAGAGATTCAGCAGCAACAGGAAGCGATTTGAATGCGCAATTAGTAGAGATACAACAAACACCATCTGAATTATTAAGATTAAAGTTAGTTGGAGTTGGAAAAATTCTAACTGGAATCTATATCTTATTGTTCGGGATTTTGATGGCTTTAGTAATGATGCCAGGAAGATTAGGTAAAGTAATCAAGGGGAAATAAATTCCCTTATTTTTTCTTTTATTGGAAAAATTATATAAATGAGTTCTATAATAACATAAAAAGGTGATATTATGAATGGAATTGTATGTGGAACATGTGGATATGTTGCTTTGGATGGAAAAGCTCCAGAGAATTGTCCTGTGTGCAACACACCAAAATCAGGATTTTCTGAAACAGAAAATGCTATAAACCAACCAGCAGATAAAGAAAATTTAACAGAGCTTGAACAAAAACATATTCCAGTTGTTGAAGTTGTTAAATCATGTGGATTAGTCCCTGAAGGATGCCAGGATGCTTTAGTAAGAGTAGGAAAAATATTGCATCCAGCTGAAGCAGAACATGTTATTGTTTGGATTGATTTATATAATGACAATGAATGGATCTCAAGAGTTCATTTAAGTTCTAATGTAAATCCTGCAATAATAAATCATCTGAAATCAGGGGACACTGGAAAGCTTTCAGTAGTTGCATTCTGTAATCAGCATGGAAAGTGGATTAAAGAAATAGATTTTTAAGATGTTAACTAAGGAGCAAAAAGGCTTTTTGAAAAAGATAGTTCCAATAGTTGCATTTATCGGAGGACTGTGCTGCTTTACTCCAGTTATTCTTGTTTTATTTGGATTAGGAACAGTAGCTTTTGCAGCTTCTCTTTCTGATAAATTATATGGTACTTACAAATGGGTATTTCGAGGATCTGCTTTATTGTTTTTAGCTGCTTCTTTGTTTTGGTACTTCTATAAAAAAGAAAAAGTATGTACAATTGATGCATTGAAAAAGAAAAGAAGACATATAATTAATTTTACACTTATTGTCTTGATTGCAGGAATTTTAGCTTATATTATCTGGTTATATGTGATTGTAGAATTGATTGGAATATTCTTAGGGATTTGGGGTTAAAGCTTTCTAATCAGAAACTGGAATTATGCAACTCTAAGAAGAACATATCCCAAGTGTTCTCCTGATCTTGTTCCCATAGGTATTCTTTTGGATTTATTAATCGCTTTTTTCAGATCATTGTCTTTTCTAGTAGGATATCCTGTTGGCAAACCCATTACTGTGCTGTAGCTTGAATATGAAAATTTTTCAAATCCTCTTCCAATATGGTCTCCTGGCAAGATTAAGAATTCCATTCCTCTTTCTGATTTTCCAACTAAATACCCTACATCAGGACACCCTGAATCTAACTCAACATAATCTTCTTGGTTCAGCACAATATCAGTTAAAAGTTTCTTCTCTGAATCATAAGTTTGTGTTACTTGCATATAAATAAGAAATATCTTACTATTTAAAAAGCTTACAACCTTCTAACCAAAACTTTTTCTCTTGACTTTAATTGGGTTAAGTTTATATAGTAAATCATTTAACAAAAGAATATGAAAAAAATCATTCTTTTGTTGATAATTGTAATAATTATAGCAGGCTGTGGTTCTGAAGAACAATTAGATAAAGAATCAGCAGATTCTGAAGAAGTAAAAACAGCATCACCAATTGAGGAAGAAGTAGCAACAAAAGGAAAAGTTGAATTTGATTCTAAAGCAAAAACAAGTTTAGTTGTAATTGATTCTCCTTTGGATATAGATTTAGCAATTAAAGGAGATGTTTCTTATGAGATTGATGAGTCCAATGGTGTTAAGGGATCTGGAAAAGGCAGTTTTGATATTGATTTGGCATCAGATATTGGTATTGCAAAATGCACTAGCACAGAAACTATACCTATAACTTATGATATCAAAGGAAGTTATGATAAATCTTCCAATCAAATATCTTACAAATCAAGCAATATCAAGCCTTCATCAACAACAGTAGTTTTGGACTGTCCTTCTGCTGAATATGGAGATATTAGTTATGATTTAGCTCTTCCAATATCTTCTTTTATTGGAACAGGAGAAGAGTTAGTTATAAAGCATGAAGATCAAGCAGTTTCAAGCAAAAAAATACTTCATCCAATAGAAGGCTGGGATATAAGCATAGAATCTCAATGGACATTTAAAACATTATTAGTATATGAAGAATTTGATTTTGATGTTGATGTAGACCCTGCAATTGTCAGTGTTGTGCAAGGAGAAACAGCAACTCCTTTAGTTACTGTTAGAAAAGTAAGAGGCCAGGCAAAAGATGTTTCTTTAACTGTAACAAGCTGGCCAAATATCAAAGCGTTTCTTGTTAATAAAGTTGTTACACCAACAGAAACAACAACATTGACTATTGAAACATCTTGTGATACAGCTCCTGATAATTATCTTTTTACTGTGCAAGGAGAAACAGCAGGAACATTCAAGACAAGTGTTGACTCAGTAAGTGTTCAAGTGACTAAGAACCCCCAATGTTAATTATAATCTTCTAACTAAAACTTTTTCTTTTCTATTTTTTATAAACATATGTGCTTGTCTATGTGTTAATAATTTATTTTTAGTTCCAACAAATTGTATAACAGAAGCAGCATTTGCATTTCCCATCTGCAATGCATGAGCAATATCTTGTTTATGCAATAATCCTGCTAAGAATCCTGAAGCAAAAGCATCACCTGCTCCTGCTGTTGACACGACTTTAACACTATAGGCTGGAAGTGAATATAATGCTGCTCCATCATAAGCAGCAACTCCTTTCGGTCCCTCTGTTACAATCACTATCTTTGGTCCTAATTTGTAAAGTTCTTGAGCCAAATAAGGAACATAATCTTTTTTTGTTTTTAATAATAATTTGGCTTCTTCTTTATTCAATACAAGAATAGTTGCTGCTTTTAATATAGGTCTTAGTTTAGATTTCCCTTGTTTTGCAAGATAAGTCGAAGGATTAAACATCAGTTTAATGCTATTTCTTTGAGCAAACTTTGCTATTTTAATTGATGTTTTAAAAGACTGTTTTAGCATTGTTGCTAAATAGATCCATTTTGTCTTTAATTCTGATTTTTTAATTTCAGGATAGCACAAATGATCAGAAGCTCCCTTGTATACAAAGATAATTCTGTCTTTCTCCTGCTTGCTTTTCAACACAACTGAATAAGAAGTTGGATATTCTGAAGGAGCTGTCTTGATTAACTTCACATTCTCTTTTTTCAATTCATGTATTAATTTGAATGCATTATGGTCATGCCCTAATTTTCCTAAAAAAGCAACATTCAATCCCATCCTTGCAAGCCCAACAGCAGCATTTACTCCTCCTCCGCCAGGTTCAAATTTGATATCTTCTACAAGAACCTTATCTCCTAGTTTGCAGTCCTTGATCTTCTGAGAAATAACTGGAAATACATCAATAGCTGCACTTCCTACAGTAATAACATCGTACATTAATACACCTCTTTAAGTTAATTTAGAAATAAATCTATTTAAGCTTTTCTCTTATAATATTTCCAAAGAACAACTCCAGCAACTATTGCCATAATCGCACTCAGATATTGACCCATACTCAATCCTAAAACTCTTGGATCTTCTCTTAAGAAATCTGTAAAAAATCTTCCTATGCCCATAAATAAAACAAAGTTCCAGAAGATAAAACCATCTTTCCATTTCTTGATATTCTTGATTGCAGCTAAATATCCCAATAATAGGAATCTTCCTGCTGCCCCATACAACTGAACAGGATGTCTGCATCCTTCATAGCCTGGAAAATTAAAACACCATTTTACATTAGTCACTATCCCTACTAATTCTCCATTTATGAAATTAGCAACCCTTCCCAACGCCAATGCAAACAATCCTGGAAATGTAAGAATATCTGCTAGTTTCAGAAAAGGTATCTTATGTTTCTTAACATAATAATAAACAACCAACATAACTCCTAATAACCCTCCATGAAAAGCCATACCTCCTTCCCATACTGCAAATATCTTCAATGGATTTTGAAAATAATACCCCGGATTCCAGATTAATACTTCAAATAATCTTGCGCCAATAACAACTGCAAGGATTATATAAAGAGAGAAATTCTCAACATCTTTTTTCTCCAGATTCAATTCTTTTCTTTTCTTATTAAGAACATAATAAACTAATAAAAATCCAATAATATAGACTAATCCATACCACCTTATTTGTAATGGTCCAATGCTAAACAAAACAGGATTTAGATTATGTGTGAACATAAGAATAAGAAAAAGAAAAGAATATAAAAAAGTTTGTGTTTAACCACAAACTGCAGTTGTTGCTCCTGTATCAGAAGATGGTTCAAAACCAAATCCAGGAGAAGGTTGTGCTGCATCTATTTCTTCATCACACTCTTCAGGAGCTTCTTCAAATCCAGTACATACTGCTTTTAACAAACTTACTGAGTCTCTTCCTGTTGATGCAGTAGCTCCATTAATAACTAGTGTTGGAGAACCTCTTACATCATATTTTTGGTTTTCTGCATCATTGATATTGAACTGAGGATAGTTTCCTCTGTAACTTGCTTTATCTTCAAAATTTTCTGTAATCTTGAATTCAAGATCTGTAAACTGTTCACACAGAGCTAATGCAGTCTTATCTATTTCTGCTTTTTCTAAGCAATCAGCTGAATCTCCTTCTTTTAGGAAACAATTTAGATAATTTATAAACTTATCATTCTGCTCTTTTTGGATACAATATTGACTTGTTTGTTCATAAACTTCTACTTCTCCATGCATAGCATAATTTACAAATTTAACTTCAAAGTCAATCTTATCCCCCAATAATGTAACAACTGGAAGCATTCCTTTTTCCATCTGTGTTCCATATGGGCAGTGGCTCATAATAAACAATTCAACTTCTGGAACTTCTTTCTTATCCATGCATCTCCATGTTCCTTTGCATGTTGCATCTTCACAATCAGTATCTCCATCTCCGTTATCATCAACTTCATTATCACAGATTTCAGCTTCTGGATTAAATGCTGCTCCAATCTTTAATGATAGGAAATCTCCTGATTCATCAAGGAATTGTTCTACTTGACCATAATTTGCATCTTCTTTTACACCATCATTGAATAAAACAGCTGGAAGTACTGATAGTTTTGAATCTTTGTATATTTTCTTCCCTTCTTTAGAACTATAATCTAATTCTGTTATTTCCATACCTGGAAATGTTTGTTGTAATTGAGTGATAAGTCCTGCTGTATCACATGTATCACATCTTTCATCATTTAAGATGACAATGCCTGCTCCACTAACAGTTGTTGTTGATTCACCGTCTCCTTTAAATCCGCCAGTATAGACAGATATTATTAATATTACAGCCAAAACAGCAGAAACTATTTGCCAGATCTTTATTTTCTTATCTTCTTCAACAGTTGGTTCAAATGGTTTTTCTTCCTTTGATCTTTCTTCTTTTGGCTCTTCTTCTTTTGAAACTTCTACATCATGTTTAACTTCCTTCTCAATATCTTCATCATCTAATTCTTTAACTTCGATTTTATCTTCTTTAGGTTTATCTTCAGATTTAGTTACTTTTGGTTCTACATCTTCTTTAGCAAACTTATCTTCTTCAAACCAAGAATCATCTTCATCTACGAGTTTTTTATCTTTATTTTCTTCATCTGCCATATTCTGTTCCCCCAAAAATATTTCAGGATTTGTGAAATGGATAACATTTATAAAGTTTGTGCATATTTTCTGATTTTATGGAAGTTACAGACACTGATTTTAAGGAGAAAGTGATAGGGCAGAGCAAGGAAAAGCTAGTTGTAGTTGATTTCTGGGCTTCATGGTGCGTCCCTTGCAATATGTTAGCTCCAGTTTTAGAAGAAGTTTGCAATTCTTATGGAGACAAGGTTGTTTTGGCTAAAGTAAATGTAGATGAATGCCCTCAAACATCAAATGAATTTTCTGTAAATGCAATCCCTGATGTAAGATTGTTCAAAGACGGGAAAGTTATAGATAAATTCACAGGAGTTGTGCCAGCAGACACAATAAAACGACATATTGACGAAGCATTAGAGTAAAATTTTTAAATTAACATAGTTTCTCCTATAAAAATGGAAAAAGTAATAGCTGCATTTGATATAGGTGCAGGTTCTAAAGATTTAAAGTTGGGAATCTTTGATGAATTTGATAAAATAGAATATGGCGAATTTGACTTTTCTCATATTGATGATTCTGATAACCTTGCTAAGTTTATTGCAGAAAAAATAACTGACTGGGGGCATGAGATTCAAGCATTTGCAGGCTCAACTCCTGGTATTTTCAGAAGTGATGGAAGTTATGTTCTTGCTGCACATTTGGGTTTCTTGGATGATACTAATCTTAGAGATAAAATTGCACAAGAATTAAATCTTGATCCAAAATATGGAGCAATAATCAATGATGGAGATGCAGGTGGCTTGGGATTATGGAGCTTGCTTAAGATAAGATTTGGATATCTTGCTATAGGAGGAGATCTGGGAGGAGCTTTTGTATCAGAAGAAGGAAGGATTGAATATCCTTCAACTGATTGGGATAGGAATGATTCAAATCTGCATTTTTCAAATGAACCAGGATACTCAATACCACTTTTCAAAGATGATACACAATATATTGTTGAACACTATGGTGGAAATTATAATCTATTAGGAATTGATGATCTACTAGGCCCTTCTGATGACACAGATTCTGTAAGAGCAGGTGCTTTAATTTCAGGTCCAGGAATAGTCAGGATATTTCATTCAGTTGCTGGAATAGAAAAACTACCAAAAGAGATAGACCAATTAGCTGAAGATAATATCAAAGAAGGAGTTAATACTTACAAAATATTTGGAAACCTTATGGGAGAGGTCTGCCAAACAATATTAGAATGTTCATGCACTGATATGGATTTCTATATAGGAGGAAAACCAAGCGCTGCTGTAAAATATTTTAAAGAAGAAGCTGAAAGCAAGATCAATAAATATAATTCATCTATTCACCAATCACCAATAGAAAAAAGAGGAGGTAATGCTAACTTAACTGGAGCAGCTTTGTTAGCAAACAGGATAAAAAATGAACAAAGAAGAATTGAAAAAGTTCTCTGAAGATTATGCTAACTCAAAAGGCTTTAAATTACAGCCTGATGAAAAGATGCTGGACATAGTTCTTTCAGGACTGCTAAGAAATCAAGAAAAGCATGGAGAAATCTATTGTCCATGTCGAAGAGTTACTGAAGACAAAGAAGCAGACAAGAAAATAATTTGTCCATGTGTGTATCATGAGCAAGAAATCAAAGATGATGGACATTGTAAGTGCATGTTGTTTTTTAAGAATTAAAGAAATATTTTTTTAATTTCGTTTTCTGTTAAGAGTTTATATTTTCCAGGTTTTAAGTTTCCTAATCTTAGTTCTCCAATTCTTACTCTTTTTAGAGAATCAACGTGAATACCTACTGCTTTGAAAAGTCTTTTTACTATTTTGTGTCTTCCTTCATGTATTGTGATTTCTACTACATTTGCTTTGATTTTTTTGATTCTTGCTTTAACTTTTCTTCTGTCAACATAAACTCCGCTTTCTAGAAGTGCAATTTCCCTTTTTATTGGTCTGCTCAGGATTGCTAAGTAAGTTTTTTTTGTTTCAAATCTTGGATGAGCTATTTTGTTTGCAAAATCTCCATCATTAGTTAATATTAATAGTCCAGAAGCATTATGATCTAATCTTCCAACTGGGAAAACTCTTTCAGGAACGTGAATATAATCCATTATTGTCTTTCTATATTCATCTGTTAGTGCTGTCACACAACCAAGAGGCTTATGAAAAGCAATATAGATTCTTTTGGGCTTAGTAACTAGTTTGTTGTTAACATAGATTTTGTCTTTTTCAGATGCTTTATCTCCAATAGTAATGAGTTTATTATTTACTTTTACTTTTCCATCTTTAATTAATTCTTCTGCTTTTCTTCTTGAGCAGAACCCATAATTACTTAGAAGTTTTTGAACTCTGTGCATCTTTTAGTTCCTTTACTACTTTTTTGAAAGCATTGATCTGATTTTCAGTAAGCTCTCCCCATTTAATAGCTTTTATCTTGATATCTCTTAGGAAAGCATTGTCTTTGTAGAATTCTTCAGGAATATCGCACATCTTTTTTATTTTAGGATCTTTGATTTCCCCTTTCATCTCTGCTTTTTGGCATTCATAACACATAACCCACTTAGTTCTTCTTGTAACAGTTACATAGTTTTTTCTGCATCTAAAACATTTTTGTTTGAATCTGATTGCCATATTTTAAGATGATAGATGTAAGTATATAAACGTTTGGGAATTCACGAAGGTTTATAAATTCCATAATATGTTAAATAAAAAAGAGTTCTGTTTAGATAGCAGGTATGGACCATGAAATATATGAACAGCTTTTACAAGTCTCTGGATTTTGTTGATGGACAGCTTCAGCTATCTTCCTTAGATGATGGAAATAAAATAGTTTCAGAATCACTTATAAATATTCTTCAAAATAGTGAGATCTCTCCAAATACTATACATCCTTCTTTTCCAAAAAGACTATGTGTCAACGCAATACTGGGTTGGTATGCAGGAGGTAGTTATCGTGATAATGGGATTTTTTTTCATACTAAAGAGGAACCAGATTATTGCTGCCCTTTTGATGTCATGCTGCTTACAAAAAATCCAGAAGATATATCTGCTACAAATCGTGCTCAGTTTATAGAAGGATATGAAAAATTTTTGTTATCTTCATTGGAAGAATTGTTTGAGAAATTCTCATCTCCTGCGTATGGAAAGGAAGCACTAAATAGATTTCGTGTGGAGCATGGGGAAGAAGAGATAGGGGTTCCAATATACAATGAATGTGCTTTTTTTAGAAAGATAAAAATAGTGCCTTTAGCACTTTATGGACCAAATACAGAGGATGTTGCAAAGAGATTTAATTTAGATTATTATCCCGATGTAATGGATATGAGCAGAGTCATACTTTATTCATCTAAATATTGGCAAAATAGATCTTCTTAATGAAAAAATAAAATAATTCTAAGCTCCTACGAACTTAAGCAATTCAAATACTAAGATTATTGGCCATATTATTGCCTTTAGAATTCCTAATACTCCAATCCAGAATCCAGTTGCAGTTGAAAGGAAATATATTAATGCACCAATAAATCCTCCACAGTAGACCCCTCCTCCGTTACATGAAGGCATAGAACATTTCATTCCTGGTTTTTTTACTGCTGCCCCTTTTACAGCTGTTTTTGTTGTTTTCTTTTTAGCCATTATAATTCACCTCTGAAAAATAATATAGATTAATTTGTTTATTAGTATATAAAAGTTTGTATACAGTAAGATTTATTAAATTTTAAGAATGAAATGATGCATTAAATAATTATAAATACCTATCGTCAATTTTTTTTAATTCTTCTTTAGAATTCCAACCATGTGAAACCACTTCACTTAATGTTTGTGCATATTTTTTACAAGCTTTAACAGCACGTCTCCCTTGTTGAACTGTAATTGCTGCCGTTGCTCCGCTTCCAGCTGCTAGATACAAGTTATCATATTTACAAGCTAACCAAGCTAAAGCAGCTGCTACACTAGCAGAAATTACTGTTCGAACAACATATCCTGTTTTAGCAGATTTGGTAATTGCAAGCTGCATAGTATCATCATATATTTGCATACCTGCTTCTCCTTTTCCAATCACAAGATTTCCTTCTTTTCTTATTGTGCCTTCAAGAACTGATTCTGTTTTCATACAGGATTATAACTTGAATGTGATTTATAAATCTTATGTAACATTATTAGATTGCCTAACTTCCCAAAACCATCACCTTTATAAACCCCCAAAATACCTTATTTATAACGAAAAATAAGCATAGAGATAGACCAGAGAGAGCACCTGACAAGATCATTTCGCTTTTTCTATATTATTTAAGTGCTGTATATTAACGAGGTAAAATAAAAATGGAACTATTTAAAAAATTTGGCTTAAGCCATGAACTATTAACAAATATTGAAAGTTTAGGAATCACAACTCCTACTCAAATTCAAGGATTATCTATCCCTAACATTATACAGGGAAAAGATGTAATTGGAGAATCTGCAACTGGAAGCGGAAAAACACTAGCATTTGGATGCGGTATTATAGAGAAGGTGCAGCCTAATCAAGGATTGCAAGCTTTAATCTTAACTCCAACTAGAGAATTAGCAGAACAAGTAAAAGATAATCTAAGACAACTTACTAGAAAACTAAAAGTAATCACTATTTATGGAGGAGTTGCAATCGGCCCCCAGATAGATGGATTAAAAAAAGCAGATGTTGTTGTTGCAACACCTGGAAGACTATTAGATCATCTTCAAAGAAGAACAATTAATACTTCTAAAATTAATATCCTTGTATTAGACGAAGCAGACAGAATGTTTGATATGGGATTTATAGACGATGTTGAAAAAATCATAAGTCAATGCCCTAAAAAAAGGCAGACAATGTTTTTTTCAGCTACAATTTCTGAAAGAGTTAAACAATTAGGAAAAAGACATATGGTTAATCCTTCAATTGTTGCAGCAAAGAATCAGGTTGATCCTAGCAAACTAAAGCAAGTTTACTATAATGTAGACAAAGGAATGAAATTATCTCTTTTGGTACATTTACTTAAAGAGGAAAAATCTGGATTAGTTATGGTATTCTGCAATACAAGAAGAACTGTTGATTTTATTGTGAAGAATCTTAAGGGAAACGATGTTAAGGCAATTGCAATACATGGCGGCCTAACTCAAAATAAGAGAACAAAAACAATTGAAATGTTTAATGATGCAAAAGCTGGAGTTTTAGTATGCACAGATGTTGCAGCTAGAGGTTTGCATATTGACAATGTTTCTCATATATATAACTTTGATATTCCAAAAGATTCAAAAGATTATGTTCATAGGATTGGAAGAACTGCAAGAGCAGGAGAAGAAGGAAAAGCAATCAATATTCTTGCTGATGTAGATTATGATAATTTCTCAAGAATTATCCAAGAATATCCTGATTTCAACATAAAATGTGGGGAACGTCCTCATGTCAAACGAGTTATAACAGTAAGCACACCAAACAGAGGAAGATCTTTTAATCACAGAAGAAGACAATTCAGAAGAGGTCGGCCTAATTAGAAGGGTTTATATAAGATTTCCATTTATCTATTGTTATATTGGGAATTTTTAGATTTCTAATTTTATAAAAAAATGGTTGATTATAAAATTGTTAAGTATTGCAGATTATGTAAAGTTAGATTTGTAGTTGAGAAAGGCGAATCTAAAAGATATTTATGCAAGAAATGCGAAAAAAAAGCATAATCATTTAATTGATTGTGTGATTGCGCGTTCTAACTTTGTTGGTTCATCTGTTCCTATTCTATATATCTTATTATTTTTCATCTTTATCTCAACTGCATCAAAACCAGAAACATTGTAAATCAACATATAAGGCCAAAACCATATCCTTATGCCCCACCCATAATACCAATGATTTCTTACTGTTCTTGCTGAGATTATTTCTTTGAGTGCAAAACGTTTCTTAAATATACCATAACCAAATTTTATTCTAAGATATTCTTTATCAATCATTACATTAAGTGATGCAAAGGAAACGAGAATAAATAGAATGAAAACCATTATACTAAGAATGATGAGATTAAAGTCAGCTTTTGCCAAAATACTCCCAAAAAGTACAATAATTGCTATAAAAGTATAAATAATTAAATATCCAATTTGAGTGTGTTTGTATTTCATATTATTAAGTTGATTATACAACTTTATAAATTATATTATAAAAAGAAAAAAATAAAATAAAAAAATTAGAAATTCGCTGTTGGAATCCGCTTTGAATTTACTCTTCTTTCTTTTCTTCTTTAGCTTTTTCCTTTGCTTCTTTCTTAGGAGCTTCTTCAACAGGTGCTTCTGCTTCTTTAGCTTCTTCTGGTTTCGCTTCAGCCTTTTCTTCCGCTTCAGCCTTTTCTTCCGCTTCTTTAGCAGGTGCTTCTGCTTCTTTAGCTTCTTCCTCTCCGCCAAATTCTTCCTTAGGTTCTTCTTCGCCAGCTCCTTCGATTTCGCTTCCTTTTCTAAGCAACTTAACGTTCTGAGCTTGCTTTCCTTTGTCGGTATCAGCAGCATCAAAAGAAACTATGTCATTATCTCTGATAAACTTACCTTCTGTTATAGCAGAATGGTGTACGAAATACTCTTCGTTATCTTCTCCTGTGATAAATCCATATCCTTTTACTCTGTTGAACCACTTAACTGTTCCTTCCATTTTACTTAATTCCTCCAGTACTATTTGCTCGATACACCGAGCTGTACTAGTAAATAAGATTCCTAGAGGGTTTTTAAAGGTTTTGGTAATTAGCCAGATTACCAATTAGGCAACATTAATCACTTTTTTTAAATTTTTTAATCAATTTTTTAGCTTGAAATGTCAGAAATATAACAATAGAAGCAATAAGAGCATAAGGTGTTAATCCTATCTCATGGTGTGCTTTCTTATTCATAACTATGCTATAAATTACTTGTTTATATTTGTTTCTTTGTATTAGACAAAACTTTTAAATACCCAGCTTTTTCTCTCAATACTATGGCAATAGGAAATTATGATGCTCTGAAGCTTGAACCTGAAATTTTGGCTTTTTGGGAGCAAAATAAGATCTATGAAAAGATAAAGAAGAAAGTAGCTAAAGGTAAAGACTACTATTTCCTAGATGGGCCACCATATACAAGTGGAAAATTGCATATTGGCCATACTTGGAACTATAGTATGAAAGATTCTGTATTAAGGTTCAAGAGGATGAACGGCTTTAATGCATGGGACAGGCCTGGCTACGATACTCACGGATTACCAACAGCACATGCTGTCCAAGGCAAATTAAAGCTTGATAGCAAGGAAGATATTGTTAAATATGGTGTTGCTAAATTCATTGCTGAATGCAGAAAATTATGCGAAAAAAACCTTGAAGCAATGAAAAAAGATCAGATCAGGATTGGAGTCTGGATGGACTTTGATAATCCATATATTACTTTCAAAAACGAGTTTATAGAAGGAGAATGGTGGTTAGTTAAGAAAGCACATGAAAACAAAAGGCTGTATGAAGGAGAAAAAGTTATGCATTGGTGCAGCGAATGCGCAACAGCTCTTGCAAAACATGAATTAGAATATCAAAATGTAAAAGATGATTCTGTTTTCCTAAAATTCAAAGTAAAGGGAACAGAAAATGAATATTTGATCATCTGGACAACAACACCATGGACAATCCCATTTAACTTAGGAGTTATGGTTAATCCTGATGAAGAATATGTAAAAGCTAAAGTTGGAGATGAAGTTTGGGTTGTTGCAGGAAAATTAGCAGGAGTATTTATACAAGGCGTTGCTGATAAAAAATATGAAGTTCTTGAAACAATTAAAGGAACTGATTTAGAAGGAGTTGAATATGAACATCCATTATACAATGAATTAAAAGATATTTATGATAGATTAAAACAAGAAGCTCCAAATGTTCACACAATTCTATTAAGCAAAGAATATGTTGACACTTCATCTGGATCAGGATTAGTACATTCAGCTCCAGGATGCGGTCCAGAAGACTATGAAGTTGGACACAAATATGGAATTCCGCCTTTTAATAATCTTAATGAAGAAGGTGTTTTCCCAGAAGAGATGGGGAAATACAAAGGTTACGTAGCAAAGAAAGATGATAAGAAATTTATTGAAGAATTTGAAAACAAAGGAGCATTGATTGCTTCTACTCCTGTTGAACACGAATATGCTCATTGCTGGAGATGCAAAAATCCAGTTATTTTTAGGACAACAAAGCAGTGGTTCTTTAAGATTGAAGATTTGAAAGAGCGTATGAGAGAACTAAACAAGAAAATTAAATGGCAGCCAGGTTGGGCAGGAGAAAGACAATTTGACTCATGGTTAGAAAATCTAAGAGACAATTCAATTACAAGGCAAAGATATTGGGGATGCCCTGCTCCAATTTGGAAATGCGATAAATGCGATAAATATGAAGTTATTGGAAGCATCAAAGAACTAGAAAAGAAAAGCAACACAAAAGCTCCTGAAGATCTGCATATCCCTCATATTGATGAAGTAAAACTTCCATGTAGTTGTACTGGAACAATGCATAGGATAGAAGATATCCTTGATGTTTGGGTTGATGCAGGAACAACTTCATGGACTTGCTTGGATTATCCTCAAAGAAAAGACTTGTTTGAGAGATTATGGCCTGCTGATTTTATTTTAGAAGGAAAAGATCAGATAAGAGGCTGGTTTAATCTGTTATTTGTTACTTCTATGGTTAGCATGAACAAGCCAGCTTACAAATCTGTTTACATGCATGGATTTATCAATGATGCACAAGGAAGAAAGATGAGTAAGAGCATTGGAAACTATATTCTTCCTGCTGAAGTTATTGACAAATATGGAGCAGATACTTTAAGATATTATTCTGTTGGAGGAGCAAACCCAGGAGAAGATATGAATTATAATTTTGATGACATGAAGCTAAAGCACGGAAATCTGATGGTATTATGGAATCTGCATAAACTGCTTATTGATTTAAGCAAAGAAACAGGAAATCCTGCTAAACTAGATGAATCAATAATGAATAAAGTATTATCTGTTGAAGAAAAATTTATTCTTTCTAAACTTAATACAACAATTGAGAAAGTCAGTGCTTTGTATAATGATTATAAATTAGATGAGGTTCCATGGGCTGTTGAAGAATTATTTTTAGCATTATCTAGAACATATATCCAGTTAGTCAGAGATAAATCTTCAATAGGAAGCAAACAAGAAAAAGAAGTTGTTGTTTATGCTTTGTATAAAGTGTTATTTGAAAGTATAAAACTACTAGCTCCTAATGCTCCATTTATTTCTGAAGCAATTTATCTTAATTTGAAAGAAGAATTTAAGCTAAAACAAGAAAGCATTCATTTATATGACTGGCCAAAAGCTGATAAAAAATTGATCAATACTGCACTAGAAAAAAATATGAATGTTGCTGGAGATGTAATCCAAGGAATCTTGTTTGCAAGGGAAAAAGTACAGCAAGGATTAAGATGGCCATTAAAAGAAGTTATTGTTGTTGGCAAAGAAGATATAGAATTAGCTGTTGAAGTTTTAGGAGAGATAATAAAAACACAGACAAATGTCAAGAATCTGCATGTTCAAGAGGAGCTTCCTGGAATAAAAGAAAAAGTTAAAGCTGATTATGCAAAAATAGGGCCTGAATTTGAATCAAGATCAAGTGAGATCATTGCTCATCTTGCAACACAGAGCACCGAAAGCATCCTAAAACGTATTACTGAGAAAGGAAAATATGAATTTGAATTAAATGGAGACAAAGTTGTCATCACTAAAAATCATCTGCTTATTGAAAGAGATATTCCTTCTCCATATGTAGAAGCTGAAATCAAAGGAGGCAGAGTCTATGTCAACCCTGAGATGAATGATGAATTAGAAGCAGAAGGTTATTCAAGAGAGATAATGAGAAGAGTTCAGGCATTACGTAAGAAATCAGGATTAGAAAAACAAGACAAGATTACCCTATCTATTAAAGTTGAAGAAGGCTTAGATATCTCTAAATGGGAAGAACAGATTGCATTGAAATGCGGTGCAAATAAGATAAAGATTTCTGAAGAAGGCGCTGCAAGAAAACATGAATTTGTTGAAATAGTCAAGATAAGAAATTATGAGTTTGAGATTGCTTTTGATAAAGTTTGAGAGCTGGAAGTACAGGCTACGAAGCGGAGAAGTTTGGATTTGGGCTTTTTACGATAAGTTTATATAATAATATTGAGATGTAATTAATATGCCAGAAATGACAGTTATGGGAAAATCAGTTGGAAAGAATTATATTAGAAACATGAAATTTCTATTTGGAACTCTTGGAGTAATAATTTTAGTAATATCATTTTATTTACTATCTTTTCAAGGAGCAAATAGAATTTGGTCTGGAACCTTAGCATCTGGTGTATTCTTAACTATAGTGTCATATTGGATGGCAATTTCCCCTAAAATACATAAGATTGAGAATAACAATCCAAAAGCTAAGAAATTTTTAAAATCATATTCAAAATTTGTTAAAGTAATCTTAGTTCTAATTTTTGGTACTGGTTTTTTTGTTGGAATTGTTAAGGGATTAGATATATTAAAAGAATCTCCTTATTTTCAGATTGTTGTTTTGGGTGGGACTTTAATTTTGATAATACTAATTCAATATTATTTCTGGCATATTAAGAAGTTAGATGAGTAAACTCAAATCCTAATTGAATAGAACGCATGTTAAACTTTTTCTCAGTTACGAGTGAGCGTAGCGATACATTCTTGAAAAGAATAAAGGGGCAGAAGATTTATATAATATTCTTAATTAATTATGATTATGCAAGATAGATTAACAGATATGATAAATGGGGCGCTTGCCTATGTTCATGAACAAGCCCTTACTACTTTTGGCATTGGGTATCTTTCTTTATTAAATAAGTGGAATAATAGCTTAGAAGCTAAACAAGGATATAGTTATATTGATCCTACTTTATTTCCCGAAGTAGCTGAGGAAGAAGATAGAGTTGAAGATGCACAAATGAAAGGGATGCTTGTTGGTATTGCACAAGATGTTGCATGTGCTGTTGGTTCTATAGCTTATCTTGCTGGAAATGATAGTAAACTTGTATCAATAGTTGCTACAGTAACTGGTATAAAATTGGCTACAAATCTTCTTTCTGCAGCAGGATATGGGATTTATAGTTTTCTGAAGTATGAAGACGAGATGACTATCACATCTTCAAATTAATCTTCTGCCCATTTTCTAATTTGTTTCCATAAAAATTAAACCTAACATTGTTAGGTTTCCTTTTCCCGAGCACAGGGCTAAAAAGTTAAAATTCTGAAAGAATTTTTGAGTTTTAGAAAAGCCCCCATATATTTAATTTCCAAACCACATCCATCTCTTCATCACTTAAGAACGTTTTTCTTTAATCCAGAAATTATTATTAGGAATAAAAATATTATTAGATATATTATGCTAAAAAATATAGTTATACCAACCAGAATCGGATTATTTCTTATTATGCCGCCTCCAAGATAAGTTTGTATAAAAATCAAAGGAGTTAATCCAAGTGTTGTTGCAACCAGAAATTTAATAGGGCGTATATTTGTTAATCCTGCCAGGTAGCTTACAAAATCTGAACTAGTCAGAGGAGTTACTCTCAAAATAAAAATTGATATTATACCATATTTTTTAAAATAACG
The DNA here is from genome assembly GCA_036481345.1 of Candidatus Woesearchaeota archaeon. Classification (GTDB taxonomy): domain Archaea; phylum Nanobdellota; class Nanobdellia; order Woesearchaeales; family WJKL01; genus JAAOYC01. Next base: position 25,066 of record JAZGHU010000055.1, read on the forward strand.
GTTAAATTTATTCTTTAGCTTTTGGCCTATCTTTTTCTCAACATGTTTTCTGAAAAGATTTCTGGCAATGATAAAATCAATATAAGCTCCAATCAAATTTCCTAATAATACTAATATACCGCCATAAAAACCTCCAAATAGAAGTCCTGCAACGATATAGAGTATTAATGGGGGAATTGGTGCAAGAATCACCTCAAGAATGACAATTAGTACAAATATGAATAACGAGAAAACCCCAAATGAATTGATATAATCTAAGACCTCTTGGGTATTGCTATTTATCAAGGAATAAAATATGCCATGATTGAAATAAGAATGAATCGTCCAGATTAAAAGAAAGAAGAATATCACAAGAAATAACCAGTGTTTTTTTATAAATTGATTAAATTTAAGCATATTCAAAAAGATATTGTAAACTTTATAAAATATTCTATTAAGATAAAAAAGACCATCTATCCACAGGACTAAAAGCCCATTCTTAATAAATATCGAATGAAGTGAGCCAATAAGTTTATATAAGCAAATTATTTTTATTCCTTATCATGATTAAAATAAGGGGGTATCAAGAAAAAGATACGGAATCTATTATTAAATTAGTTCATGAAATTCTTTTTGAAGTTTTTAATGCTGAAGCAAGAAATATAGAAGATTTGAAAAATATTAAAAAAGAATATTTTGAAAAGAAAGGTGTTTTTTATGTTGCTGAAGATGATGGAAAAATTGTTGGAACAATTGCTGCTGAAAAAGAAACAGATAGGATTGCAAGATTAAAAAGGATGTTTGTTAAGAAGGAATACAGAAAACAGAAGCTTGGACAAAGATTGTTGGACCAATTATTGGAATTCTGCAAAAAGAAAGGATATGAAAAGATAATTTTATCAACTTACCCACAAATGAAAGCAGCAATTGAATTCTACAAAAAGAATGGATTTAAGGAATATAAAAGAAATGAGCATATCTTATTTGAGAAGATTCTTTAAGACGCACGAGGGCAATTGGACACAACATTGTTAGGTTTCCTTTTCAGAGTTAAAAGGCGAAAATTCTGAAAGAAATTGAGTTTTGGGTTTTAGAAAAGCCACGATACATTTAAATACATTTAATTTCTTAAGATAAATATGAAATATACAATTGTTGAATCAAGATTAAAAACAAATAAATCTAGAGATTATTTGTGGAAAAATATGAATACTCCTGAAAAGATAATCAAGATTGAGAAGTATAAAAAATCTAAGATTAAAAAGATATCAGATAATAATTATGAAGTTATTTGTGATTATGGAGTTATCTTGCTTAATTTTATTCCAAACAAAGGAGTTAATGAAATATTTGTTGGAAAAAAGAATTATCCTTTGACCTGGTTTGAGATTAAAGGAGAAAAGAATTGTACAATAACTCATGGCGAATACAAAAGAATTGATAGTGGTATGAGTAAAGATAATCTCAAAAAAGAAATTGAATGGTTAAAGAAGCACTTTCTTGAAGAATTGAAAGAGATTGCTAAATAGTGGCTTTTTGTAAGAAGTCCTTTTGATAATCTCTAAAACATTTTAATCAAAAATTTTATATACTAATCATATCTTATTATCTTTATGTCAAAAGTTTCAAAAGATGTTCCTTTGGGTGAGATCACTTTTCGTAGATATGAAAAACCTAATCTGCAAGATAGAGCTTTAGTTAAAAAACTCTGTTTAAGTGTTGGATTGCTGCAGCCAGGGGACTCAAGAGATGTTGTTGTTGATGTTCTTTACACTTTGTTGAAAAGCAAAAAAGAGATAAGTTCTGAAGAAGTCAGAAGTAAAGTTATTGATTTAAGAAAAGAAAAGAACCTACCTATTTTAGGAGTAGCTAGTTCTAACATAAGAAGGCAATTAAAGAGGTTGAGAGATAGTTTTTTAGTAGAAAAAGTTGTTAATAACTATAGGATTATGGAAAATTTAAGTCTTAATGAGATAATGGAAGAAAAATTAGAAAAATATTTGATTCCAGCAGTTTTAGGAAGAGTAAAAGATTATTTCAGAGCAGTAGATGAAGAGTTTTCCAAGTAAGACCTCAAAATGAAAAAAAAGCAAGAAGGATTTGGAGAGAGTAAAATATTCAAGTATAATAAATTCAATAAGGTTCTATTCGGAACAGGAGTTATTATTATAGTTCTTTTCTTGATTTTATTAATAACATCTTATCTTTTTTTAAAAGATTCTAACATATGGTTGTTCAAGAATCTAAACTTTTTAATATCTCATTTTACAAAGCACATTTCAGGAGCAAGTTTGCTTGGAGCATTATACTCAACAATGATTGGAGGATTATTTTTCCTTTCTATCCCTCTTGAATTATTGTTTATAAAATTCTTTAACTCAGGCAGACCAATTATGATTATATTATTGTTTTATTTCATTGGATTATTCATATCATATTCAATCAATTATTTCATTGGATTAAAATTATCAGGGGTTTCAAAAAAACTAATATCTCCAAAGAAATTTTACAAATTAAAAGGAATCCTGAATAGGCATGGTGCTTGGGCTATCTTTGTTTTTAATGCAATCCCTCTGCCATCACAATTATTTGCTGCAATACTCGGAGTATTTAGATATAACAAGACAAGATTTTATGTCTTTTTTTTACTAGGACAATTGACTAAATATGTTGGATTAATAATAATATTAAGTTTTTTTTGAAAAGAATTATAAATTAAGGAAAATTAGAGAGATAATATGAAACAAATTGAAAAGTTCATACCAAGAAATGAAGATATCAGTAAATTAGGAAGTATTAAAGAAATCCTGAATAAGAATGTTGTATCTAAATCAGGCCATCCAATGGGCAAAGTAAAAGATGTTTTGTTTAACGACAAAGGAGTTAAAGGCATTATTGGAAAAAAGAAATTGATAAAATATTATGTTGACAGCAGTTTTTTTAGTTCTTCTGAAAAAAACATCATGCTTTCAATAGATCCTGTTTTATTATTACTAGGAAAAGAAGTTTTTGATGCAGATGGAAAAAAGCTTGGAAAAGTCAAAGGCGTCATAAGAGATAACGACACAAACAGCTTCAAGACTTTAATTGTAAAAAGAAAGCTTTATTCAAGGAAACAAAAGATTCCAAAAGCAGATATAAAAGTTTCAAAGAAAAACATAATATTGAACAAGAAATATGGCTAAAGAGATAATAACTTCAGATGACATTCTAGGAAAAGATGCAATTGATCCTGATGGAGAAGTATTAGGAGTCATAACAAAACTTCATATTGATAAGACCAATAAAAGTATTGTTGGAATCACAATTGATCAAGGATTTATGAAGCCAGACTTGTTCATAGGTGTGAGCTATGTTAAGAATTTTGGTGTTGACTCTATATTCTTGAGCAAAATTCCAACTTCAAAATATGCAGGACTGAAAGTAATTGATGCAAAAGGAAAGACAATTGGAAAAGTCAGGAAAGTTATTTCTAAAAGAAATAAAGTTGAGGCTATTATTATCAAAAAAGGATTGATTTCTGCTTCTGATATACATGAGATTGGTGTTAGTGTTATTCTGAAAGAAAAGTACAAGATCAAAGATATTTAGATATCACCGTGAATTTAACGTCATAACCTCTTTACTACAACAATATTTTTATATTATGTTAACCTACATCTGTTTTTAGGATGATACCTAAAGAAGAAAATTCTTGTAAACAAAATTTTAGAACTACTGCTGATGAAATTCTTAATGTATTTAAAATGGGTGGGGCTTATGAAAAAGGAGATTCTCAAGAAGTTGTTCTAAGCGGATTAAAAGCAAGAGGTGCTGGTTATAGGATAAGAAAAAGATTAGCTAAAGATTATAAAATTGTTCCAATTAAGGATGCTTCACAGGAGATAGAACCATATAATAGGAAAAGAATACTCTTTCTTGATTTAAGGGATTTTAATGGAGAGGTTCCTGAAAGAATTAGAGATTTTGTTAGTAAAAGAAAAAAAACAAAATTATTTATTGTTGATGTAAAAGGTGATATAAGGCAGGATCATCAATTTGTAGAAAATTTTACTTATCAAGTTGAAGTTGATAGTTATATCAGAGGAATGGGCATAGATATTGATCCATCAATTTCAAGAGCAATTGCAGAACTTTATATTAATGTAGACGATGCTGTTGATAAAGACGGTATAAAAGTTGGAAGAAAGAGGATCAAGCCATATTTTAGAACTTCTGCTTTGATTGATTATCCAAGAAGCAGAGATATCTTAGAAGGAAATCTTTGTTCTGTTATTAGGAAATTTGCTCCTGATGTAATTGTTAGTAGAGATGTTATAGGAAAGCCTCCTGAAGATGATGTAAGAATGGATGAATTAGCAAATCCTATTGCCCATAAATTAGGATTAAAGTCTGCTATTATTACGAGGAAGGGTCCACGATCTTTTGCATTAAGGGGGAATGTTAAAGGAAAAAGAGTTTTGATATTAGAAGATGTTGTTGGAAAAGGAACTACTAAATTACAATTGATAGATTTGATTAGAAAAGAAAAGGGAGATGTCAGATCTTGCATTGTTTGTGTTGATAGAAAAGAAGGTGCTGCAGAAATTTTAGATGAAAAAGAAACGGCACTTTATTCATTAATGGATATTGATATGTATAACACTGTTGCTGCTGAGAGAAACCCTTAAATAAGATTTAACTTCTATTATTTTTATGAGAGATGTTACTGACGGCAGCATTATGAAGAATATTTTTCATCTTGCATGGCCTACAATGATTGCAATGGTTTTGCATGCTGGCTTTAATATTGTTGATACAATCTATATAGGAAGATTAGGATCAGATTCTATTGCAGCGATTTCTATTGTTTTTCCGTTGGTTATGTTGATGTTTGCTTTAGGAAATGGTGTTGGTATTGGAGCAACATCATTGATAGCAAGATATGTTGGTGCTAAAAAACTAAAACAAGCAGATAATGCTGCAGAACATTCATATCTGATAACATTTTTTCTTTCAATATTTTTTACGTCTTTTGGATTGTTGTTTGCAAAACCAATATTTGCATTGATGGGAGTAACTCCTTCAGTTGCAGGTCTTGCCTGGAACTACAGTAGATGGATATTTGGATTTAGTATTTTTATGTTCATAGGAATGGCTTCAAATAGCATATTAAGAGGATTGGGCAGCATGAAAATACCTATGATAGGAATGGTCTCAGCAACAATCATTAACATGATATTAGATCCATTGTTGATCTTTGGACTTTTAGGATTTCCTAAGTTGGGCATTGATGGAGCAGCTATTGCAACTGTCTTCAGCAGATTGATTGGAATGATAATTGTTCTTGCATTTATCTTTAGCTCTAAAACAGCGATAAGCATTAAGCCAAGAAACTTTAAATTCAAAAAGATGTTCATCAAGAATATCTTTAAAGTGGGTATTCCAGCTTCTCTTAATCAAAGCTTGATGAGCATCAGTTTGTTTGTGTTTAATGTGATTCTTGCAACCTTTGGAAGTATTGGCTTAGCTACTTATGGAATTGGGTTCAGACTTGAAAGTGTCATCTTCCTTCCTATAATAGCATTGTCTACAGCAGTTATTACTATTGTTGGACAGAATGTTGGAGCAAAGAAGTATGATAGGGCTGAGCAGACTGTTTGGAGTTCAATCAAGATTACTACGTTAATTGTTGCATTTCTTTCTATACTATTATTTATATTTCCAAAAGCAATATTTGGAGTATTCACTAATGAACCCCAATTATTAGCAGAAGGCATTTCTTTTCTTAGAATCATATCACTAAATTATGTTTTTGTAGCAGTTGTAATTCTTATCTCAGGCGCATTCCAAGGAGCTGGAAAAGCAATGCCAGCCTTGATATTAAATACAATTAGATTATTTGTTATTGCACTGCCTTTAATGTGGTTTCTTTCTTTTGTCTTGAAGATTGGATTAATCGGAATTTGGTGGAGCTTTGTAATATCTTCTATAGTATCAAGCATCATTGCTGTAATCTGGTTTAAGACAGGCAGTTGGAAAAAAGCAACTCTTAAATAATTCATTTTATTTCTTTATAGAATGGTATATGAACCTAGAGAAGACAGCTTTTTGATTTTAAAAGAGATAAAGAACTATGCTATTGGAAATGTTCTTGATATGGGTACTGGTTCTGGGATATTAGCTATAGAAGCAGCTAAAACAGCTGATGTTGTTATTGGAGCTGATATTAACGAAACTACATTAGATTATGCAAAACACAATCTTAAATTAAAAGGATTAAAAAATATCAAGTTTGTCAAATCTGATCTGTTCTCTTATTTTAAAAAACATCCCATGATGTTTGATCTGATCATATTCAATCCACCTTATCTACCAAAAGACATAAGAGAACCATTTGAATCAGCTTTAGAAACAACAGGCGGAGAAAAAGGCTATGAATTATTAGAAAAATTCTTTTCTGAAGTCAGTTCTTATCTAATGCCAGATGGAAAAGTTTTAGTCTTGTTCAGCACTTTAACTGGAAAAGACAAAGTTCATTCTATTATGGAAGAACATGGATTTAGCTTCCAAAAATTATCAGAAGAACCATTATTTGGAGAAATATTATTAGTTTATATTGCTGAGAAAAGCGAAATCCTTAATTTTATGGAAGACAGAGAGATAAAAAACATAAAAAGATTAGCAAAAGGACATAGAGGATTAGTGTTTACTGGAACTTTAGATGGAAAAAAGATTGCTCTTAAAAAACAAAGAGAAGATATTGCTGTTACAACAAGTGTTAGGAATGAAACAAGATGGTTGAAGTTATTGAATAGAAAAGGAATTGGCCCTAAGTTATTGTTTTCAGGAAATGATTACTTTGCTTATGAATTTGTTAAAGGAATCTTTATTCCAGAATTCTTAGAAAAAGCATCTAAAGAAGCTATAAAGAAAGTATTGATTAAAGTGTTTAATCAATGTTTTATTCTAGATAAGATGAATATAAACAAAGAAGAGATGCATAATCCTTACAAGCATGTTATTGTTGGAAAAGAAGTTGTTCTTATTGACTTTGAAAGAGTTCACTTTTCTGAAAAACCAAAAAATGTAACTCAATTCTGCCAATATGTCAGTTCTCAGAAAATTACTGAAGTTTTAAAGAAAAAAGGATTTAAGTTTACTAAGAAACAGATAATCTCTGCTGCTCAAAAATATAAAAAAGATATGAGTGAAGAGAATTTTGAGAAGATTTTGAAACTAATTAAGATCTAGATACACCAAAACCAGGACCTGGCTTAGTATTTTTAGGAATACCATAAGTCGGATTCGAGTAATGACTTGGTGGCAATGAAATTGGTCCAGATTTCTTTTCTTCAGACATAATAATTTTATATTTGTCTTTTAATCTATCTTTTTGTTTTTGCACTTCTTGAATATACTCAACTTCTGCATCTAATGTCCACTTCATTATAGTCTTAGCAAGGTTCTTTATTACTGCTTGATCTATCAATGTATCTTCAATTGGCATATCTAATCCAATATATTCTGGAGCTTGTATCTGGAATCTTACTGCAGCATCTATGAATTTATCTATTACTTCTTGTTCTCTATCTGGTTTGTATAGTTTATTTCTTATGACTATTGGGTCTGTTTCATCTAAAAGAGAAGGATCTTGTTCTAATTTGAATTCGCCTACTTCTGTTCCAAGGCCCAAGATTCTTTTATATAATTCTTGAATAATATATGAATTTAATTTAGTAACTTTTCCATATTGTGTTGCATCTTCTCCAGATTTGCAGAAAGAAGGAAGTGCATCTCCAAAACCAATCATTACTTTTTTCCCGTAATCTAATTTTACTGGAACAATACCTAAATAGGGTGTTGTTCTTTCTACTATTGGGGGAGTTAGTTCTTCTTTTTGGAATAAAATAGGATATTCCTCTTCAAATAAGAATTTTCCAGATCTAGAATCCACACCTTGATCTTGTTTTAATCTATCTTCAACCCAAGTTAGACCATCTGCAAATTCTTTATGAAATAAAGATTCATTTAATAGATACCATTGTCTGTGTTTGAATCCAAATAAAATAACTTGGGTAAGCTGATCTAATGAATTTCTTAAGTCACCTATTTCTATATTTGTCATTGAATTTTGCAAAAGAAAGCTATTTAAAAAGTTTGTTGATTATTAGAAAAAACTACCTTCTTTATTGTCCTTTGGATCTAAGAATTCTGCTAATCTATGATAATGCTCTTGTCTTTTTTCTATTGTAAATCTTTGCTCTAACATTCCTGGATGATATGAAAGAAAACAAGGAAATGATTCTTCTCCTAATCTATAATCTAAAGTATTGCCTACAACATCATCTAAGTTTTCTGTTGCATATGGAAATAAATTCAAGTAGACAGGTCTACCCCCAAGAATAATTTTTTCTGGATGAAAATCTAAGATTTCATCATTTAGATGCTGGATACAAGCTTCATATCCTGTTTTTCTTGGCTTTCTCTCTCCTTTTAACAAACATTTGTATAAGTTTGTAACATAAATATCATCTGTATCTAGATAACAGAAATCAAGCATCTTTCTTATTACTGTACCAGTTGTTGAATTGTTAAATGCAGTTATATAACTTTGACCAAGAATTGTATCATTAGGTGTATGTAGAATAAACATAATCTTTGCTTGATCTGCGTTTTCCCCTTTAAATCCAGCTCCTTGCCCAATAATATCTGGATCACATGCTTTAGGGCAATTGACTATAAGTTCTTCTACCATTTTAAATCCCTAAGAATTCGTTTGCCATCCTTGCTAAATCTTCTTTTTTTCGTAAGCTTGATCTGTCTGGATTGTGCTGCATCCATATTGTATCAAAATCTCCTAAAGATTCAATAGCATCCATTACCACATCTTTTTCTTCATTTCTTGGAACAACAACAGCTTTTTTTGTAAAATAAAGAGGAAAACTAAACTCTCCTCCAAATGCTTGCTCTTGCTTGTTGTTTTTCTTTATTCCAAAGAAAGTGACGCAAGGATCTGCTGTTGGGAATCTTGGACCATAGTCTTGATTATAAGTGCAGTTTTCTTCTGATTTCCATCTAAAATCAGCAAATGTTTTTCTTGCAATTTCATAAGGAAATACAACATCTTGAGATAAAATAAGTGATCCAACTGGGATAGATAAATGATGATCATAAAGATCTCCTGCTTCTTCTAATATTCTTACTAATTCTTCTTAATTTGGTGGAAAGGTCATTTCCTCTGGATGCCTATACATATTATGCCATATAAAATCAACAAATCCACCCCTATAATTAATTAAGAACTCTTCTTTTGTTAGAATCTGATTTTCATCATCATCATCAGTTTGAGTATATCTATGATCATCTTGTGCCATTTGAGCAAGGCGTTTGAAGTCATAAGATCCAACTTCTATTTTTATGCCGTCTTGTTCAGAAATTAGGATTCGACCTTCCATGTTTTTGATTTTTGCAACTAATTCTTCTGGAAGTTCTGGCTGAGGTTCATCATATCTAGTAATTCTTGCGAATGTTTTTTTTATTGCTTTTGCTGCATCTTCTCTAAAATCTATTCTGCTGAAGAAATCATCGCCTGATTGGCAACATGCCATGATCTTAGGATCTCTTTCTATAGAAACATCTACTCTTGTAAAATATATATCATCTGGATGAGCTATGGCATCCTTAAAATGTGTCCTTATATTCTCTTTTCTGTAAGTTAAATCTCTAACCATTTTAATCTCTACAAAACTATCACAGAACTCTTTTTACTTACTTCCTTCTTCTCTTTGTTTTCTTAACTTCACCAGTAAGTTTCAGCTTATCTAGTAATTCTTTATATCTATTTCTGATTGTAACTTCTGTTACTCCAGCCACATCTGCAACTTCTCTTTGTGTTCTCTTTTCCCCATTAATTAATGCAGAAACATATAAAGCAGCAGCAGCTATTCCAGTTGGACCTCTTCCAGAAGTTAATTCAGCTCTTTGAGCTGATTCCAGGATCTCAATAGATTTTGACTGTGCTTCTGCTGTTAATTTTAATGCAGATGCAAATCTAGCAATATAATCAGCTGGATTTGATGGAAGAATGTTTATTCCTAGCTCTCTTGTTACAAATCTATATGTTCTTCCTATCTCTTTCTTCTCAATTCCAGAAGCTTCTGACAATTCATCTAAAGTTCTTGGAACATCATGTCTTCTACAAGCAGCATATAATGCTCCTGCAACAACAGATTCCATAGATCTTCCCCTTACGAGGACTCTTTGAACAGCCAAAGTATAGATTCTTGCTGATTCTTCTTCTACTGATCTTGGCAATTTTAAGTATGAACTTACTCTTTTTAATTCAGCTAATGCTAATTTTAAGTTTCTTTCAATAGCAGTTGAAATTCTAGACTGCCATTTTCTTAATCTAAAGAATTTATTTCTGTCTTGAGCTTTTAATTTGAACAGATCTCCTGTCTGCCCAACTTCAGTTCCTAATCCTTGATCATATTGAGTATAAGTCATAGGAGCTCCTGTTCTACGTTTGCTTTTTGAATCAGAATCAAATTCACGCCATTCTTGACCATAATCAACCATCTTATCTTCAATGACCAATCCACAGTCTTTACAGATGACTTCTCCTTTCTCTCTATTCCAGAATAAGTTAATACTAGTACACTCAGGACACTTCTTTATCAATTCAGACATATAAACCCCCCCGTTTTATGTAAGATTCTTAATTGTAATTTTTGTTAGCTAACAATAGTTGCAAACATTTATATAGGAATATACGCATCCTTTTATAAATGTTTCTGTTATTCTAAAATGGTGCCGAAAGCCTTATATATTTTGTGTTAAGAATTTGCTAAAATTATTTAAAACAAAATTTAAAGATTAAAAATCTCAAATTTAAAGTTTATTATCATAACATTTAAATACGCTAATATTTCCTTAATCTTTATGCCGCTATCGCATAATCTGGTATTGCGCGGGCCTTGAGCGTTTCAACAAGGACAGCCCGTTTCCGCAAGGATATCCCGGTTCAAATCCGGGTGGCGGCGTTTATTCTCAACTCATCGTTGACATTCCATAAGAAGTGATTTCTTTATCATCAACTTTTATTTTGATGGCAATTTTTAAAGATGTAGAAGTTTTAGTAATTTTCAGATTTATCTCTTTAATTCGATTGAAATCAAAAGATTTGGGAAGTTTCTCCTTAAAGAAAGCCACACATGTTTTACTTAATCCATCTTTTTGTTCAAGAACATTAGTATCAATTTTAGATGGGATGTCTTTAAAATAACCAAACCAAATCTCACTATCTAAGTACTTAGCTAAATTATTCCCTATTCCTTTCAAAACAGTAAGTTTCATACAGAAGATGAATATAATTTACTTTAAATAGTTTTGCAAGTCTATCTATAAGCCAAAAATAGTTAAATAACCTTAATTTCTCTAGATTATGACAAAGATTTTAGTTTTAAGTAAGAAGAAGTCATTAATTTTAGAACCCACGACACCATATAATTTTAATGCTAATTTTCATAAACCGTCTCATTTTCCTTCTTCTGATAATATTTGGGAAAAGAATAATTATTGGATAACAATGATTTGGAAAGGAAAAAAATTGGGATTGAAGTTTGAAAATATTGGAACAATAAATAAACCACGAATTAAAATTAAAATCTATTCTAAAAAAGCATTATCAAAAGAATTTATAAATAATATTACTCCAGAACTTAGATGGAGATTTAATCTTGATCAGGACATTTCAGAATTTTGTAAGAAGTTCAGAAAAGACAAGATTATGGGCCCTATAATCAAGAAATGGAAAGGAATGAAGCCAATAGCAGCAAATTCTCTTTATGAAACTTTGATCATTTATATTGTTCTTCAAAATGCAACAGTAAAAAGAAGTGTGCAGATGTTGGAAAATTTATTTGATAAATTTGGTAAAAAAGTAAAATTTAATGGAAAGACCCTTTCTACATTCTGGAAGCCAAGTAAAATGGCAAAATCAACAGAACAGGCATTGAGGGATTTGAAGTTAGGTTATAGAGCAAAATTCTTTATGAAACTTACAAAACAATTTGTAAATAAAGAAATCAATGAATTTTCTTTGAGAAAAACGAATAAAGAGGATATAAAGAAGTATATGTTAGAACTGTATGG
>JAZGHU010000056.1:0-2641 GCA_036481345.1 Candidatus Woesearchaeota archaeon
ACTCTTCACCAACAAAAACAGATATTCATGCTTTAGAATGGCTAAAACAAAATACAGATAACAACACAATAATAGCAGCTTCATTAAAAGACGGGTATCTAATCAATGCAATAGCAGAAAGAAAAAACATTATTGATGAAAATTTCCTGCTAGCACCAAATACAGCAGAAAGATACAATGACATAAATGCAATTTTCAAATATCCACAAAAAACAGAAGCAATCTCAACCCTAAACAAATACAATATCAAATATATTTTATTGACAGAAACAACAAAATCAGAATTTGATATAGAAGATTTGCATTACTTAGACAGAAAATGCTTTAAAACAGTTTATGACAACCAAACAAAAATATACAAATCATTTTGTAAGGTAGAAGAAATATGAAGAAACCACTATCAATAGCAATAATCACTGCATTAATACTAATCTTATTAATTCCAGCAATAAGAACTCTTTCAAACAAGCCTGTTTTTCCACAAGATTCTCCTTATTATCATCTTAGATTAGCCAGAAACATAAAAGAACAAGGAATTCCTTTCCAAGATTCATTAACTCAAAGCCCATATCTTCCTCAACCATATCATCTTATCCTAGCTCTAAGCCCAATACTATTGTCAATATTAATCCCCTTACTTTCAGGAATATCTTCTATAATTATATTCTATTTTATCCTAAAACAATTAAACATAGACATAAACAAAATAACAACAATCCTAATAACAACAATACTCTCTCCATTATTCATATTTCTTTTTGCAACATCTAATCAGCATGCAATAGCAATAACATTAATTTTATTGGGTTTCTTATTTTTTATCAAAGAAAAAAACTATTTCATCCCATCCTTGATCATCTTTGCAATAATGCCTATATTTGGAATGCTGCCTTCATTGATAAGTATATTGGCATTATTAGTTTACACACTCAACAATAAAGAGAAACTAAAATATTTCTATACAATCCTAACAACAACATCAGCAATCCTTCTGATATATTATCTTCCATTTATTTTATTCTATAGCTTCCCGCACTCTTCAAATATACTTAATCCAAATATTTTAACAAATCTGATGTCTGATCTAGGGGGCAACATAGGATATGGAATCTTTACTTTAATCCTAACTTTTGTAGGATTATATATTGTATGGAAAAAAGAAAAACAGATTACAGGATATCTGCTGCTATTAGCATTAATATTATTATCTTTCATTATTCCAGAATTAAATATCTATATTTTCCCAATAATCTCACTCTTTGCAGGCTTTGGATTACATTTTATAATAAAAATGAAATGGAAGATTGATTTAATCAAAACCTTAACTATAATCCTAATTATTTGTGGATTATTATTTTCAACTTTATCATACATCAATAGACTGTCAAGATCATCTCCAACAAATGAAATATTCGAAAGCTTAGAATGGCTAAAACAAAATACAGCAACAACAGACACAATCTTCACTCATTATTCAAAAGCACACTGGGTTGAAACAATTGCTCAACGTCCAACAATCTTAAACTCTCAAATTACTTACACTCAAGATCTCAAAACAAGATTCAATGACTCTAATACAATACTCTATTCAAGAAACTTCAAACTTACAACATCATTGTTAGACAAACATAATATAAAATATATCTATATAGACTCAGAAATGAAACAAGGGCAAGTATGGACAAAACCTCAACAAGGACTTTTATTCTTATTTAGAAATCAAGAAACATTTAAACAAGTTTATAACGAAAACAATATAGAAATCTGGGAAGTATTACGATAATTCTTTCTTCTTTTTAACAAGTAAAAATCCACCTATTCCAACTACTCCTCCAGCCAAATTAAAAAGCAAATCCATCGAAGCATTCTCCCAAGGCCCCCCAACAGGAGAAGAATCACCTTCTCCAAATTCTAAAAACCCTTCTCCATGACCCAATACATCATACCCAACATATTCCATCATTTCATTAAAAGCACCCAATCCTAACATAAAAAACAACATCACAACGAAGATCAACATTTTGCTCTCCAATCCTTTCTTCAAATAAGGATAAAATATACTACAGGCAGCTAAAGAAAGGAAAAATATTGCACTTCCATGCACAATCCAATCATAATGATATCCAAGTCCAGCCCAACCATACAAACCCCCATAATAACTACCATATGGAATAACCTTATACAATCCAATTATGTGCAATAATGCTCCAAACCCCATTCCAATAGGCACTAACTTGCCAAACTTAAACTTCAAACTAAGGTAAAAAAATAACAACATCACAAAAAAAACAAAACTAAGATCTATCAAAGGAGCATCTATAACTCCAAAAAAAGCTAAAACTAACTGAATTCCATAAAATACAATAAACAATAACCACCACTTGCCCCCTTCAAACATAAAAGAACTAAATTACTTCTAATTTTTAAATATTTGTATTCTTATTAAGAAGATACCACTTCATTGGCTTTCCCAATATTGACTTAAATATGCCTTTATTCACATAATAAGTTGTAATCAGCCCAATACTAAAACTTCCGACCAATGTCTTAAAACTATATCTCATCTTTTTCTCTTTACCAAGAGCAACAATACTAGCAAAAATAATTCCAGAAGTCAACAAAATATTCCTTACCATCTCAA
>JAZGHU010000057.1:0-6601 GCA_036481345.1 Candidatus Woesearchaeota archaeon
ATATTTTCAATATAGAAAATATATAAAATAAAGAATAAAAAAATATATAATAAAAAATATATTTTACAAAATAATAATTAAATAATACACATCCAAAAACTGAAACATATTTAAACTTCAACCACAAACTTTAATTTTCCAAAGGAAATAAAGGAGTCAGGGTAGCCAAACAAAAACTATTTATACTATATTTCATCTGGAAATTTAGGGGGAAGTAGATGCAAAAAGAAATAGATACATTTTTTGAGGACTTTTTAGATAAAAAATCAATTTTTACTAACAAAAAAACATTACAATCTAATTTTACTCCAGAAACAATCCCTCATAGAGAAGAACAGATACAACAAATAGCAGATATCTTAGCTCCCTCTTTAAAACTTGACAAACCTTCTAATTTATTTATCTATGGAAAAACAGGCACAGGCAAAACACTTTCAGCAAAACACACAACAAACAAAATATTAACAGTAGCTGAAAAAAGAAATATACCTTTAAAAGTAATTTACTTGAACTGCAAATTAAAAAAAATAGCAGATACAGAATATCGATTAATTGCGCAAATCTCAAAAGAACTTGGCCAAGAACTACCATCAACAGGACTTCCAACAGAAGAAGTATATAAAATAACATTCAGTACAATAGAAAAAGAAAAAGCAATGATCCTAATTATTCTTGATGAAATTGATCACCTAGTTAAAAAAACAGGAGATGAAATATTATATAATCTAACTAGGATAAATTCAGAACTACAAAATTCACAAATATCAATAATTGGAATATCTAATGATCTTATTTTTAGAGACAACCTTGATCCAAGAGTTAAATCATCTTTATCAGAAGAAGAAATAATCTTCCCACCTTATAATGCAATACAACTACAAGATATATTAAAACAAAGAGCAGAAAAATCTTTCATAAAAAGCTCAATCTCTCCAGGAGTTATAGAAAAATGTGCAGCATATGCTGCAAGAGAACATGGAGACGCAAGAAGAGCATTAGAATTATTAAGAGTAGCAGGAGAACTTACAGAAAGAAAAAGCCAGGAAAAAATAGAATTATGCGATATTGATAATGCAGAAGACAAAATAGAAAAAGATCGTATACAAGACATAATCAAAACCCAACCAAAACAACAGCAAGCAATTCTCTATTCAATAATCTCAATCTGTTCTCAAAAATCAAACCAGATTTTCACAGGAGAAGTTTACGAACTCTATAAAGAATTATGCATAAAAACAGGGATCCGCCCATTAACTCAAAGAAGAGTGTCAGACGTGATTGCAGAATTAGACATGTTAGGAATAATTAATGCTAAAGTAATATCAAAAGGAAGGTACGGAAGAACAAGAGACATTGGACTTTCAATACCTCAACCTTCAGTACAAAAAATAAAAGACATTTTAGAGGAAGGATTAAACCTATCTTAAGACTCCTTAAGACAACTCCTTTTAATCAGAAAAATGGAACAAGAAAAGCAAAAAGAAATTATAAAGTATTTTTTGAAAAAAGAAATCTTACTATCCAAAGGATTCCTTGATTCTTTAACAGAAGATTTTAATCCAAATTCATTAAATAAATCACTTTCTCAAAATCTTAAATCAAAAATCTTTCTTTTTCTATCATCAGACGTAAAAAAGATGATAGACAAGCAAGCAAGCATGGACCTAAACTGGCATGATTTTGACAAAGCTCGTGTATTATTAGAAAAAGGAAAAAACAAAGACCTTTATTTCAAATTTGTAGAATTCCTTGATTCAGAAGAGATAGCTTCAGACTCTTCAAAATATCCAGTAAATATTGTTTTTTCATATAAAGAAGAAAGCAAAAAAAGAAACATTCAGGATTTTGTCGCTTATTTCAATGCTCGCTATCGTGCTTTAGAAGCAATATTAAGAAATAGACAAGAACTACAACATCTAACTTCCATTGCAAGATTAAAAAATAAAAGAGATAAAGAAACAGTATCCATCATTGGAATGGTTCGTGACAAAAAAACAACCTCCAAAGGGGGAATGATGCTGACTGTAGAAGACCCAACTGGTTGGATCAAAGTTTACATCAACAACAACAAACCAGAACTATTTAATCCAGCCAAAGATATTGTTTTAGATGAAGTTATTGGAATAATTGGGGTAAATGGAGAAAGAATCGTGTTTGCAAATAACATTATCTGGCCAGACGTTCCTCTAAACAAAGAACTTAAAAAATCTCCTGATGAAGCTTACGCAGTTTTCCTATCAGACTTGCATGTTGGTTCAGATAATTTTCTTCCAACAGAATTCAATCAATTCTTAGAATGGATTAATGGAAATGTAGGAAGCGAGGAACAAAGAGAGATTGCTAAAACTGTTAGATACGTGTTTATTGTTGGCGATCTAGTAGATGGCATGGGCATTTATCCTGGTCAGGAAGATGAATTGACAATAAAAGATATTAAAGAGCAATACAAAGAATGTGCAAATCTTCTTAAAAAAATCCCTTCACACATAAAACTTATCATCTGTCCAGGAAACCACGACGCAATGCGTATTGCAGAACCCCAGCCAGAACTTTATAAGGATTTTGCAGAAAATATTTGGGAGCTTCCAAATGCTACAATGGTCAGCAATCCTGCTATCCTTAATATCCATTCTTCAGAAGGTTTTCCAGGATTTGATGTACTGATGTATCATGGATATTCTTTTGATCATTTTGTTGCAAATGTAGATTCGATCAGAAATCAAGGAGGTTATGATCGCGCTGATTTGATAATGCAGTTCTTACTGCAAAAAAGGCATCTAGCTCCAACACATACCTCTACTTTATACATTCCAGATGTAAAACAAGATTCATTAGTTATAGAAAAACTTCCAGATATATTCCTAACAGGGCATATCCATAAATCAACAATCAAAAATTATAGAAATATAACATTGGTTTGTGGCAGCTGCTGGCAAGCAAAGACACCTTTCCAAGAAAAAGTAGGCCACAACCCAGAGCCTGCTAGAGTTCCTGTCCTAAACTTACAAACAAGAAACTTTAAACTATTAAAATTCGGAAAATGAGCGAAGAAAAACAAGCATCAGAAGAAATAGAACTTTACTTTAAAGAAATAGACAAGAAAGTAGAAAAAGCATACTCTCTGGCAACAAAAGCAAGAAAACTTGGCTATGACCCAGAAGAAAAAGTAGATATTCCTGTTGCAAGAAACATGGCTGAGCGTGTAACTGGATTAATCTCTGCAGTAGCTCCACAAATAATCAACTCAGGAGTATCAAAAAGAATCCAAGAGCTAGAGAAAAAATATGGAGTTCTTGATTGGAGAATTTCATTGATAATCGCAGAAGAAATAGCCAATCAAAAATTCTGTAAGTTCAAAGATAAAAAAGAAGCAATGGAAATAGGAATTAGAGCTGGATTTGCTTATCATACATTAGGCAGTGTAGCCTCTCCTTTAGAAGGTTTTGTAGAGCTAAAAATAGAACAAAGAAAAGACGGAAAAGAATATTTCAAGCTTTACTTCTCAGGTCCAATACGATCAGCAGGAGGGACAGGAGCATCTGTTTGTGTATTAATTGCAGATTATATAAGAAAAAAAATGGGATATTCTACATATGATCCAAGAGAAGAAGAAGTAAAAAGATATGTTACAGAACTTTATGATTATCATGAACGTATCACCAATCTCCAATATCTTCCCTCTCCAGAAGAGATAGAATTCTTAACACAAAGAATTCCAGTACAGATCGCAGGAGCCCCTTCAGAAAAAATAGAAGTTTCTAATTACAAAGATCTAGAAAGAATTGAAACAAACATAATCAGAAATGGAGTTTGCCTAACAATAGGGGAAGGTATTGCACAGAAAGCTCCAAAACTTTGGAAACAACTTGCAATATGGGGCCATGAATTTTCATTGGAACAATGGGATTTTCTAAAAGATTTTGTTGATCTACAAAAAACAATCAAAGCAAAAGAACAAACAACAGAAAAAGAAGATTCTACATCATCACAAAAAATAAAGCCGGATTTTACTTTTATCAAAGATCTAGTCGCAGGACGCCCAGTTCTTACACACCCTCTAGCACCCGGAGGCTTCAGATTAAGGTATGGTAGATCAAGAACTTCTGGTTATTCAGCAACTTCAATCCATCCAGTTACAATGATAATCCTTAATCAATATATTGCAACAGGCACACAGCTTAAAGTAGAGCGCCCAGGAAAAGGCTGTACAGTAACTGTCTGTGATACAATAGAAGGACCAATTGTAAAATTAGAAGATGGTTCTGTTATCCAGATAAATTCTGAAAAAGAATTAAGAGGAAATTTAGAAAAAATCAAAGAAATTATTTTCTTAGGAGATATGCTTATTAGTTATGGAGATTTTCTAAACAGGGCCCATGTTCTTATTCCTCCTGGTTATTGTGAAGAATGGTGGATTCAAGAACTTGAAAAAGCAACTGTAAGTAATTTTGGCAGCTTAGATAGTTATAAACTCTCTGAATTTGTTGAAATTTCTGAAAATATTCTAAATGAATTACTAAAAAATCCTCTAAAAACAAAAATCACAGCGCAACAAGCAATAAACATCTCAAGAAAATTAGAAATCCCTTTGCATCCTTTTTATACATATCATTGGAAACTTCTTGATAAAGATCAGTTATCATCTCTTATCAATTCACTAAAAAAAGCAAACATCAAAAAAGAAAATAATGAAGTCAAAAAAATAATAATCCCTCTTGAAGAAACTACAAAAAACGCATTAGAATCAATTGGTATCCCACATATTGTTGTAAATAAAGAATTTATTGTGATTGAAAAAAATCATGCACCTTCATTTATAACTCAATTAGATCCTTCAATCTCTGCAGACATCAAAGACAAAGAAGTATTTGATATAATCAAAGAATCATCTTCTGTAAAAATAAGGGACAAATCAGGAATATTCATAGGGGCAAGGATGGGGCGCCCTGAAAAAGCAAAAATGAGAAAACTTGCAGGTTCTCCTCATGTACTATTTCCAGTTGGAAAAGAAGGTGACAGATTTAGGTGTTTCCAAGCAGCAATGGAAACAGGAAAGATAAGATCAGATTTTCCACTTTACTTCTGTAAAAAATGCAATAAAGAAACAATATTTTCAGTTTGTGAAACATGCGATAGAAAAACAGAAAAAAGATATCACTGCACTGTCTGCGGCCCGGTTCCAGAAACAGAATGCCCTAAACATGGAGGCCCACTCCCCCATTATAAAACACAAGATATTGATATTAATCACTATTTCAAAGAAGCTCTTAAAAAACTAAAAACAAGAACATATCCAGATCTAATCAAAGGAGTTAGGGGAACATCAAACAAAGAACACATCCCAGAACATCTGATTAAAGGAATTTTAAGAGCAAGAAATGAGGTATATGTAAACAAAGACGGAACAACACGTTATGATATGACTCAGCTTCCAATAACTCATTTTAAACCAAAAGAAATCAACACATCAATAGAAAAGCTAAAAGAACTGGGTTATTCAGTAGATATACATAACAAACCATTAGAAGACAAAAATCAAATTCTTGAAATTAAGCCCCAAGATGTAATCCTTCCATCATGCCAGGAATCTCCAGATGATGGAGCAGATCATGTTTTATTTAATGTTTCAAAAGTATGTGATGACCTCTTAAAAGAATTATATGGATTAGAACCATTTTATAATCTGAAATCAGAAGAAGATCTAGCAGGACACTTAGTTCTAGCTTTAGCCCCTCACACATCTGCAGCAATTGTTGGACGTATTATTGGCTTTTCCAATACACAAGGCTTTTTTGCTCATCCTGTTCTTCACGCTGCTACAAGAAGAGATTGTGATGGAGACGAAGCATCAGTCAACCTATTAATGGACTCATTATTGAATTTTTCAAGGCAGTATCTTCCAGCCCACAGGGGTTCAAGACAAGATGCTCCATTAGTTATGACTTCTAGATTAACTCCATCAGAAGTAGATGATATGATATTTGATATGGATATTGCTTGGCGTTATCCATTAGAATTCTATAAAGCATGCACTGATTATAAATATCCATGGGAAACAGAGATCAATAAATTTGGCAACCACTTGGGCACACCAAAACAATATCAAGGAATGGGCTTCACTCATGATGCTTCTGACATAAACAAAGGAGTTCGTTGTTCAGCATACAAAACTCTACCTTCAATGCAAGACAAATTAAAAGGCCAGATGGATATCGCAGAAAAATGCAGAGCAGTAGACACATCAGATGTCGCAAGATTAGTAATTGAAAAACATTTCATTAGAGATACAAAAGGAAACTTAAGAAAGTTTTCAATGCAGCAATTTAGATGCGTAAAATGCAATGAAAAATTCAGGCGCCCACCTTTAATAGGAAAATGTGAATGTGGAGGAAGAATAATCTTCACAATCTCAGAAGGCTCTGTAGTAAAATATCTTCAGCCATCCATATCCCTCGCCCACAAATACAATGTTCCTGATTATCTAAAACAAAGTTTAGAACTCCTCCAAAGAAGAATCGAAGACGTCTTTGGAAAAGAAAAAGAAAAACAAACAGGATTAGGAGCTTGGTTTGGTTAACTATGCTTCCCTAACAATAATCCC
>JAZGHU010000058.1:0-23789 GCA_036481345.1 Candidatus Woesearchaeota archaeon
AAATGCAGAATTTGATGGAAACGACGAATATAATATCATAAAGACATTTACAAAAGATAAAGGAAGGCCTGATAGAATGGGATTAGGTGCTTGGTTTAAAAAACTCTTTTAAATTAAAATGATAAAAAAATTATTGACATTATTTTTATTGTTAATTCTAGTTCAGATAGTTTATGCTCTTGAAGAAGACCCAACAATATCTATCACAGCAAATCCAACAACAGCAACTACTTATACTACAATCAATGTAAAAGCAAAAGATTATCAAGATAATGCAGGAATAAATTGGGTAAAATTATACAAAAATGATGCTATCTATATAGAAAAAGATTGCGCAGGAGTAACTCCTTGTGCTATTACAAAATTAGACTATAATAGAACAGCACCAACTCATGTTTATTATGCTATTGCAGAAGATATCAGTGGCAACAAAGTAAGAACAAACAACATAACAGTAGACTTCATTGGAAACGATCCACCATCTATACAACCACTTCCAGACATTACAGTAGATGAAGGAAATCTGATAGACCTAACATCATACATCAACGCAACAGATCCTGACGGAGATAATCTAACTTTTAATATATCTCATCCTTTTTATGCTAATTTAATCTATCAAACAAATTATTCAGATGCAGGAATTTATAATATCTCAGTAAGAGTTTATGATCCTTCTCAAGATTTTGATCAAGAAAACTTTACTTTAACAATCAATGATAAATCACCATTAGCTATTACACTTAATTCTCCTGCAAATGATACAGAAACAAATGTATCTGATATGACATTTAATTGTTCAGCAACATCTTTTGCTGGAAATCTAACAAACATTACATTATATACAAACACAACAGGAGCATGGCTGCCAAATCAAACAAACATAGTATCTGGACTGACAAATGAAACTAATTTCACTATTAATAGTATTCCAGATGGAACATACATTTGGAACTGTCTGGCAACAGAATCAGTTGGAGATGTTCTTTTTGCTGAAGACAACTACACATTTACTGTAGACACAACAGCACCATCTGTAACAAATCTAAATCCTGCTGGAAATAGCTTTGATGTCAATACTGTAATAAACATAAATGCAACTATTACTGATTTAACAACTGTTTCATCTGCAAAAGTTAATATCACTCTTCCTAATGGAACAATACAACAACTTACACTTACAGAAAACAATAACACATACAATACTGCTTTCACAATACCAATGCAGTTAGGATTATATAATGTTCTTCTCATTGCAGAAGATCAATTTGGATATATAAACAATACAGAAACAACAAATTTCACAGCAATTGATTCAAATTCATTAGTAATCACTTCAATTGGTTGTATTCCATCAATAGCTAATTTAACGCAAAGCATAACATGTAATGCAACTGCTACTGATGACTTTGGAGTTCATACTGTTTTAGCAAATGTAACTTTGCCTGATTTGACAGTAGCATCACAAACAGTAACTAATGTATCTAGTGATTATTCATTTACATTTACAAATAGTTTATTGCCTGGAACATACAATATTTTCTGGTGGGTTAATGATACAAGCGGCAACACACAAAACACAACAGACAGTTTTATTGTTAATGATGTAACTAAGCCAAATGTTACAAACTTGATTCCAACAAATGGCTCAACATTTAATGTAAGCAACATAATAGAAATAGCAGCAGACGCAGTTGATAATATTGCTGTTGACGCTGTTACAGCAGAAATAACTCTGCCAGATTCTTCAACAGTACAATTGATACTATCAAACACAACAGGAAACAAGTACAATAATTCATATACAATTCCAGCACAACTAGGAACATATACTATAACATTTACTGCTAATGACACAAGCAATAATATAAACAGCACAGAATCTACAAGCTTCACAGTTGTCAATTCTGCTCCAGTTATTTCAAATGTTCAAAACACAAGCATAACAAATGTATCAGTATTTATAACATGGGATACTGACGAGCCAGCTGATACTTCTATTAACTACGGAACAACATTAAGCTTAGGAACTATTTCCTCATTATCAGAGAGCGCAACATCTCATAATAGAACATTAACTGGATTAACACAAAACACACTTTATTATTATAATGTAACATCATGCGATTCATTTAATTACTGTACAACAGACGGCCCATACTCATTTACAACATTGAAAAGCCCGCCTGTTACAACTGGAAATGTCATAATCAATGAAATAATGTATGATCCTGCAGGAGGAGATAATCCTCAGGAATGGATTGAAATCTATAATGCTGATACTTACGATATAAACATAAGTGCATGGAGTTTTTATGAAGATTCAACAAATCACGCATTAACATTAGTAAATGGAAATGATACATTAGCTCCAGGCGATTATGCTATAATTGCTGAAAATGATATAACCTTCCTTGCAAATTATCCATTATATGCTGGAAATTTATTTGATTCATCTTGGGCTCTTCTTACAGCTGGCCCAGAATATCTTGAATTAAGAGATCCAAGCTTAGCCACAATGGATATTGTTAATTATTCCTCAACATGGGGGGATGATATAGAAAGCTATTCTTTAGAATTATACAATTCAATATTAGATAATAATATAGGAACTAGTTGGCATACATCTGTTCCAATAAATGGAACTCCGGGTGCTGCAAACAGCGTTCCTCCAACATTCATAAATTGGAGTCAAGCTAATATAAATATTGGAACAGGAGAATTAGGAGCAGGAGATATAACTAACACTACAAATATCACATCAGATGAAGTTAATACAAATGTTAATGTTGTATGTGATTCAGGAAACTGTACTTTAATAACAGATGATTGGACAGACGGCACTAATATGATAGACGGGCAAAGCAATGTAGTAACTTTTACATGTTTAGATACAACAGCAGGAGCACTTTCAGCTGTGTTCAATGTAACATCTAATGAAGATACAACAGCAGATCAGATAACAGTAACCTGCACTATGAACCTTCCTCCAACATATTTAACAGGAACAATAACAAACTCAACATCTCCATTAAATAATACATTAATAGAACTTAGACAAGGAGCTGCTTTAATTAATTCAACAAATACAGATGCAGCAGGTTTCTATAACCTAAGTGTTGCTTATGGAGCAGACTATAATGTAACTGCTTCCCTTGTACCATATATTAATCAAACAAAAGCAGTTACAATGAATGGTGATCAAGTAAGAGATTTCCTTTTAAGCAATTCAACTGGATGTGTTGAAAATTGGGGTTGTACTGGTTGGAGCTCTTGTTCAGGTGGAACTGAAACAAGAACATGTACTGATTCAAACTCTTGTGGAACGACAGTTACAAAACCAGCTGAATCTCAAACCTGCACTGTTAAAAAATCTTCATGTTTCCCTGCAGGAACAAAGATATTAATGCGGGATAATACAGAAAAAAATATTGAAGATGTTAATGTAGGGGACATTGTAATAGGATTCGATGGAAATGCAAACATTCCTGTGGAAGTCCTTGAATTAGAATCTCCTGTTAGAGATCATATGTACACATTGTCCTTTGAAGATAATTCCACATTAAAACTAACAGCAGAGCATCCACTGTATACAAAAGATGGTTGGAAGTCTATTTCACCAGAATCAACATCTTATGAAAATTCTCAATTAGATGTAGAAAAACTAGAAATAGGAGATAGTGTATTAAATAGTGAAGGAAAATATGTAACAATAACAAATATTGATTTTGAAAAAACAGTTATCCAAACATACAATCTAAAGAGCGTATCAGATAATAATAATTTCTATGCAAATGGATTCCTTGCACACAATAAAGGTGGAACAACAATTAGTGGAGAAACATATTATATTAATGTAACAAAACAAGGAGTTTCTGTTGAATTAGAAAGAAGAGACAAAGCAGTATTTGACTTTGAACAACAACATACTGCTACTGCAACAGCAGTATCAATAACTACTGCCACAATATCCTTAGATTCAGAATCATATGTATTCGATGTTGGAGATGATTATCTATTTGATCTGGACAATGATAATGTAAATGACCTATCTATTACATTGAATAAGATCCTCTCAAATAAAGCAACTTTCTTATTCAAATTAATAGAAGAAGAACAGACAACAACTAGTACTACTACAACTACATCTTC
Organism: Candidatus Woesearchaeota archaeon; assembly: GCA_036481345.1. Classification (GTDB taxonomy): domain Archaea; phylum Nanobdellota; class Nanobdellia; order Woesearchaeales; family WJKL01; genus JAAOYC01. The sequence goes on from JAZGHU010000058.1 coordinate 4,153, forward strand.
TACAACCACAACAACAGTAGAAGAACCAGACGCACCCTCTAGACTTGCAGGAGTATTCAGAGAAGAGATTGAAGATGGTTCAGGAGTAGGAGGAGCATCAATGTTCTTCAAGAAAGTAATAAAATCACCTTATCTAAAATATGTTGGAATTGGATTTGGTGTATTAATACTAACATTAGCAATCATCAGTGGAATATCAAACAAAGACAAAATAATTCTGCTCTTTAAGAAAAACAGCAGTAAAAAGTCTAATTCAAAAAACACTGCTAAGAAAACTTCTAAAAAGAAATAATAACTTCAACATCAATTCTTTCTTTTATCTTTTCTTCTAACTCTTTTTTAATAACATCTAGATCTATTTGATTATATTTTTTCTCAGCTAAATCAATATCTTCTTTCTGTTTTTTCAACTTAAAAGAATTGTGTTCAATATTATACTCTATATCTTTGATCTGAGATTTTACTGGATTAGAACTGATGTTTCTTTTAACATCTTCTTTCTTCTCCTCTAACTCATCATGCTCAGAGATAATTGTTTTTAATTTTTGAGGAAAGATATTTTCAATTCCCTTCAGCACTTTGTCTCTTTTCTTATCTCTTAAATCAACACTTCCTGATTTAATGCTTCTTTCCATATTTTCCAATAATTGAACAATCTTAAGCTCTTTATCATTGAACAATGCCTTAACAGAAGATGCAATATATTCTCTGACTAATTTTTCATTCTCAAGAGTCACTCTTTCAAACTTTTTTAATCCCGTTTCAATAGTAGAAAACAATTCAATTACTTCATGTTCTCTATTTTTAATTGAATCTTCAATCTCTCCAAGTCTTTTATTGTACTCTGCTAATCTTTTATAATCTCCGCTTTCTTTAAGACCTTCAATCTTATCTTCATATTCCTTCTTTTTATTTTCAAATCCTTGAAGCAGTTCTCTTTTCTCCTTAAGCTGCTCTTTAAGATCTTTTCTTTTCTTTATAGATTCAATCAATCCATCAATATCTTCTTTTATTTTATCAATCTCTCCTACTTTGCTTTTCTCTGTTTTTTCCTTAATCTGTTTAGATAAATTAGAAATTTTCTTTAGATCATTAGCAACATTCTTCAGCTCATCAGAAAATAAATGTTGGACAGCTTGATAGCTTTTTCCAGTTGTCTTTCCAACTTGAGTCAAACCCTCATCAATATCAAATGCAGCCCTTTTTCCATCTACATAATTAATCTCTTTTGGAAACTCAATATTATTAATAAAATGAGATAACACTCTGCAATAACTCTCCCTATGCCCAACCACAATCTGCCTTATTTTATCTTGAATCTTATCAGAATCCTTCATCTCTGCATTATTTAATGTAGCTAAATTTTCTCTTAAACTTCCCAATACCTCTTTGATTTCATTAAAATCACTCTCAAGAGAGATATTCAACTCTTCAAAAACATGCTTTGTCTTATCAGAAAACCATTTAGATATATCACTAATATTAACTTCTGCTTTTTCTACTTCTTTTTTGAATAATTCCTTAAAAAACTTAAACATAACAACTATAAATCTGCAAAGATTTAAAAAGTTGATTGTAATTTAATGGATATAATGGAGAAAAGATATCAAAGGAAATCCTCTAAAAACAAGGAAATTGCTAGAGAACGAATCAAAGTTTTGTTCAAGCAGGCAAAAAAGGTCTTTAATAAAGATAAATCTCTAGCAAATAGATATGTAAAACTAGCTAGAGAATTGGCAATGAAATTCAAGATAAGAATCCCACCAGAATTAAAAAGAAGATTCTGCAAACACTGCTATAAATACCTCATGCCTGGGAAAAACGTTAGAGTCAGGACAAGAGAAGGAAAAGTTATATACTATTGTTTAGAATGTAAAAAATATATGAGATTCCCTTATCTAAGAGAAAAGATAGCCAGACGACAAAGGAGTCTGACTCTTCGCAAAGCAAAGAGAAAATGAAACTTACGAATAAGATGAGTAAGGTTTGGAATTTTTGAAAAAAATGGCAAAATACGATCTAGAACTAAATAAAGCAATAGAAAAAATTAAAAAAAGCAAAGCAAAACTAGTATGTATTCAGCTGCCAGATGGACTGAAAAGCAAAGCACGCGACATACAAACAGAAATAGAATCAAATACCTCTGCAAAAGTTATCATCTGGCTAGGAAGTTGTTATGGGGCATGTGATATCCCGCTCCATATTAAAAAACAAGGTATTGATTTATTAATTCAGTGGGGACATTCAGAATGGAAATACTAAATAAGGGGCGAAACTGTTAATGGAAGTACTAAATCTACTCTTGGCTGCAATAACAGCAATGTTAGGATTGCCAATTGGGTTTCTCCTAGCAAAAGTTGCAAAAGAAGAATTAAAACAAGGAGAATTTTACTTCAACTGGATGCAGATAATAATCTTGATCTTAGCAGTAAATATCTTTTTCTATTCACTTAAACTACCGATCTCAACATTTATATTAATCTTTATAATAACCTCTTCTCTTATAATAAAATCCAAACCAAAAGCAGTAATGGGTTATATTTTACTAGCAGTTCTAGTTTACCTTAGATTAGGAAATGATAATTTCATAATCACAGCTGCTGCATTGACATTCTTATATGGACTTCCAACAGCTGCATTAATCAAAAGAGAAGGCATTAGAGCACTAAAAACACCACTTAGTTATATCAAAAAAGAAACAATGATCATAGGACATAGAGGAGCTCCTAAACATGCCCCTGAAAACACAATTGGTTCTATTAAAAAAGCAATTGAACTAGGAGCTGATATGATAGAGATTGATACAAGGCTAACTAAAGATAAAAAAATAGTAATCATGCATGATCATACTGTTAACAGAACAACAAATGGAAAAGGAAATGTAAATAATCTAACCTTAAAAGAAATTAAAAAGTTAAAAACAAAAAATAATGAATCAGTCCCAACATTGCAAGAAGTAGTTAGTCTTCTAAAAAAGAAAAAAATTGAGATTAATATTCACATAAAAGATAATGAAGCAACAGATAGAGTAGTAAATCTAATTAAAAAGAATAATTTTCAGAGAAAAACAATGATTTCTTCTTTTGATGAAGATACATTAGAAAGAGTAAAAAAACTTTCTCCAGCAATAAGAACAGCATATGCATTTGCACAGCCAAAATTGAAATGCATCAGTATAGGAAAAAAATTAGATGTTTATGCCATACATCCAATGTATAATATATTAACAGAAAGGATGGTGCTAAGAGCACATAAAAATGGATTTAAAGTAAATGTTTGGACAATAAGAAGTAAACTTCATGCAATGAAAGCAAAATTTCTTTATAGAGTAGATGGATTAATAACAGATGACCCTTTGCTCTATACTAGACGAAAGTAATCTACCACTTGTCATCATTTAGTTTTAGATAATAACCAATATGGTTTGTTATTATATGCAATACAAAGTTAAGAATAAGAACAGTAACAACTATCTGCAATGTTGGAGCAAACATAAGTGAAACAAATAACAAACTTCCAATAGAATAATCAAGCTGGTCCCATGGGATGAACTTTCCTCCTGGCTTTATTCCAACTTTTCTCTTAAAAAAACTCTTAATAATATCTCCAATCAAAGCTCCTGCTCCTAATAAGAATCCTATAGAAAACCAATTAGTATAATCAATAAATCCTAGATTAAAGAAAAATTCATATTCCTGAAGAACAAATTGAATATAAGCTAAAATAATTCCTGCAATAACTCCAAAAACAAGCCCTCTCCAAGTCTTATGATCTCCAAGCAGTTCCTTGTGAATTGGTTTATTCAGAAAATTAACTTTTTTCACAAAGACGGGCATCATATTAGCAAAATATGCAGGAACCATAAGATACATACATTGCAAGATAAACATTAACATATTATATTCACTGAAATCAGGAACCTATATAAATATATAAGGTTTTCTACAGCCAATGATAACAATATTAGACTGCTATACAGATGAACCAGCTGGACTTGGGGTTCCGCCTTACTTAGGCACATATCCAAGATACATAGCTGGAAGTCTAGATGCAATCCCTGTCTATCTGACAATAGATGACTTACGTCTTTACACTCAACTAGGTGGATGGAGGGGGAGGGACACTCGGTTTGCTGCGGAAAGGGTGGGCCAAATTAAGCCAAGCCAGAAGACAAACATCAAAACATACAATCTAACAAAAAACTTCAAAAACATCCAACAAATTCTGCAAAACACAAAAGAGCTCATAATAATTGCAGGGATCCACACACCTGGAAAATATCTGTCAGCAGTGCCTGGAACATTAAGAGAAATAATACATCTAACAAAAAATCTGAACTGCAAAAAAATACTAATTGGGCCTGCAGCATATGGAACAGCAGCAGAAGGCGGCAAGTTCTTTGAAAGAGTTAATCTAAAAGCATTCCAAGTTCAAGAATTTAATCCATCTTATGAAGAAATAAAAGACTTTGCAATAAAAGGAGCTGAAATCCTAAAACAGATTCCAGATCTAAGAATCATTGAATTAGAAACATCTAAAGGTTGCTCAAGAGCAAAACACTGTAGTTTCTGCACAGAGCCATTAAAAAATAGAATTCAATTCAGAAAAAAATCAGATATTCTAAAAGAAGTTAAAGTTCTAAGCAACTTAGGAGCAAAATACTTCAGACTAGGAAAACAATCCTGCTATTATAGTCATCCAGAAGCAATTGAAATAATAAAAGAAATAAGAGAAAAGTTCAATCCAAAAGTTCTGCATATTGACAATGTCAACCCCATAAATGTCATAACAAAAAAAGGAATTGAAATAACAAAAGCAATTGTCAAGTACTGTACAGAAGGCAATACAGCTGCTTTTGGTGTAGAATCTTTTGATCCAGAAGTAATCAAGCAAAACAATCTAAACTCAGATCCAGAAACAACTTACAAAGCAGTAAAAATAATAAATAAATATGGAAAAACCCCTGGAAAAAATGGTCTGCCAAAATTCCTTCCAGGAATTAACTTATTATTCGGATTAATCGGAGAATCTAAAACAACAAATGAACACAATCTAAAATGGCTAAAGAAATTCATGGATGAAGATTTATTATTAAGAAGAATAAACATAAGACAAGTTGATATTTTTGAAGGAACTCCTTTATACAATACTGTTGGTAATAAATTTATAAAAAAGAACAAAAAATATTACTGGAAATGGAGAAATCAGATAAGACAAGAAGTTGATTTTCCAATGTTAAAGAAATTAGTGCCAAAAGGGACAATCCTAAAGAATGTAAGATCTGAAATCTATGATGGCAAGACAACATTTGCAAGACAATTAGGAACATATCCATTAATAACAGGTATCAAAAAAAGAATTCCATTAAACAAATTCTACAATATAAAAGTAAAAGCCCATATGCTAAGGAGTGTTGTTGGGGAAGTTATTTAAAGAAAGCTTTATACAAAGAAAAACCCAAGGTTTTCGTGTATCAAGGTATCAAAAAAGATTTCGATACCTTTATAAATTATTTATCTTCCCTATTCATTATGCCCTTGTAGCTTAATAGGTGGAGCGTGCGGCTGTTAATATTTTAACTGAAACCGCAAGGTCGCAAGTTCGAGTCTTGCCAAGGGCGTTGCAGAGTAAATTTATTTTACTCTGCTTTTTTTCATAAGAGCCCGTGGCTTAGTCTGGTAAAGCGCACGACTGATATGCTGAATGTTAAAAACAAATTTCCAAACCTCAGTAAAAGAAATCGTGAGATCCCGAGTTCAAATCTCGGCGGGCTCATTCTTATCTTTTCTCAAAAAATTTATATACTATTAATAGAATAGATTCCTATCTGCCTAAAGGATAAATCTTACCCTTGCATGCTCTTCGGAGGATGATGCGTTCGAGAACTAAACTTCTCAGTGTATGGGTCTTGGTTCCTAGATTAAGTAGATATTTTTTAAAAACAAAAAATATTTAAATGGTTTTAGACGAGGGTTCGTATCCATCTGGTTACAAAAGATTCAATATTTTTATCATTCTAAAATAGTAAACTTTTTAAAGAATCTAGTATTATTCACTGTAAATAACAATAAATTACCTATTTAATAGGGGGTGCAAATAAATGAGAAAAGTTTTAACAATAGGAAGTTTGTTAATAGCAATTTTGCTGATAAGCGGTTGTGCTATTTCTGACTATATAACTGGAATTGAAGAAAACGAATCTTACTCTTTGCTTGATGAGGAAGAGGAATTAGAAGAATTAGAAGAGGAGTTAGAAGAAACTGAAGAAGGTGAAGAAGAGTTAGAAGAAGCAGATGACAACGCAATTGTAATTACTGTTGCAGAAAGTGAAGTAGTTAATCTAAAACCAAAAGCAAATGATGCTGACGAAGATATAATCCATTATGTTTTCAGTGAACCATTAGATGAAAATGGAAGATGGGCAACTGATTATAGTGATGCTGGTGAATATCTTATAACTGTAACAGCTTCTGATGGAGAATTAGAAACTTCAAGACAAGTACTTCTCATAGTTGAAAGAGTTAATGTTCCTCCTGTGGTAACAGGTGTTCCTGACGAGGTTGAAATTGATGAAGGAGAAATTCTTTCCTTATCACCAGAAGCATCAGATCCTAACGGAGATGCTGTAGAATTAACAATCTCAGAACCAGTAGGTGACGATGGCGAATGGGTTATCGGATATCAAGAAGCAGGAGAATACTTTGTTGATATAGCAGCAACAGATGGAGAACTAGAAACAGTTAAGAAGATCCTAGTTACTGTTAAAAGAAAGAATGTTGCTCCTGTACTAGAAAATCTTGAAGATGAGATTGAAATTGAAGAAGGAGACACAATTGTCCTATCTCCAGTTGTAACAGATATGAATGGAGACGATGTAACAGTTACAATCTCAGAACCCGTAGGAGACAATGGAATCTGGGAAACAGGATACACAGATCACGGAGAATATGTTATAACTGTATCAGCTGATGATGGAGAAACAGTAACAGCAAAAGAAATTGTATTGACTGTTAACGACATCAATGTAGCTCCAGTTATCGAGGACATTACACAAGATTAAATTTTTTTATTTTCTTTTTTAATTTAAAAAAGGGTGTTTAGTAGAGACAACTAAAAATAGACATTGATTCCAATGAAGACCCAATACAAATTAATGATTTTACTTTTAAGCATAATTCTAATTAGTTTTATCAGTAATGCTGAGACTTTAATTGAAGTTACTGAAGGAGACTTTGTTAACCTTAAAGTATCTGCCTCAGATGCTGATCAAGACACAATCACATATACATTCTCAGAACCATTAGATGAAGAAGGACAATGGCAGACGGGTTATGGAGACTATGGTGAATATTATATTGATATCACAGTATCTGATGGTCAATCTGAAACAACAGAAGCAGTAAAATTAATAGTAAATAAAGCAAATTGGCCTCCTGTTCTTGAAGAAATTGAAGACATTGTAATAGGAGAAGGAGAAACAGTACTTATAGAGCCAAATGCAGAAGACGAAGAAGGAGACGAGTTATATTACTATATCTCTGATCCAATTGGAGAAGACGGCATTTGGGAAACATCATATGAAGATGCCGGTGAATATTTTATATTAGTAACTGCAACAGACAGCCAGCACGATCCAGTTTCTCAGGAATTCACAATCATTGTACAAGATATTAATCAAGATCCAGAAGTCCTGGGTTATTCTCCAAAAGAAGCAGATATTGAGATAGATGAAGGCAAAAAACAGATATTTGCTTTGGATGCAAATGATCCAGATAATAATAAACTAGAGTATAGATGGGAACTTGATGGTGAATTAGTTTCTAAAAAAGAAACATTTATCTTTGAAACAGACTATAAATCAGCAGGAGACTATGCTCTAAAAGGAACTGTTTCTGATGGAAAAGTAATAATGGGTGTTGTTTGGGATATTGAAGTAGAAGATATAAACAGCTTGCCTGTTATAGAGGGATTAAAAGATATTACTGTTGAGGAAGGAGATTTAATAAAATTAAAATTCAAAGTATCAGACGAAGATGGAGACAATGTAACATATAGCATATCTGATCCAATTGGAGATGATAAAGAGTGGCAGACATGGTATGACAGTGAAGGAACATATGAAGTAGATGTGCTTTTGTCAGATGGAAAGGAAGATGTTGTTGAAACATTTAAAGTCATTGTAAAAGATGTTGACAGAGCTCCTGAATTTAATGAAATAGAAGATATCACAATAAATGAGATGGAACAGATTGAAATTGGTCTGCAAGCAACAGATCCAGATGGAGATTCTATCACTTTTACAGTTGAAAATCTTCCTGAAGGAGCAATATTAGATGGAGATGAGTTCACATTTAACACAAATAAAGATACAGTCTTAAAACAAAAAAGCTGGATAAATTCTGTATTAAAATTCCTGCGTATTGATGATCTTATTTATAGAAACAAAAAGAAATTCAAAGTAACTTTTGTAGCTACAGGAAGAGAAGAGTCAACAGAAAATAAGGTTAAAATAATTGTAAATAATGTAAATAGGTTCCCTAGTTTACTAGACTTAGGTGATTTAGTTGTTAATGAAGGCGAAATAGCTTATGTCACACCACAAGTAATTGAAGAAGATAACGACAGGATCAAATTTACTATCTCAGACCCGGTAGGTAATAATGGAAAGTGGAAAACAGATTATGACGATGCTGGAACTTATGAAATTGAAGTAACTGCATCTGACAGAGAACATACAGATAGCCAAAATATTACATTAATTGTAAATAATGTAAATAGAGCTCCTGAATTTAAGAAAGTTAAACCTATTGATATTGAAGAAGGAAAAACAATATCATTATCCCCTGTTGTAGAAGATCTAGATGGAGATGAAATTGAATTAACTATTGATGATCTGCCTTATGGAGCAAATTTTGAAAATAATCAATTTACATGGACTCCTTATTATGATGTTGTAGAATACAGAGGAGGCACAACTACTTATGAAATCAAATTCACAGCAACAGATGGCTCATCAGTATCAGAACAGACAGCACAAATAACAGTAGAAGATGTTAACAGAGCTCCTGAATTTAATGATACATGGCCAGCAAGTTCAGTAAAAGTATACAAGGGCGTGCCTATCTTATTCAAAGGGAATGCAGAAGATCCTGACGGAAATGATCTAACTTATAATTGGGATTTTGGAATGTTTGATGAATTAGAGTATGGTGAACCAGTAATAAAAAGAACATTTACTTCTACTGGAGATAAAAAGATAAAATTAACTGTAAGTGATGGAGATAAAGAAATAACAAAAACATGGAAAATCAAAGTTGTTGAAAATCCATTTACTCAAGCAGCAGCAATTGCATTCCAAGAACCAGAAGTTGAACAAGAAGTAGAAGTAATAATAGAACCAGTTATTGTTATCCAAGAACAAGTAGTTGTCCAAGAAACAATAGAAGATCTTGATAAAGTCTATAATCTAGAAATTGTCTATGACGGCAGAGCAAATTAAAATGGCTATAGACACTTGTCAATTATATACAAATACTTATGCTATTAGACAGGATGATAAAGAACTACAACCTAAAGATTTAGAAAGTAAATTTGCAATTGAAGTTTTTGATTGGTTAGTAAGTGTTGGCTATGTTGTAGAAGCTCCTGGAATAGTCAATGGTCACAAGATAGAAAATTCAGAGAAGAAATCAACTGAATATACTCTTTTTGTTAATAAAGAAGATCAGATGGTAAGATTAAATATTGTCACAAGTCCAAATATCATAAATCCAGAAACACAAGAACAAGCATATGCTGCTAATCTAGAAACAAAAGTTTACGGAGCTTCTTCCAGTATTGGAACATCTAATCTTACAGAAGATAATTATGAACTTACAAAAAAGAAAGTTTTCGATATCTGTGAAGCAGTATTATCAAAATCATAGAATAAATTTATAAAATCACTTAATTTCTATTTTATTATGTCAGAAATTCTAATTGAGCATAAGACAGCAGATCCCACAATTGATTTAGCTTTAGATACATTAAAGATTAAAAAACAAGCATTGGTCTTTGCAAACACTAAAAGATCTGCAGAAAAGACAGCAGAAGATATCTCAAAACAAATTAAAGACTCTTCAGAAGAACTAGAAAAATTATCAAAAGATATAAAGAAAGTTCTTGCACATCCTACAAAACAATGTGAACGTCTTGCAAAATGCATTGAAAAAGGAATCGCATTCCATCATGCTGGTTTAACTCACAAACAAAAAGAATTAATTGAGGATAATTTCAGAGTAGGAATAATAAGAATAATCTGCTGCACTCCAACTTTAGCTTTTGGTCTAGATTTGCCTGCATTTAGAGCAATAATGAAAGATCTAAGACGCTTTGGTCATCGTGGTCTGGATTGGATTCCAACATTAGAATATCTACAGATGGCTGGCAGGGCAGGACGCCCAAAATTTGATAAATATGGAGAAGCAATTGCAATAGCTAAAACAGAGCCAGCTAAAAAAGAAATAGAAAAAAGATATATAAATGGCAAGCCAGAAGAAATATTCTCAAAACTAGCTGTTGAACCTGTCTTAAGAACATATATTCTATCATTAATTGCAACTGGCTTTGTAAGAACAGAAAAAGACATGATTAAATTCTTTTCAAAAACATTCTGGGCATTCCAATATCAAGACATGAATAAACTAAGCAGTATAATCAGAAGGATGTTGGGATTATTAGAAGAATACAAATTTATTGAATCAAATGAAGAACAAGAGGAATTCCAATCAGCATCAGACATGTACAACTACTCATATAAGCCAACATTAATTGGAAAAAGAGTTGCAGAACTCTATATTGATCCATTAACAGCTCATTTTTTAATGGGCTGTATTGAAAAAGCCACTAAGATCAAAATAAATGAGTTCTCTTTCTTGCAAGCTGTTTCCCACACATTAGAGATGAGGCCTTTGCTAAGAGTCAGAGTAAAAGAATTTGATATAATTGAAGAAGAACTTCTAAAACAATCAGATTACTTGTTAGAATTAATGCAGATGTATGATCCAGAATATGATGATTATCTTAATTCAGTTAAAACAGCAATTTTCCTTAAAGACTGGATAAATGAAAAAGATGAAGAATATCTTTTAGAAACATATAATGTTAGACCAGGAGAAATAAGAGTCAAACAAGGTCTTGCTGATTGGCTTTTATACTGCACAGAAGAACTCACAAGAATGCTTGAGCACAAAGAAATAATCAAAGAAATAATCAAATTAAGAATAAGACTAAAACATGGAGCAAAAGAAGAACTACTTCCATTATTAAGATTAAAAAATATTGGCAGAGTCAGAGCAAGAAAATTATTCAAAGCAGGCATCAAAGACATCAGAGAAATAAAAAAGGCAGAAGCAATTACTCTTGCACAATTGGTAGGAAGAAAAACAGCATTAAGCATAAAAGAACAAGTTGGACAAAAAATAAAGACAATTCCAAAAGGAACTAGGAAGGGGCAGACTTCAATTAAAAAATTTAACTAGGATAAATTATTGGACTTTCTAACATTTTTTCTATTGATCTAGAATTAGTCTTGAGAAATTCAATAAATGTATCAACAACCATTCTGCTGAATTGATTCTCTGGAGTCAATCTTAACTTTACATAAGCATCTTCAAGATCGATAATTTCAGCTTTAAGAAGTTCATTATAATCAATGCCTTCTGGAATTCTAACTCCATTCCGAGTATTTCTTTTTATCATATCAATCAAACGATTATGATATAATGACTCTGCATCATCTTCACCAAATCTATGTTGGTATCTTTTAAGTATCTGATCTAACTTAGATCTACTAGACCATTCTAATATCTCTAGATCTAATTCACTCTCATCATAACCAGCAGACCTTTTAACTTCTTCAATAGTCTCATCATGTGGTGTTATGGGATCATAAGACCTGGCATTGCTTATAGCAAGATAAGAATCAACAACTCTGATAATCTTATTAACCAAAAAAATCTCATCTCTAACTAATCCTAATGGGCCGTTTCCATCAATTTCTTCTTGATGACACAATGGTTTCATAGCACAACCCCTTAGATCAGGAACATTTTCAGTTGCTTGATCAACAATAAGATAACCAGTAAATACATGCAGGCTCATAAGTTCATACAAATCCATTGAAAAATAAATTCCTTGCTCAATGCCTTCCATTAATCTTCCAGGAAGTGCAAGTTTTCCAAGATCATGTAAAACAGCCCCATATCCTACATCTTTTAGTTCTGCAGTGCTAAATTCCAATCTAGAAGCAACACCTGCAGCTATAGCAAACATTATCTTGCTATGGCCAGAGCCTTCTGCAGGCATAAAATTCTTAAAAACATCATCTAAATAAGAATAAAGTCTAGGGATCCTTTCATGGGTATCTTTGATTACTTCAGTTAGTTCTCTTGCCCTTGCATCAACTAATGGCTGCAGATTTTCCTCATGAAATAAATCTACAAAATAGTTTATTCTTGGAGCTATCTCTTTCCTTCTCTCATCTGAGATTTCCAGTTTATCTAAGATATGTTCTGCTTCTAATCTCAAGAAAATCCCCCTTAAGGATTATATACTCTGGAGATATAAAAAGTTGATGGAAATACAGTATATATTTCTCAATAACCTTTAAATATCTAAGAAATAAACTTTTTCTATGCCCCTATGGTGTAATGGATAGCACGTAACCTTGCGGTAACTGCATCGAAAGATGCTCGCTTGCAATAAGGTTGAGATCGGAGTTCGACTCTTCGTGGGGGCGTAACAAAGCACTTACGAAGTCTGTTGGTTTGTCAACTTTACTCCGAGAGGGCGTTTCAGAATTAAATATGAGATTCAACTGCTTCTAGATCTTGCTCATCTTCTTCATCTACTTCGTCTTCTTCTTCGACATCAGATTCTTCTTCTGTTTCATCTTCTTCTGGTTTTCCTGCTTCCTCTGTCTCTGCTTTCTTTTTCTCTTTCTCCTGCTCCTCTTTTTCGTCTTCCTCTTCTTCTTCTCTTCTATCTTCTTCTTCGTCTTCAAGTGTTTGATTAAATTCTTGTATTACCATTTTATTTTATACCATGGACTTTTTTGAAATTCTTAAAGTCTTTCCTCTGCTTATTTTTTTCTTTGATCTTTTTTGTTATATCCTTTGCAATCTTTTTTGATTTCTTTGCTACTTTTTCAGCTCCTTTTTCTAATACTCTTTTTCCTTTTCTAATACCTTTCTGAACATTAACAGAATGATAACCTAAATATTCCATTACATCCTTAATTTTTCCCCTCCATCCATTAAGATAAGCAACATTTTCAATAGGATATTTAGAAGGCTCTTTAACTTTTTCTGCAGGATAACCAATAGTAAGTACAATTTGAGGCCTTGCTTCTTCAGGCAAACCAACTGCTTTTCCTAACATTCTCTCATCAAAAGCACCAACCCAGCAAGCTCCTAATCCTAAACTATGAGCCCTTAATAACATGTTCTCTGCAGCTGCTGCACAGTTCTGTATACTATACAACCTCTCGCCCCTAGTTCCATAATATCTTTCAGCAACCTGTGGCTCAGAACAGATAACAATCTGAACAGGAGCTTCTGTCATCCATGTTTGCTGTAAACAAGCCTCTGCTACATGTCTTTTTTTTCCAGCATTAGTAACAGCAATAAATTTCCAGTTCTGCAAGTTTCCAGCACTAGGAGCTAATCTTCCTGCATCAAGAATCTTAGAAATTAAATCCCACGGAATCTCCTTATCAAGGTACTTTCTTATGGTTCTTCTTGTTTTAATACACTTGGCTACATCCATATTCTAATATTTAAACAACCTGATTAATAAATTTAACTATTTTTTCCCAAACATTTTAATACTAAGAATTATTAATCCTGAATAATGAAATACTCTGATTTAGTAGAAATTTATGAAGAACTAGAAAAAACAACAAAGAGATTAGAAAAAACATACATAATCTCAGAATTCTTAAAAAAAATATCTGGAACAGTATTAAAAGAAACAGTTTTACTTTTACAAGGAAGATCATTTCCCCAATGGGATGAAAGAAAAATTGGGGTTGCTTCTAGATTAGTTTTAAAAGCAATTAGCCAAGCAACAGGTATTTCCCCAGATAAAATTGAAAAACAATGGGCTAAAGTAGGAGATTTAGGGGATGTTGCTGCTGAATTCATTAAAGAAAAGAAACAAGCAACTTTATTCTCAACCAGTTTAACTGTAAAAAAAGTATTTGATAATATTCAAAAATTAGCTACATTAGAGGGGGCTGGGACTGTAAACAAAAAAGTAGGATTAATTGCAGAACTTCTCACCTCAGCAAAACCAAATGAAGCAAAATACATTGTTAGAACATTATTAGAAGAATTAAGAGTTGGAACAGCTAGAGGCACTTTAAGAGATGCTATTGTTTGGGCTTACTTCCCAAAAGCAGGAGTAACTTACAATAAAGAAGAAAAATCAATAGATGTCGTTGATAGAGAAATCTACAATCAACAAGTTGGCTTAGTGCAAAAAGCATATGATATGTCTAATGATTTTGCTTTAGTTGCAGAAAAAGCTAAAAAAGGCCAAATAAAGACAATCAGTTTAAAAATTGGAATTCCAATTAAAGCAATGCTTGCTCCTAAAGAAGCAGATGAAAAATCAGCATTAGAAAGAGTTAAAAGTCCATGCCAAGCAGAATACAAATACGATGGATTTAGGATACAAGTTCACAAAGATGGAAAAGAAATCAAACTTTTCACAAGAAATCTTGAAAATGTAACAAAACAATTCCCAGATGTAGTAAAATATGTTAAATCCAATGTTAAAGGCAAGGGTTTTATTCTTGATTCAGAAGCAGTTGGCTTCAATCCTATGACAAAAGCTTATCTTCCTTTTCAGAATGTTTCTCAAAGAATCAAAAGAAAATATCATATAGAACAAATGGCCAAGGATTTTCCAGTAGAACTTAATGTTTTTGACTGTATGGCTTATAACGGAGAAAGTACAATACAAGAGCCATTTGAAAAAAGAAGAGCACTGCTAAAAAAGATGATAATTCCAGAAAACAAGAAAATAGTGCTATCTAAAGCAAAATTAGTCAAAAATGAAAAAGAAATCGATGAATTCTATAAAAAATCACTAAATGAAGGTCAAGAAGGGTTAATGTTAAAGAAATTAAATGCTCCATATAGCCCAGGAGCAAGAGTTGGATCAATGGTTAAGTTAAAAGGAACAAAAGAACCACTAGATCTTGTTATAACAAAGGCACAATGGGGAGAAGGTAAGCGTGCAAAATGGTTTTCAAGTTTTACATTAGCTTGTCTAGACAAAAACGACAATTTTGTTGAAATTGGCAAGGTTGGAACTGGAATTAAAGAGAAATCAGAAGGAGTAACATTTACAGAGCTTACAAAGCTATTAAAACCATTAATTATCAACCAAAAAGGCAAAACAGCAAAAGTTAAGCCAAAAATAGTAGTTGAAATTGCATATGAAGAGATTCAAAAATCAACTAACTACTCTTCTGGATATGCATTAAGATTTCCAAGAGTTATCAGGCTAAGACACATGGAAAAGTCTGCTAAAGACATCAACACATTAAAAGATGTTGAGAAGTATTACAACGAACAGACAAAATAATTCTTTTTTTATCGTCTAAATATTTCAAAAATGAAACGGTGTTCCATATATAGCCAGCCGTTTCAAAAATGAAAAGATTTAAATATAATCATTAATTTCTATTATCTTATGCAGGCGGTGGACGTATTAAAAGACTTATTTGATGAAAAAATACTCTCTATTCTAAATATAATCATCAATGATAAGACAGGGGGGATGTATTTAGGAGAGATAACAAGAGCAGCAAATGTTCCTAAAGCAACCACATTTAGAATCCTCAATAAACTTGTAAATGCAGAACTAATAGAAGAGAAAAAGATAAAAAAGCTTAAACTATACAAATTTAAAAGAGCAGGTAAATCAGAGTTTCTCTATAATATGTTCAAAAAAGATGTTCAAGTTCTAAAGATGTTCATAGATCAAGTAAAAAGCATAGAACAACTACAATATGTTGTGCTTCATGGAGAAGAAACAAAAGATAGAGCAAACCTGCTATTAATCGGAGGAAATATCGATTCTGGCAAAATAAAAGAGATTTGTGGTAAAATAAAAGAAGAACACAACTTTATTATCTCTCCTTTGACATTAACAGTAGAACAATATGATTCTATGAGTAAAATGGGTCTTTATTCTGGAAAAAAGAACATTTTATTTGAGAAAAAACAATAATTATAGATTTAATTCTGTATTAAAAAGAAAAAAAATCTCCGCAATGTTTCAGCGGAGAAAGCAATTTTGCCTTCATTTTTGGGGGTGGTTAGGGAGTATAAAAATGAAGGCAAGAAAACACATCACGTACTTGTGACTATGAAATAAGAGGGGATATGGACTATCCCGGCTTATTGCACTATTTCAATGCCTAATTCTTCGCTTATTTGTTTAGCCCTTTCGCTTGGCTGTGTATGATCCACTTTTCCAAGTATCCAAGGACTTTTAACACCTGTAATGATTGTCATTACAGTCATCTTGCCTTTCATGTCATCTGAAACTCTTGCTCCCCAGATAACATTTGCATCGTCGTCTAAGCTTTCAGTTACTAACTCTCCTGCTCTGCTAATTTCATCCAGAGTCATATCAGGGCCACCAATCACATGGATTAAAGCTCCTGTTGCTCCTTCATAATTGATATCTAGCAGTGGATTGTTCAAAGCACCTTTTACAGCTTCTTCTACTTTATTGTTAGTGTCTGAGCTTCCTACTCCGATAGCTGCTACTCCTCCATTAGTCATGATTGCCTTAACATCTGCATAGTCAAGGTTAACTAATGATGGAACTGCAATTGTTTCAACAATACCTTTGATCATTGTTGAAATCAACTCATTTGCTACTGCAAATGCTTGTTGTATAGGCAAGTTTCCTGCAATATTAACTAGTCTATTATTATCAATAACTATAACAGTATCAGAAACTTGTCTTAGTTGTTGCAATCCAAATTCAGCTTTATCGACCCTAGCTCTTTCAATATTGAACGGCATAGTTACAGTACCAATTACTATTGCTCCTGCGTCTTTAGCAACTTGAGCTACTACTGGTGCTGATCCTGTACCAGTTCCACCTCCCATTCCTGCGCATACAAAAGCCATGTCTGCATCCTTCAGATGCTCTTTTATTTCATTCAAACTTTCTTGTGCAGCTTCAGCTCCTTTTTCAGGGTAGCCTCCACATCCTAGTCCTCTAGTTACTTCTCTACCAATCAAGAACTTTGCATCTGCATCAGTAATGTTCAAATGCTGTTGATCAGTGTTAGCTGCGATAATTTCAGCTCCACGGATGCCTTTGTTGTAAAGCCATCCAACCATGTTGTTTCCTGCTCCGCCTACACCTAAAACCTTGATTTTAGCTTGTCCGACAGAGACATCTTCAAATTGTTTTTCATTTGCATTGTTTAGTGCACTTTCTACGATAAAGTCCATTTTTTTTATTCCCCCTCTTTTATGAGATTCATCTTATTTTTTTCTGTATGTCCTAAAATATAAATTGGACAATACAAATCTTTATATATGAGTATTGTGTAATACCCTCTAGAAAAAGAAAGTTGTTTACTTGCGCCAACAGGTAATCGACACCGAATAAATCTTTTTTAACCACAAAAAACGTTTTTTAACCGCCAAGTTTTAAAACGCAACGAATTTAACCGAGTTTTCCGCCAAAAAAACTCAAATACAATTCTTTATAGTATATCCAAACTAATATTTAAATATTTCTATTCTGTAGAATATACATAAAGCTTATAAAATCCAGAATTCTACACAAAAACATGACATTATACTTCATAGGATTGGGACTTAGCGACGAGAAAGACCTCTCAATCAAAGGATTCAATGCAATAAAGAAATGCAAATATCTTTACTTAGAATCATACACTTCATTACTGCAAGTAACAAAACAGGATCTAGAAAAGTTCTACAATAAAGAAATCATCTCAGCAGACAGAGATACAGTAGAAAAAGAAGCAGAACAAACAATCCTAAAGCATGCAAAAGAAGCAGATACAGCTTTCTTAGTAATAGGGGATCCAATGTGTGCAACAACTCATCTAGATTTGTTAACAAGAGCTAAAGAAAAAGGAATAAAGACAAAAATAATCCACAATGCATCAATCATAAATGCAGTTGGAGAAATAGGCTTAGAAGTATACAAATATGGAAAAATCACATCAATACCTTTTGAAAATGAGAATGTAAGAGCACCTTACAAAGTTCTATTAAACAACCTAGATAAAGAACTTCACACATTGTTTCTATTAGATTTAAAGCCAGATCAAAATAAGTTCCTAACAATAAAGCAAGCAATAGAATACTTAGAAAAACAAGGATTAACAGCAAAAACAAAACTGATAGCTTGCGCAAGAATCGGTTCAAATGATCAAATAATCAAATACAGCACTCCAGAAAAGCTAAAACAAGAGAGATATGGCTCAGCCCCTTATTGCTTGATAATCCCAGCAGAAATGCACTTCATGGAAGAAGAGTTTTTAGAGCAGTATAAAATTTAGAAATTTATCTAGTTCTTAAAAAGAAAAAAAAGAAAAAAAATACTAAATTTAAGGTATCTTAACGATAACTTCTCCAACTTTAGTGTGATCCATACTTGTTTCTTGGTTGGTATAGCTAAAGATAATATCTCCTTTAAACTTACCTGATGTTGGACTACATGTTACAGAATATGTTGCTTTCTGACCATTTGTCAATGTTGTTTGTGTTGAGTTATCTGCTGCATTACATCCTGTTCCATTAACACTAACACTAACATCAATCATGTCAAATCCCATTGCATTCTGTATTGCCATCTCAATAGCTGTTCCGGAATATCTATGGTCTAGACATGCTACACCCGGAGGAAGATCGCATTTTTCAGGTAAGAATCTATCAGGACTCAAAACTCCAAAATATGCTAATGCTGATATAGCAGCAATTACAACTAGAATAGCCCAACCATAAGTCATCAGAAACTCCATTGCTGCTTGACCTTTCTTGTGCATAAACTTTCACCTCTTTTTGTTTACTAAGATTGTTAGTATACTGAAAGGTATACTAATATAGCCACTTTAGATATAACTTCTATATAAATGTTTTTATTTTAAAAAATATTTATGCTTAAGCAGCGAAGCTGATTATTGTATAAATGTTTTTATTTTAAAAATGATTATCCAGAATCAGCTACTAAAGAATTATCTTGATTTGTTTCATTTATTTCAGAATTAATATTAGATTCTTCAACAGGAACAGCAATAGCTGCTGCTGTTATTTGATTGCTTTCAATTAATGATCCTGATCCACCATCATCTCCAACAATTCCCAATCCATATAAAGACAATACTGCAAGAAATATTAATGCAAAACAAACACTATACCATACTGCTAAATCGCTTCTTGCTTCTTGTGCCTTCTTTTGAAAACGAAGCTTTCTAAAGTGCTCGACGAATTTATTTCGATGACATTTGTTCATTCTATCTTCCCAACTAATGATCCAGTCATTGTTTTAGTAAAGCCACTTCCTTCATTAGCATATTCAATCATCAAATC
>JAZGHU010000059.1:0-2307 GCA_036481345.1 Candidatus Woesearchaeota archaeon
ATTCCTGCTCTTAGATTTGCAGACATTAACTGCAGGGCATCTGGCAGAACTTCTTCAACTCTTTTTGTTCTGTCCAATGCCTTGAAATAGATTACAATATAGACTAAAAACTGGACAATTAAAAAAGCTATTAAACCAAGGATTACATATAAAAATGGAAAAGCCAAAGGAATTTCTTGTGTGAATATTTCTCTTGCTGGTAAAAATATCTGCTGAGAAAGGATTAGTATTATGAAAAACAAAACAGCTAATACAGAAGCACTTCCAATCCAAAAATCAACACTTCTTTTCTCCCCTGAATATACAAGCATTTGCTCTAAGTAATTTTTGTATTTTTTTGGCACTAATCTTGCCATTGTTGTATAAATTCTGTATTTTATTTCCATTATATATGCACCATTGGTCTTCTTGTTTTAATTAATCCTATTAAGATAAACTGCACAATAAAGCAGACTGTGATAAATGCAATAAACAATCCTTTGCTCATGCCCATTCCTGCAAAAGAAGAAAGAATAACCATCATTGTTATTCCTATCGTGGGAATAGCAACTGCAAAAAGCATATATATTAATGACCACATATTAAGTTCTTTTGCATAATCCTTTATCTTTGTTTTTTGCTCTATTGTTAGATTTTTTATTATTGTTTTTAAAGCTCCTTTTAAACTAGCTCCTGCTCTTAATGTGTTAACCAGCTGCCATATTGTTTTCCTTAAATATTCTGATTCTGAGCTAATTGCTAATTCTTCCAAAGCTTTGTCCATTTGTTTTCCTGAATTAACTTGTTTTGCAGCTTTTTCAAATTCCTTGCTTACTAGTCCATATTTTGCTTTTGAAACATTTACTAATGCATTATACAGAGAAACAGCAGAACTTATTTCCAATAAGATATCCTTTAATGCAAATACAAGGTTTTTTTCTAGTTCTTCTGCTTTTTTCTTTGCCAATATTTTTGGATATCTTACTAATAAGATGAAAAACAGGATAAATATTGCAATTCCAATTGCAACACTAAGTATTAATGATTTGCTTAAGCTTAATCTTCTAATAAGATACATTAAAAAAAATAAAAGTCCTGAAAGAAGTATGAAGATAAAAAGACAGTTAATTAGACAGACAGCTGCATATTCTTCTTGTGTTAGTTCTAAATCTGTTTTTTCTAAATCATATTTCAGTCCAGGAACAAGCTTTGCAAATAAAGCTCCAATTCCAATCAATCTTTTAGAAATCTTCTTGCTTATCCCTATAGGAATGAGCATTAAAGGGATTCTTTGGGTCATTTTTATAGAATGTTTGCTGGTTTTTTATTAGTTTGAAAAATCTTTGATTTTTCTAACTTCCCAGAAATGTTCCATTTCTGTGACTTCTTTGCTGCGTTTATTATTATATTGGGATTTTTGTAATAAATCCTCATGACCTGCCCAACATCATTAACGTCTCTTATATTGTTTTTTAACATCCACTGCAAAATCATCTGTTTTTCTTTTAGATCTTTATTTATCTCTTTTGGAGTCATTCCTGTATGTAAATTAAGTTCTTCTATAATTCTTACACTATCATCTGTTTTTTCAAATTTATCAGTTCTTGGAATCCATCTATAGAGATAATTTACATTTAGCTTATCCTCTCCTGATAACACTTCTGCTAATTCTAATGTTCTTCTCATGCCTTTTCTTCTATCTCTATACTGCACTAAGATTAAATGCAGGGCTTCTACTTCTGATTGTGGAATTTTAATTGGAGGCTCAACTAATCTTCTTAAAACCTGTGCAACTGTATCTGCATGCATTGTGCAGTAAACAGCATGTCCTGTATGCATTGCTTCAAACATTGCTTCTGCTTGTGCTCTTCTTCTTACTTCTCCTACAATCATCCTATCAGGCCTCATTCTTAAGCTTGCAACCATTAAATCAAGCATGCTTATTCCTCCTTTTCCTTCTGGATTTGGATTCCTGCTTGTTAAAGGAACCCAGTTTCTCAATAAAGAGTCTGGTAATGTAATCTCTCTTGTATCTTCAATTGAGATAATTCTCTGTGTTGCTGGAATTAATGAAGTTACAGCATTTAACACAGATGTTTTTCCAGAAGCAGTTCCTCCTGCAACTAATATATTTAACTCATACTGCATTGCCAGCCATAAAAATGCTGCAATTTCTATTGAAAAGCAGTTTATTTTAGGATCAATGAAATGCACAATTGTCCATGGATTCCTTGCAAATCTTCTTATCGTGATTGTGTTTCCTGCTGTTGATATTGGGAATAGAGTAGCAACAACCCTATCTCCTGTCAATAAATGTGCATCCATTAT
>JAZGHU010000060.1:0-10089 GCA_036481345.1 Candidatus Woesearchaeota archaeon
CAAAGAATATCTGTTTATCTTTGATCTGGGAGAGATTGACGGCAAGCCTGCATATGCTGCACAAAAGACAAAAAAAGGAAAATGTGTTGCTGTGATCGGAACAGAAGAAGTAAGGTCAATAAGAACCTTAGGAGACTTTGGCAAGATCTACAAAGGCAGACTGAGAAGGAATGGTAAGT
Source organism: Candidatus Woesearchaeota archaeon (assembly GCA_036481345.1). Taxonomy (GTDB): domain Archaea; phylum Nanobdellota; class Nanobdellia; order Woesearchaeales; family WJKL01; genus JAAOYC01. The sequence continues at coordinate 180 of JAZGHU010000060.1, forward strand.
TAGTGAAAGTAGAATAAGTGTTGGAAGTTATTCTTCCAATGCTTTTTTTAATATTTCGTAGACTTCTGGATATTGATCAATATCTCTTAAATCAGTATGTAATAGGTCTAACCGTCCTGGGCAGCTGCCATCAATTATAAAGTTTCTTGCTCCATCAAGCATTGCTGATTTTGTTAGTACAGCTCCATCTCCATCTTCTCCTTGCATATCACAGCCAGTTCCAATTATGTTAAAGACAGATAGCTTAGGTAGAGGAGCTCTATTTAATTTATTCAAGAATAAGCTATTTTCATTCATATCTCTGCATTCAAGTCCCTCTCCTATAACAGGACAGTACTTTTCAACATCTCCTGATATTCCTTTATTAGGTGTACCTATTAATATTAACTTATCAACATCTTCTGTTCCAAACAAGTTAAGATATTGTCTTGACACTAATCCACCCATACTAAATGCAACAAGTCTTACTTTTGATTTTCCTGTTTTGTATTTAACAGTCTCAACTAATTCTTTTAATCTTATTGCATATGTATCAATGCTTTCTGATTTGGCCTGTACAACAACATAGTTTTCAGGCTCTTTGAATATATCAAAATAATAGCTTGCTCTAAAAGTAAGAGGAACATTAGGCATCCCTAAGATTCCAACTGGTGTATTTGTTGATGTAAATAAAGTGATAGATCCAGCATTAAGATATCCATCTTCTTCTAATTTATCTTGGATCTTATTAAATCCTTCTAAGCTGTATTCTGCAGATGTTTCTTTATTAATAGCATGCCCATGCAAGAATATGATTGGATATTTATCTTCTCTACAGTCATCTGTTGTACAACAATCAGAACAGTCATCAAAAACACAGCATTGAGGTATTGGATCTTGGATTGTTATATTTAATTCTGCTTTTATTGGTTCTTCTAATTTAATTGGAACTAAGCTTATATCATTTATCTCTGTAAAAGTAAAGTTATTTAGGATACAAAGTTCTGGACTCTTCCTCAATTCTGCAAATAAAGCATAAGTAAGATTATATGCAGAATAATCTGTTGTTGAAACTAATGAACCATATGATAAAAATTCCTCTAATGAATTATTCACACCTAATTGATCCAAATAATCATTTGTTATATTCTGTTTTATATTCTGAACTTTTAATGCGATATCATCCCAGAATTCAGGTGTATCTGGATAATTTGATGGCACTACTAAGATCAAAGAATTATAATTGTTTCTTAATCCTTCTACATAAGAACATGCATTGTTCAGACTAAATTCAGTTTGATTTTCCCTCTGTAGTGCTGTTGAATGTACTGCACAGAATCCTGTTATTTCACATAAAGCTTCATATGCAATATCTGATTCTATCTGTTTTTCAAGTACTTCTTTTCTTGCTTTTTCTTTTACAGAAGCAACATGTGCTTCTAAGAATGTTAGATCTTTTGCTTCTGCTAATTTAAAAAATACATTATTAAATTCTATTATTGCATTATTAATAGTCATTGTGTTGACTGTATAAGGATTATTTCTTAATTCAATTAGATCTTGTTTTAAAGTAGTAAGATTATGGATAAATCTGTTGTAATTATTGATTGTTGTCTGCAGTTTTATCTCTAATTCTAATAATAGATTTTCTGTTATTCTTATATTAGAATCTATTTTCTTATAATTTTCAGTTAGATCAAAATCATATCTTGCTAATTTCTCATATGCATCCTCAATAGCTCCTGTGCTTTTCAAAAAGCTTATTTTTATTTCAGTTATATCTTCTTCTAAATATGTCAAACTTAAATCTTGGATTAATTGATTCAATTGATTTTCTTTTCCTTTTAGAAATCTTAATCTGTCTGTTTTGTTTTCTATTACATTTATCAAAGCTTGTTTTTCTTGAGTTTCTTCTTCAGCTGGAGTATATTGGACAGTGATTAGTTGGCTTCTTGAAGTAGGAATCTCGCTTGTATGGCACAATGTTGTCTTTTGGCTTTCACATGACAAGTCAAATCTATACAGATCTAATCCTTGTCCAATTCTTTCTGCTTCTATTGAATAGATCTTAGTAAAAGGAACAGCAGGCCTTATTGTAAATTCATCTTTTTCTAGAACTTTATTATTACTTATATCTATAAATTCATAATTACAGACAGCTTTACAAAATGGATTTGTTGTTACAGATGAGATAAACTGGATATCTTCTTTTTGATCATGCTCAAGAATAAGATTTTCCTTGTCAACATCTAGCTTTACAATAACATCATTGCCAATTATAAAATTAATATATAATGCAATCTTTGTTCCAAAAGCTAAAAGTATTGCCAACATTACAATTATTACAATTGTAATCAGAAGTTTATGCTCTCTTAGCCCCCGTGTTCTTTTCTTTTTAACCATGTTTTACATTAGTGTGAGTTTCATTCCACTACATTCCAGGGATTTTTCCTCCCATTTTACTCATCATCTTCTGCATGTTCTTAGGATTCTTTCCTTTAAACATTTTTACTAATTTTTTGCTTTGTTTATATTGTTTTATCAATTCTTTTACATCTTTTGAAGGAATTCCAGCACCTTTTGCAATCCTATCTATTCTTGTTGATGTGATTGTATCTGGTTCTTCTAATTCTTCTTTGGTCATTGAGTTCATTGCAAATTTCCATTTCTCTAGTTTGCCTTCTTGAACAGTTAATGCTTCTTTTGGAATCTTTAATTGACCCATTCCTGGGATCATTTCCATTATCTTTCCCAAAGAACCCATTTTCTTCATTGCATTCATCTGCTCAAATAGATCTAATAGATTAAAGTCTCCTTTTAGGAGTTTTTTACTCATGTCTTCTGCTTCTTCCTCAGTCATCGCTTCTTTTGCTTTTTCCAATAAAGCTTCAATATCTCCCATTCCAAGGAGTCTTCCGACAAATCCCTGTGGATTAAATGGTTCTAGATCATCAACTTTTTCTCCTACACCAATAAACTTAATTGGAGCTTTTGTTGCTGCACAAGCAGTTAATGCTCCACCACCCTTAGCAGTTCCATCCATCTTTGTTGCAATAACTCCTGTTACACCGCAAGAATCATGGAATGCCTGCGCTTGTTTCTGAGCAGCCTGCCCAATATCAGCAGAAATAATTAATAGTTTTTCATCTGGTTTGATTAATTTATTGACTTCATTGATTTCCTTGATTAGATCATCAGATAAAGCATCTCTTCCAGCTGTATCAATAAAGATAATATCAAATTTTGCTAATTCTTTTTCATATTTTTTCCATATTGCTTTTGGATCTTTTTCATCTGGTTCTATGAATGCTGGAACTTTGATAGAATCACAGATCTGCTTTAATTGTTGAGGTGCAGCTGGCCTGTGAACATCTAATCCGATAGCTGCAATTTTCTTTCCTCTTTTTTGGAAATATTTTGCTAACTTCCCAATTGTAGTTGTCTTTCCACTTCCAAACAACCCAACCATCATTATCTTAAATGGCTTCTTTGTTACTTTGATCTCAGCAGCCTTTTCTCCTAAGAATTTAACCAATTCTTCATAAACAATATTCACTAAATGCTCTTTCTTAGTCAATCCAGCAGGAGTATCTTCTTTCTTGATCCTGTTTTTTATTGCATTAGTTAAGTTGAAAACTAACTGAACATTAACATCTGACTGTAAAAGTGCTCTTTGAATATCCTTAACTAGCTCATTTATCAGTTTATCATCTACAAAAACAGAGCTTGCTATCTTCTTCAAAGTGTTCTTTAAACTTGAACCTAAATTCTCCAAAACCATTGTATAAGCTATTAGAAATCCATATATAAATGTTAGGGTTTTCACGAAGGTTTATAAACAATTATATTTGATATTTTCTATGGCAGAAGACGAATTAACTATAATTGCAAATGTTCCTGTAATGGAAAGTTATTCCAAGTTAGAACCACTTGCTAGATTATTGAAAGAAATTGGTATTGATTATCTTTGTGTTGGATCTAATCTTCCTATTTTTGGAAGAGGAGTAGAGAATCTTTATAAAATTCAATCAAGATTAAAACCATTGAAAGTTGGTGCAAGTATCAGCAGTGATGAACAAATAGTTCCTTTCTTAAGCAATAAAATTGATTTATTTTACGTTGAAGATAAAAATACTCATACAGATGATCTAATTGCAAATCTTGCTAAACAAAAAGTAAGTTGTCTTTTTGAAAATGCAGGCAGCATGAGTGTTGATGAATGGGTTGAACAAGCTGATAAATTAAAGGATCCCATGTTTTGTTATGCTGGAAGTGATATGAATACTCTTGCTGAAGCTGTTAAGGATCATAAAGTTATTTTTAATCCAAGTAAAAGTTGTGGAAGAAGAGGTTTAATTTATGATACTTCTATAGCTGCTGTTGCAATGGGTGCTGAAGGAATAATTGTTGATATTGACAAGGACCCTGGAATGTTAGGAGAAAGAGGAAAACAATGCATTATGCCTGCTCATTTTAAAAGATTACTAGGTGGAATTGAAAGAGCTAGAAATAATTATTTGAAAGACAAAAAGAATAGACAAAGATTTAGAAGTATTCAAGTTCCTGGCCATGTTGATATTTATTTTAAAGAAGATCAGTTAGAAGCTGTTAAGGCTGCTATTGGAGATGAGTGGAATTTTGAGAAATACACTGTAAGATCTTCAAAAGTTGATACTGGATTGATGACTACAAGAATTAGGAGTGGCAATATTAATAATTTAAGAAATAAAGGATTTGCTCTTGGGAAAATATATGGATATGGTGCTGCAGAAAGAGAAACATCACAAGCAGTGGATATAACCAGAAAAACTGGAAAAAAGATTCACATAACTCCTTATAGTAAGAAAGCTGTTGAAAGAACAGGAAGAATTGTTGCTGAAAATAGAGCACATATGAAAAGAGTTGAGTTTGTTAATGCTCATCCAGGAGATAGGATCAGAGATGCGTATGCAACACTTGATTTAAATTCAAAAGTTTTGACTAGGCCCCTAGTTATTTATGAGCCTGTAAAAGAATAAAAGAAATTAATTCTTCAGTAACCAAATAGAAACTTTTATATAGGAATTTATTGATTTTAATATTAGAGGTGGATAGATGGACATCAATGCAGCAAAAGAGATATTAAATGGAATCTTAGCTAACAGATATCTAGGTGGGTTGTTCATATTTATCTCATTCTATGTTATTGCTGAATTAGTCAAATTCATATTAGAAGGTGTTGCTTTAAAGTTTGCAAAGAAAACAAAAACAAAATTAGATGATTACCTTATCAAAAAGACAAAAAAACCAGTATCCCTGTTATTGATGATTATTGGAATTAAATTAGCATTTAATTACATTGCTTTAGCAGGAAAGACAGGAGATATTATTGATAAGATAGTTGTTTCTTTTATTGTAGTAATCTCAATTTATATTGGTATTGCATTGATAAAACTATTATTTGAGTTCTGGGAAGAGAACTTTGCAAGCAAGACAAAAACATCTGTTGACGAACACCTTATTCTGGTCATTAAGAAAGCATTGAGTGTTGTATTCTTTATTGCTATATTCTTAGCTATACTTCACGTTTGGGGAATTGAGATAGGCCCATTATTAGCAGGATTAGGAATAGGAGGTATAGCAATTGCTTTTGCTTTGCAAAAGTCATTAGGAAATGTTTTTGGAGGAGTCTCTATGATCTTAGACAGATCTATTGCAGTAGGCGATGTTGTTGTTTTGGATAAGGATTTAAGAGGAGAGATAGTAGATATTGGTTTGAGGAGTACAAAAGTAAAAACATTTGACAATGAATACATTGTTGTCCCTAACGGCGTACTTGCTGACATGAATATCCACAACGTATCAAGACCAGAACCAGCTATCAGAATTGTAATTCCATTTGGTGTTGCATACGGAAGTGATGCTGATAAAGTCAAGAAGATTGTATTAAAAGAGATTGCAAAAATAGATGGACTAGACAAAAGAAGAAAAGAAAAATTTCCATTAGTCAGATTCCTAGAGATGGCAGATAGTTCTTTGAATTTTAAAGCCTACTTCTACATCACGAGTTATAAAAACAGATATGAAGCAATAGACCAAGCAACATCCTTGATCTACAACGCATTAAACAAGAACAAAGTCTCAATCCCATTCCCACAGATGGATGTTCATGTTAAGAAGAGATAATTCACGAAGGTTTAAAAATAACTTATATTTATCAGATAACATAGAAATATTTATATATGATAATATGAATAATTAAGATAAAGAGGTTTAAAAGAAGTTAAAATTCTTTAAAGGAAAAAAATGGCAAAACCAATAAGATCAACTCCAACACTAAGAGGAGATGAAGCTGTAAATTTTGTAAAAGCAATGATTAAAAGAGAGAAATCTGGTCCGACAAGAGTAGATAAACAAATAGCAAAAAGCCTTAAGAAGAATTGGAAAGTTTGGACTACTTGTTAATTTCTTTAAATAAACTCATCAAATCAAAATACATAGGAGTTGTACCTTTTATTCTTTCTTTTAAAATACTAAAATTCTTTTTCTTATAAAAGTGAATAGAGTCTTTATTCCTATCAGAATTTCTTTTAGCATCTAAATTAACAAACCTACATCCAACTTTATCATTATTTTGTATAGCTATAGAAAATGCAAATTCAAGCATCAAACTTCCTAAACCTCTTTTTTGAAACTTATCATCTACTGCCAATCTTCCAATTTTCAAAGCAGGTAAAGATTTGTATAAAATTCCTTTATCTCTAAAAAAAGTTTTGAGATTACCTTCCAGATTAATTTTATCATTAAGTAATGTTATGTATCCTACCAATTCATTTGTTTTTTTAAGAAACCATAAATGGGTAGCAGAAATTTTATGTTTTTGATTTTCCATAGCATCATCTACAAGAAAATCAACAAGGTCTTTTTCATAACATTGAAAATCTTTAATAATCTCTGAATGTTTTGAATTTAATCTTTCTATTCTGATATCATCTGGTTTAATTTTACCGTCTGCCATAACAGAATAAAGTAGAAATCAGGTATATAAAACTTTAGGTTAAATTACTTTTGTTGAAAAAGAGATAAACTTTTTATATAAAAGCCTATTTCTTAATTCTATGACAATTCAAACATATTCTTTATCAAGATTAGTTGATTATGTGGTAACTAAAGCTTTAGATGAAAAAACAGTAAAAAAAGAACTTCAAGAAGCTACAGGAGGGAACATAGAAAGAACAATTAGTAATTTTATGAATCCTCCAAAAACAGATGAAGAATTAGTAGAAGAATATGTTAGTGGAGAAAAAAGACAGTCCCAACCATTTTTTATTGAACCTGCGAAATTAGGTTATGCTAAAGAAGGTAGTTTACTCTTTGGAAATTTAAAAGAGTCAAGTGAATTAGTTGAAAGTCTTGATTGGCGTCCATTTGAGGTTGATACAGAGCCTCACATTTATAAGGCATGTTTAAAATGTAATCAGGAAACACCTCTTCTTTTGATTACTAAATCACATGATAATTGGAGAACAGACCATCATATTGCTTTTACTTATCATTGTGGTGATGTAAAAATATTTTATAATTTACTTGCTGAAGTTCCTTTTCCTTAGAAATATTTAAGTTAGATATTCTCATTTTCCCACAAAAAAAGATAACTATTTATAATCAAACTTTCTTATTTACATTATGCCACTTCCAGATTATAAAGCAGCATACCATTATCAATTAACACAATGGGCTAAAGAAAAGGATATTGATTTTGGAGAGATCAAAGACAGCCAACTAAATGAGCAGCAGCAAAAGTATGCTACACAATATAATCTAGAAAGGATTGGCAAGTTTATCAAAGTATTACAGCATGCTGAAAAAACCACAAGAGAATCCAATTCTAATTTAAGATTTAAAAACAGATCTATTGATTCTTTAATTCAAGAAGCTGTTTGAAAAAAAAGATAAAGTGTATAGAAAAAGTTTTAAGCTGCTGGTTCTAATTCAAGGATTTCTTCGCCATTTTTATTAACTAACATTTTGCAATCATTATTTCTTGCTAGATATTCATAGCCATCTTCAGTTTGTTTTAAATTTCTTATACATCTATATTTGGGCCCTTCAACTCCATCAAAATTAACTACTACCTGATCATCTTCAGTTTGTGCTATATATGCATATTTATCATTAACTTTTATTAAACCCCAGATGTCCTTATACAATGGTCCTTTTTTATCACCAAAATTAACAAAATATCTGCCCCTTTTGATCTTATTTCCAGATATGATTACAATATCTTCTATTCCTTCAATTACTGGTTGTTTTTCTTCCATATTATAGACAAAAACAGATTCTTTTAAAAGTTTTATGGCAAAATAAAGATAATTTAAATAGAATCTTAATTATTCATGAGAATGATTAATTAATATTCTTTTTGAACCTAATGAAATTTAGAAAAAGAAAACTTTGAGGTCTCCTCAAAGTCTATTGAGCTTGGTTTTAGCTTCGCTGAAACCTTGTTGGCTATTGCCAACTTTGCCTCAACTTTAAAAAGAAATTTACTTACACTTGCATAATAATGCATGTAGTGGAATTAATACAAATAATACTGTATACCACTGAATACCAAATGTCCAATCAGCAACTGCAAGATCTTTTAGAAGATATAAAATACCAACTACTAAGAAAGTAACTAGATTTCCTTTACATCCTCCTACTCCACACACTTTTGTTTCTTCTTTTGCCATTTTATCTACCTCTTATTTCTTTACAACGCAAGGTTTTGATATCTTAACTAACCCTACTAGGATAAATATTACTCCTACAAATGTTGCCCAATCTAACCATCCATAGTTTGCATTCAGAATAATCAGAATTCCAACAACAATCATCTTAGTTCCATGAGCTTTCATGTGTGCTGCATTCATTTCTGGTTTTGCCATAAAAATCACCTCTAATTGGGATTTTGGGGTTTTGAGTATATAAAATTATCTATAGTGAAAAAACCCTCATCTTTATAAGTAATCATAATTACTCATTGGGGTTTGAAAATGAAAGAAAAATCCCTTGATTTAGAATCAATAGCTGAACAATATAGGCCAATAGTAGATCAAATAAGAAAAGAAAGAGAACAATTTGGTTTAACTACTCCTGAGAATATCGAAATTAAAGTTATGTTCAGTAATCAAGCAAATGCAAGCGCAAAAGATGGTATCCTATATGTAAATCCTTTATCTAAAATAGAAGTAAAAGATCAAAAAGAAGCACATGAAATTTTTGCAATAGGATGTTACTTTGATCAGATAATGTCCTTCATTCTGGGTTCTCCTGAACCAAAAGAGAATAGTTTATTTTTTGAATTATTATATGGAACAAAAAATTTCTTAGAATTCAGAGATAGATACAAAAATGCTGCAGAATTTGAAGAGGCAGAACAACAATTTAAAAAATCAAAAGAAAACATTCTTCCTCTTTTTATGAAATATTCTTCTAGATTTTTGGATACTTCTTCTAAAGATATCCCCAATATAATTGCACATGAAGTAGATCATCTTGATTTCGAAATTAAACATAAAACTGAAAAAGAGTATATAGAATCTTTAAGAAAAAAGATAAAACCAGATGAATTTAATGATCTAAATTTACTTAAAACTTATCAATCAGCTGATTTTGAATTTAGATCAGAGATAGAAGCAAGAGGGATATTTTTTGAAGAATTCAGAAGATTTGATTACAATCCAGAAAAGATTGAAATAATCAAAAATATTACTAAAAGAAGATTGAATGAATATATTCAATTTAATTTTATTTCTGATTATATAGGATTTTTATGTGAAAAAGAAGGGGAAAAAGGCGAAATCAAGGATTATGCCGATTTGATAAAACTATCATATTTTGTTAATGCAACATTTAATACAAATAATATTGTTAATGAACATAGGCTTCATCTTTTAGAAAATACTAA
>JAZGHU010000061.1:0-21623 GCA_036481345.1 Candidatus Woesearchaeota archaeon
TTGACAGAAGTTGATGGTTATGTTGCAAGGCTTCCTAAAAAAGGGAATAAAGTCAGTGTAAAGAAGGCACTGCCAAAACTTGCAGAAAGAGTCCAGACTACATTTAATGAAGGAATTAAGAAGAGGAAAAAGATTCATGTAACATTGACAGATGCACTTTCTAAAGAAGAGATTGGAATATATGATACTAAAACAGGAGAGGTTTTAATCAATACAAAGCATCCATCTCTTAGAATAACTGGTGGAAAAAGGACAAAAGCTGAGTATGAATTGCTTATGCTTGTGGATACTATAGATACTATTGCTCTGCAAGAAGCAAAGAGCGGTGGTTCAAGAGGCCAGCTTGATAGATTTAAAGAAATAAGAGCAAATATGATGTCAGGTTTGTTTAAAGAAGCAAAAGAACAAGTGCAAGATAATAGATTGTATCCAAGCATTATGTATTCTTTTACTGATATTGCAAAATATCTCAATGTAAGTCCAACAGCACTAAGATATATGGCAGAAAGCAAGATATTTACTTTAGAAAAAGAAGATACTGCTCTTGGAAAAGAGATACTTAATACAGAAGAGAAAATTAAAGGCTATGTTCCTTTTTATGATTTAGTTGTTAAACATTTTAAAAGCCAGAATCACACAACTTTATTCTACAGGTTAAGAGATATTGTTGCAGAAGCAGACAAAGCAGTACATCCATTTATCAGGAATTTTGGTACAAATCAAGATCCATGTTTCTTTGTTGTAGATGTCTGTGAAAAGGATATTGCAGATCTCCTACATAATGATGAATTTAACAGAGTAAAGAAAAGTTATGATGGAAATGGATTGTTCAAGGAATTTGGAGAAGAAGCTTATACTCTTCCAACATTAGCTAAAGACTGTGGAATGACATTAGGGGATGTTGCAAAAGTTATTTCAAGTGCTAAAGGCAGAGGCCTTCCAATGCAGATTAAGACAAAAGGAAGAGGCCAGGCTTGTAGATATAGTGATTTTGTAAGAGCTTACGTAGAGACGAGGTAATTATATGGGGTCCGCTGATTGCATAGAGAAGATTTTAGATGAAGAGAAGATTTCAGACTGTTTTTCAGATGATGATCTAGAAACACTTTTTGAAGGAAATAGCATTCTAAAAGATTTGAAAAAAGACCCATTTCAGGAGAATTCTAATGGCGGCTATCTTGGAGCATTGATTCTTAATTATCTTTTTAGAAATCATCTATGGGTGCCTGACAGAAACAATGATTCGCGTTTTATCAATGCATGGGGTTTAGCAGATCTGCTTGAGATTGATCTTCCTGAATTACTTGAAAAACAATATCGAGGAAGAACTCTTATTGTTGAAAAAGATTTGGATGAAGGGGGAAGAGATCTTTATGTTGCAGCTGAAGATATTCATCATTTGATTCCTGAAAGAAAAAAGAGAAGTGGAAGAAGAGCTACAACTACCCTTACACGGATTATAGGAGATGCAATAGAAGATTCAATTGAGAGTCCAGGTATTCGGATGGTAGTAGCTGATTATCTTTATCAAGAAGCAATAAATAATAAGTTTACAAGAACTATTCTTGAAGACGATCAAAACACTATTATCAAAGGCAAGATTGAGTTTGCCAGATATGATGTTAAGAACTTTTTCAGGCGGCTTAAAGAGGATGGGATTGTAAAAACACTTTCTCTTAAGAAAAGTGCTGATTATCATTTAGAGATTGATAAAGCAGCATTCAAGATGATTACTGAATTGTATGGAATTGAAAAGAAACTCTATGGAAATAAGTTAAATACAATCAGGACAAATAGTAATATCACATTCTGTTTTAGGGATGAAATGGAAGATGAAGGGATAAAGCTTGTGCTAAAAGATGACAAAGAAGAATTTTTGAAGGGTGCTTTGACTGGAATACTTAAAAGAGAAAAATATTTTAGAGAAATATTCAACATACGTTATGATGAAAACGATATAGAAAAAGTTATTCTGATGAATTTTTTTAAGATTACAGGAGAGTATGTTCCTGTAAATGAAGAGTTATTAGATGATATAAACAGACTATTGGATGGCAGAGGTTATCTTAGAAGAAGGCCATCTAGTGAAAAAAAATTAATAATGGGGAAGAGTGTGGGGCTTGCAGATATATTGATATTCAAGTATTTGGCAAATCCGCTTAATATGGATATTGTTGGAGTTAAGCTGGATTATAATGATATCATACTGCCTGAAGAAGAACCATCTCCAAAAGTAGGGCTCCCAGAGGGCAACACAAAGCCTCCTGCCCTCCCTAAGAAAAAAGACTTACATCCTCAACTTACTAGGGTTGTGCATGAGTATTTTGTTGGAAAAATGTGGGGCGGACTTCATCCTATTGATACTAGGATATTATCAGATTATCTTATTGCAGAGGCATTAAAAGATCAAGCTGTCAAGAAAAGAGTTGTGGATTATAAAGGACTAGAAAGAGACTTAGATGATGTTCAAAAGAGTGAATTTGTAATAGAGGTTGATGGTTTAGTTGGCAAGAGAGGTTTTACTGAATTATTTAGAATGCAAGAAAGAGGAAAACGGTTAACTAAATATGTTGAAGATGAAGGAGAAAATGATGCTGATGAAACACTTGATGATAAATTAAATGATGATAAAGCTAAAGATGGCGAAACCCCTCCTAAAGATGCTGGTCCAAGATTTACAAGAGCAGAATGCAAGGAATTTCTTATGTCTGAATTGAATATTCCAGATCAATATGCTGATATATACATGGATGGTAGTTGGTTTGATCTTTATGACCAAAATCAAGTCAAAGATATTGTTGAAAGAGTTAAAGAAGGAGGCTATGTTCTTTGGGAGCAGGCAAAAGATATGATACTTGGAGACGTTGGCAAAGAAAAACTAGAGGAGATAATTGAGCATAATATGCATCTAGATTTTCTTCTTGATAAGGGTACAATTGAATTAATAAGAAGAGATCAAGTCCATGCTTTAATCTATGCTGTAAATGCAGGAAAAAAGAAAGCAGTAGAATATGGCAGGGGAGATGAATCTGAATTATTAAGGCTTAGTTCTAGTGGACAACGTTATTCTGAGAAAGAGGAAGTTTTGGGTGATGAAGATGATGTTTCTACAGAAATAGAGAAAAATGTAGAAGATAAAAAAGGATATGCATTCAGTCGAGGTATAGATGCTTATCTAAAAGGAGCTGACAATGATAGATTAAAGAAAATTGTAAAGCCCCATATGACTCTAAAGCATAATAAAGTTATTCGAGATCTATTTTTAATGTATGCTGAAACAAAAGAAATGCCAAGAAAGCAAGATGCAGGAAAAGTTAAGAATCTTAACAAAATAGTCCAACAGTTCTATCAAAACAATTATAAGAACTTGGTAAGAGAGTGGGAAGGGCGGTTTAGTGATATAGAAGTCGATGCTTCTGATTTTGTAATATTTGAGGCTGTAAAGGGAGGCATACCAAGAGATGTTCTTGAGAGAGCAGAGTCTTCAGATATGATTCAAATTATAGAATTATATGACAAATACCATCTTTATGAAGATATATTAACTGGGATATTAAGAGGGGTTGGAAATCCAAAAGAAGAATATCCTGAATTGATTCATGATCTTGAAGGACGTCACCCAATGCTGCCCCCAACAAAAAGACCCACAGATGTAAAAGAAATGTTTAATACTACTATTCCACATAGACCAAGAAATGTTTAAGATGAAAAAACTGGTTGTTATTCTGGCTTTACTTGCTGCTTGTAGTTCTAAGGAAAAGATTGCTGAAGAAGTATTTGTTGAGAAGAAAGCTGAAAAGAAAGAAGAAATTCCTTTAGAACAATTAACAATAGATCCTTCTTCTCATAAAGGTGTTGAAATTACAGGAAGAACCTATTGTAAGGATCCTTTACAGCTTGTTACTGAAGATATGAAAGCGTATAAGCCATATTTTCATGTTATTGAAGATGGTGAAGAAAAATATAATCTTGATAATATTGCTAATATGGTTCTTGATCCTAAGAAAGGATATTCTTTTGTAAGTCTTGGAGAAAATTTACAGCAAGACAAAAATTTAGCTTATCTTACTTTGGATGAAGTTCCAAGTGTATTTGAACATAAAACACTTAAATTTGCATTTATGTATAATAGGGACTTGGATTCAAATGAGTTTTTAGCAGAAGTATATAAAATAACTATGGCTCATAATCTTGAAGTAGTTGACTTAGCTAAGAAAAAGCAAGTTAATGCTTACACACTTAGCATAAGTGTTGTTTGGTTTGATGAAAGGCCCGAAGGGTATCCTGAAAATACTGATTTTATATTTACAGATGTAGAGGCTTACTTTTTTCATCAAAATAATGGGCTAAAAGAAGCTAAAAATAGTGGAAATTCTGATGTTTTGGCAGTGTTAAAATAGTAACATTTATATATAAGTAATTACGTATACATTACTATGGTAATGGAAACTATGCAAATAAGGCTAACTATGGGGTTAGTAGAAGAGATAAAAAAGCTTGTAAATAGAGGTATTTACCCCAATTCCTCAGAATGTGTTAGAGATGCTGTTAGAAGGCTTATAACTGGTGCTGGAGGCAAGATGGATATATCAGAGTCTGCTATAGCTGTTATAGAAAAAGTTGTTAAGGAAGTCAAAGAACAGTTTCAAAAACCTACTGGAACAACTGATTTTTATGCTGAAGACATGGGCATCAGGAAGAAGATATTTCTTAAATTAAGAGCCTCTGCTAAAAAATTTGGCTTTAATGAGATTGAAACACCTGCTTTTGAAACTCTAGATTTGCTTACTAAGAAATCAGGAGAAGAGATTCTTGGACAAATATTCACATTAGAGCAAAAAGGAGATGAAAAGTTTGGATTAAGATTTGATTTAACCATCCCAATCACAAGAATGTTCTTAGAAAAGCAAAAAGAACTTCCCAAGCCAGTTAAATGGTATGGATTATCAAGAATGTGGAGATATGAAAGACCTCAAGCAGGAAGATTAAGAGAATTTTATCAATTATCAGTTGAATTATTTGGTTGTGATAAAGCAGATGCTGATGCTGAAGTCATTAATCTAGCTGTTGAATGCTTGAAAAGTCTTGGACTAACATCACAAGACTTCTTTGTAAAGATCAACAATAGAAAACTATTGCAGGGATTATTATTAGGAGTTGTTAAAGAAGATCAGTTAGAAGCTGTTGTTAGGATCATTGACAAAGTCAAGAAAATTACCGACGAGGAATTTGAAAAAAGTTTAAAGAATTTGAAAATTAATGTAAGTGGAATAAAAAAGATTCTTAGATGTAAAACATTAGAAGATATTGAAAAGTTAAAACCAAACAAATTAGCTAAAGAAGGGTTAATGGAGTTAAAATCTATTATGGAGCTTCTTGATAAGAAATTTATCAAGTTTGATATCAGCATAGCAAGAGGATTAGCATATTATACAGGAACAGTGTTTGAGATATATGATAAAGAAGAGAAGTTTAGAGCATTAGCTGGCGGAGGCAGATATGATAATCTGGTTGAGTTATATGGTGGAAGTCCTACTCCAGCAACTGGTTTTGGAATGGGTTATTCAACATTAAGTTTATTGCTTAAAGAAAAAGATTTGGTTCCTGATGCTGGATTAGGTCCTGATTATTTTGTTGTCATAATAGGAGAAGAGGTAAAAGAAGAAGCAATCAAGATAATCAAAAACTTAAGAAAAAAGTATTCAGTTGATTATGATCTATCTGGAAGAAACATCAAAAATCAGATGAATTATGCTGATTCTGTTAAAGCTAAAAAAGTGATCTTTGTTGGAGCTGAAGAAATAGAATCTGGAATGCTCTCAGTCAAAGACATGAAAACAGGCAAGCAAGATAAAGTAAATATTGACATTCTTTAGTAAGGTTTTTAAATAAACATATACATTATATAGGTATATGGTAGCAATAGACTCTAATTATCAAAGAGCTGCTTTATTATGTAATAGTATTAGTACGGCAGCTGGTGTTAAACCTGAACAAATTTTTGAAGTATTTTATTCTAAAAAATTTCATGGTACAGCTTGTACCCTGGCTAAAAAAACAGAACAAAAACTTGATACTGTTTTAGAAGGAATCCCACTAGTTTTAGCTCCTAAACCAGAAGAAGCATCTAATGCAAGAAATAAAGGGTATGCTATCCCTGATTATTTTGTTAATTTTTTGAGTGATTTCCTTAAAGAAGTAGAAGCTTATTCTCCACCAACACCTTCAGATCGTAGTTAAAATCTCACACCCTTCTTTTGTAACTAAAACAGTATGTTCTGCTTGACTGACTAATCCTTTTGCTTCATCTATCAAAGGAGGATATTCTCTTAGAATTTCTAATTGTTTCAAATCTCTTAATGCTAATTGCGTTTTTGCTAAGCCAAATTTCTTTGTAAGCCATCTTTTGCAAAAAGGCAGCCCATTATATGTTTCAATTTCTTTCAAAACTTGTCTTGTTATCATATTTCGTGTTGGCTTCTTTCCTGCTAATGAGAAAACAGTCGGATTAGAACTTTCATAAACAACTCCTGCTCCTTTTGATGCAAAAGGCTCAATTGCAAATATCATTCCTTCTTCTACAACAGACAGATCTCCATTATTATAATTAGGGACTGTTGGCTTTGTATGGATATTATATTCATCTAATCCATGCCCTGAAAGATTTCTTACAGGAGCAAATCCATAACTTGTAATTGTATCTTGTATTATTTTCCCAATCTCTCCAAAAGTTATTCCTGGCTTGATTGATTTTATTGCATTATCTAATGCTTCTCTTGAAGCTTTTACTAGATCTTCATTTTCTCCTGAAAGATCTATTGTAGCAGCATTGTCCCCGATAAATCCATCAACATGAACTCCAACATCAACACACACAACTTGATCTTTTAAGATCGCATCATCATCTTCATCAGGACAAAAGTGAGCAGCTGTCTCATTTAAAGAAACTTGAACAGGAAATGCTAATTCTCCTCCTAATTCTTTTACTTTCTCTTCTGTTTTTTCACAGACTTCTAGTAGAGAAGTTCCTGGAACTATTAGTTCTACTGCATAAGCTAATGCTTGTGCTGCAATCTTGCATGCTTTTTTTTGTTTTTCCATATTGTTTTAGAAATAAACAAGGTATTTAAAGCTTCTTTTTCTTCTGTTTAAACTCTAGCCTCTTAAACTCTGCATTGACAACTGATTCAAATTCAGCATCAGCTTCCTTCTGCCTAAGTGCTAAATCATTTCTCAGACTTTTTCTAAAGACTCTATTTGTAAGGTATATCCCTAACCTTAATGATTCTATCCCTACAATTATCCCTGGAAGTTTATAAAAATTATCTGAAAAATACATGATTGGCAGTGCTGTAATCTCAGAAGCACATTGAAGATATATTCCAATTACTTTATCTGCTTTTTTAAATATCTTTAATGCAACCAGTTTAAGCTCTAATGTATCTGCTATATCAATATAGAATTCTTTGTATTTATCTTCCAAATAATCTATCTCTTTGTAGGTCTCCTTTCTAAAGAACATATCTTTTAAAAATCTATACATACAAGAAAACAAGTAAAGAACTTATTTAAACCTTTTCTTGCTTATTTGTTGAAGTAAGAATTTTTGGCCTTACACTTCTATCTAAATTTGGATAGTATGATGATAGAATCTGATCAATATCTTTTCTCTCTTGTTCAGGATGATCTCCTTGATCTAGAAGTCGGCATTCAGGACATTGTCTATATTCATCTTGGATTTCATAAGACAGTCTTGCTTCTTTTTCTGGATCTTTCATTACATCCACATTAACTTTATGCTTTCCGCTCATCAAAACTTCATCAACAAGATAAATATGGCTCTCAGGATATACAGTACGGCTTCCTTCGCAAGGATATAGTTTAAGAGATTCAGGAACATCTCCACAAAATACTATCCATGCTTTTTTTAATAATTTTCCTAATACCATTTTAATATATAATTCCAATAACTACTCCTTTTATTTGTTCAAATCTTATCTTTGGATCTGATTTTGATAAATTATCTCCTTTTGCAATTGCATACCAACCTTGTTCATCTTGGTCTATTTCCACAACCCTATGGATTATAAGCCCTTGCTCTGATTCATATGAGATTATATCTCCTTTCTGAACTTCTTCTGGAGATTTTGGCTGTATTTCAAATGTATTTGCTTCAACATCAATAACAGGATCCATTGAGTTAGTATCTGTGAACTCAGCCCATGAAGCATCTTCTATATCCAAAACAATGCTGTTTTTATAAACATGAATCTGATCTTTTTCAACATGATTTTGAGGAGAAGGAACATCATTGCTCTCCCCAATTAAACTAAAATTAAATGGTTCTTTTTCACTAAATTCCTGTCCTGATAACCATCCTAATATGAAAACAACAAATAATGCTGAAATCCATAGTATTTTAGTAGTATCCATTAACTAGTAGTATTTTAAGAGTATTTAAACCTTACTGTAATTGTCCCTAATTAGTAAAGAATTCCTACTACAACACCAGTAATCTGGTGAAATCTGACTTTTTCAGGATCAGTATCCTTATTATTATCCCCTTTTGTTACAAAAAATACTCCTTCATCATCCACTCCAATGTCTATTATTCTGTGGATAACAACAGCATTAACTTTAGTGGATCTATAAGAAATAATATCTCCTTCACTTAATTGTGAAGTTTTCTCTGGAATCAGTTTTATAGCATGGGCTTTTTCATCAATCACAGGATCCATTGAATTAGTATTAGTGAATTTTGCCCATGTTGCATTTGATATAACAATAGTAACTTCATTATCCATTATCCTTACTTGATTCTCTTTAATCCAGTCTCCAGGAGACTTAATTTCATTTGAATAAAAAGAAAAAGGCTGTTCTTTGTTCAGATCAATTAAAAAACCAAAAGCATTGTTTGACATCCACCCCAATATAAATATAACTAGAAGAATTACAATATAGTTTAGTTTATAGCCCCCATTACGCATTTTCTTACCAAATAATATTACACTATCAAGAACTCTTTTTTACAGAATAAGTTAAGTTACTTTAAAAAGATTATGGGTTATTTTTTATCTGGCTTGTCAATATTAAATGGATTCATAACCCACTTTGTTCCTTCTTCCATCCTTTCTTGAACTTGTTCTCTTTTAACTATACCTTTTCTTTGAGATTGCTTTTGAATAGCTTCCATCTCTGATATCATTTCATTAATATCATTTAAACTGATAAGATATTCAGGAATCTCTGCTACATTCATATTAGCATCATCCATTGCTTGTTTATATGCTAATACTCTTTTTCCATATTTATATTCAATATCTGCTTTTGTAGCGTCTTTTGATTTTCTAAAATCTTCAATTGTTGCACCTGATTTTGGCGTTACTATCCTTCTCTCTACAAGTTCAGGATAATAAAAAGTAGCTGTACCTTTTTTATCTTCATCAGAAGTGTCCAATGCTCTTCTGACAGATTCTATACCCTTATACCCTTCTGAGCTTGTGAATTTGTAAAGCTTGAAAGCAGTTGGGAATCTATCTGATAAATTCTTTAATCTATAGACTAAAGTCTGCATATGCATATCAAAAAACTCATATGCTTTTGAAATTTCAGGGTTAGCGCTTATATTTAGGTTTTTTCTTTGGTCTATGAACTTAGTAACATTCTCATAATCTATGTTTGGACCCAATTCTTTGTTTTCTATTAAAATAGTGATTTTTCTAATGTCTTCATTTCCTACTCCTGCTGGCAAAACACCATAAGGATATTTTGTTAGCTTACTTTTTTCATCTTGACAAACATCTAAAAAGAAATCATAGCTTTTTTTCAATGATCTTGCAAATTTCAAGATTGAGCCAACAGCATTTCTTGCTGTATCCCATGTAAGTTGAAAATTTTCTTGGCTTAAAAATCCTGCATTTTCAGTATAACTAATAAAATCATCATAAAGTGTTGGTTGTAACACTTCTCTTGCTTCATCTGTTGTTACATTTATATTTTGGGTTGATTTAAATTCTTGGTGTTGGTATCCAGTTTGATCAATATAATTTACAAATACTTCAAGAAATTGTCCGTCTTGCTCTCTTCTCCCATATGTTTCATCATAATCAAAATTCAAGGTTCTGTCTTTAATATGATCCCAATATTCGTTAATAAGAGTAACTAAACCATTTCCATTTCCAGTTGGATTTTCGATTATTTGAGTCTCTTCCAATACTGGTTTCTTTTTCTTAAATCTGTCAAATATACCCATTTTCACGTCTAAATACTACAAAATATAGTGTAGTTCACCTTTATAAACCTTTCTGTTATGTAGTATCTTAAAAGTGGTGACAATTAACAGGTAAATAAGATATTTATTGCTTATTATACCAAGGATTTTGCTCTTTAAACCAGCTGCTTCCTCTCATTTCTACTGCCATTTCTTTCTGCCTTGTCTCAAAATCATTTTTATTGCAGCCAAATGGAGGGAGGATTCCCGGTGTTTCTCTTGCTGCAACTGTTTGTGCATATTTCTGCATTATCCAATATTCAATGTCTTTCTGCTTTTCATCATAGATTATGACTTTTGCAAGGCCTGGCTCTCCTTTCTGGGATTGGCTGCTTATATGCCTCATCTTATTTGCTGACTTTTTTCCAGTAATCCTCTTTACAGCAAGCTTTGTCCCTTCTTCTCCTGGACCAATCCAATATATGTTTTCTTGAGATTTGAATATTTTCAAAGAAGGATTTGCATTCTGAGGATTAGAAAGATATATCTCAAAATCTGATCTTACTATAACTTCTAGAGCTGGAAAAAGTCTGCCAACCATTGTAAAAGAACATAGTAAAAGAACTTTTTAAAGATGATGGGTTTTTTCGAGTCCCACACTTTTAGAAAGGTATTTATAGTACTACCGATATATATTGGGTATGTGGGTAATGAAGTTAAAAGTTGAATCTAAGAAGCAATTTCTTGGTAGTTTGTGTGTTAAGCATAAAGTATCTTTGGCTGCATATCCTTATTCTTATTACAAAGATGAAAAATGGCTTTATCTTGTTGGAAGCGGTTTTATGTTTGGACCTGAAAAAAACAAGAAAGCATTTATTGCTGAGATTAAAAAGCGAAAAGACAGAATTCCTAAATTAGAATTTAAGAATGATTTTGGAATGATGGTTACCAAAGAACCGCTTTTTACAGAACCATTTTGGAATCCAAAATTAGTTTGGCTAAGTCCATCTATCATCAATTGGAAAGAAAAGAAACATACATGGCATATAGCTAGTTTTGATAGAGAAGTTCTTAATCAGATCTATAAGCTTGCAAAGAAAGTACTTGAAGCAGAGATGCTTAAATTAAAAAATGAAAAAATATCTAATATCTCTATTCTGCGTCTTTTCCCAGAATTAACTAAAAGACAAAAAAGAGCTTTTGAAATAGCTATTAATAATGGTTATTATAATTATCCAAGAAAAGTTCATCTAAAAGATTTAGCAAAGATCATGAAAGTAGCTTTTTCTACATACCAAGAACATCTGAGAAGAGCTGAATCTAAGATTGTGCCAAATATCTATAAAGAGCTCTAAAACCCGATATATATTGGTTAAAGGTTAATATTATTCTAAATATATTCTTTATTATGAGAACGTATAAGTTAAAACATGAATTGAGAAATAAATATGGTAATTTTGTGGATGGTTTTTATTTAAAAACTCCAGAAGGAAAAGAATGGGGTCCCCTTTATAGTCACATTGATCAGGAAGACCTCCTTCTGCCAACAACTTCATTGATTAAGAGAATTCTTTCTTGTTTAGAAAAAGAAGAAGAGCCAGTTAGATTAGTAAGAGAAAATGTTCAATCACTTGTTTGGGATTGTTCTATGGGTTATAGTCTAACAAAGAGGATAATTAAATTGTATAATAAAAGATTTAGAGATTGAAAATGGCAAAAAATAAAACACTAGATCAGATAGAAGCGAGAATCATTAAGAGACTTGGTGTGAGAGAAATAGCACATGAAGAATATACTAGAATTACAGGCAAAGCTCCTGAAGAAATTTGTAATCATGCACAGGCAAGATCTGCATGGGAAAACGATCTTGGAAGTATAATTCATGTTCATAGTTGGGATAAGTTTGGGAGTTTGCATCTTTATTGTAAACTTACTGATCAACAGTGTCCTGTTGCAAAAGAAGGTTATAAAGAAGGGAATCTCCATCAACTGCTAAACTATATGGATGCAAAAAAGTGTCCTGCAAATAAAGAATAAAATGGCAAAACTAAAACAAGTTATTAAATGTGTGTATGATGATTTTAAAAGTTTGTATGAAGATTTGAGTAATAGGCGTTTTGATATTATGGAAATTAGAGAAGATTCTTTAATTGCAAAACTGACTGAATCAAATGAAAACTTGCCAGAGCAATCTGAAATTGAGGCAGAGATTACGCTTGAAAAAGGTAATTGGGTATTAGCTGTTGATGACTCTTTCTTTATTACTAGGTCTATTTTGGAGATTAAAAAGTCTTCTTATGACATGTGGAGTTTATTAATTAATTCGTATATTAATGGAAGATCATGTGGATGTAGCTCAGAAGGAATTAAACCTGATAAAGAAGGTAAAGAACGTACTAAAAAAAGAATTGAAAGTTATAAAGAAAAAGGGTGCGATGTTGTAATAAAAGACCCCCATCAATATTTAAAATAATGGGTAAGAAACAAAAAGAATAATTTATATACAAAAACACATAAGGTGATATAAAATGAATACAATATTATCAAGATTAGATTTTTTATTAATTCTTGTTTATTTTATAGTCCTGCTTATAATAGGATTTGTATCATCAAAAAGAGAAAGTAAAGAAGATTTTCTTATTGCTGAAAGAAAGCTTGGTTCTTTATCTACAATGGCAACAATTAATGCAAGCAAAACAGGCTCAGTCCTGATGATTTTTGTCACATTAGTTTATCTTTGGGGAATTGCAGCTTTATGGTATTTTATAGGCATGGTTTTGGGAGTTTTGGTTTTCTTGCCATTTGCCTTAAGACTAAAAGAAAACTCTCAACATAGATTTTATACACTAGCAGACTACTTCAAACACAATTACGGAAAAAAAGCAGCAGTATTTGCTTCTTTGATTACAATAATTATTATGTTTAGTTTCTTGATTTTAAATCTAATAGCAGGAACAAAAATATTTGTATTCTTTACTAGCTGGCCATTTTGGTTATGTGCAATTATTATGATTTTGATTGTTATGGTCTATCTTCTTTTAGGAGGATTTAAAGCAGTTGTTAAAACAGACATTCTTCAGTATATAGCAATGGTTTTTATTTTAGTTATGCTTGCTTTAACTCTATTCAATGGCTCGTTAATTCCTATTGCAGAATGGAACTTTTTTAAAGCAGATATAGCAACAATGGCTGGATTCTTTATTGTCGGAATATTATTTCCATTTGCAATGCCTGACATGTGGCGAAGGGTATATTCTGCCAGAGATAAAAAAGCAGTAAGAAATGGAATATTAAGCTCTGCAGCAATCTATGCAGTCTTTGCATTTCTTTTAGCATTAGTTGCCCTTACAGTAAAGACAAAATTTCCTGCAGTAGACCCTGAACTTGCATTAATCCATGGATTTGGCAACCTCCTTCCAGCTGGACTTTTAGGATTATCAGTAGTTCTTCTGTTTTCAGCTATAATGAGTTCTATCGATACTTATATCTTTACAGCATCGTCTGCAATAATTCAGGATTTCCTTAAGTTAGACAAGACGAAAACCATTGAATACATTAGAAAAACCATCTTTGTATTGTCTATTCTCGCAGTTCTTATCACAATATTAATTCAAAGCCTAACAATAGGAACATACATAGTTGTATCATTTATTGTCGTATTGGCTATAGCTACAATTGCAACGTGGATAAATAAAAAAATAAAAAAGACAACACTGCTTAGTGAATTTATATTTGGACTGATTGGAATGATGATCTTTTTAGTAATAAGTTTATCCAAGGGATATATTCAGCCAACCATAGTTTTAGTCGCTCTTGCCTCAAGTCTACTCGGGCTAATTATTGGAGCAGTTATTTCTTTGTTTAAGAAATCCTAAATAGTATTTTAACCTCTGCAGGTCCAATTGTAGCTGCAAGATTAATTGCACAAGAAACTGATAAGACTGTTGTAGTGCCTGTTTTTGAAAGAACACTAATAAATTATGCCTAATTTATTTTATCCTAATCGCATCCAAATCACGAGGAGCATTTGTCTCAATTCTGTTCATTTTATGTAAAGAACTAGCTAAATCTAAACATCTTGAGTTTTCTCCGTGATTAACAATAACTTTCTTAGGTTTAGGATTGCATTTATAGACAAAATTAGTCAATTGTTTTCTATCTGAATGAGCAGTAATCTCTAATTTGTGAACATCCATCTTGATTGGAACAACTTCTTGTTTTTGTCCATGTTTGAAAATAATTTCTTTCTCTCCTCTTTGGATTCTTTGTCCAAGAGAACCTTCTCCTTGATAACAAGTAAATATTAATGTATTTTTAGGATTGTCAGCTAAGTGCTTAAGATACTCTACAGATGGTCCTCCAACAAGCATACCAGATGTTGCCATTATAACACAAGGTCCTTTGTCTTCAATTATTCCCATTCTTTCTTTTTGTGAACCAACTCTTTGAAAGCTATCTGATAAAAATGGATTCTGGTCTTTATGGAATATCTGTCTCCTTACAGTTGAATTCAAAAACTCTGGATAAGCTGTGTGGATTGCTGTAATATCCCAAACACAACCATCAATATAAACAGGAACTTTTTTCATCTCTTTATTCCTTATCATGCTTTCAATCATGACCATAACTTCTTGTCCTCTTCCAGATCCTAGAGTAGGCATTAAGATTTTTCCTCCTCTTTTTACAGTATCAGCAATTATTTTCTTTAGAAAATCATCTGCTTCTTTTTGTGGAGGAAGTACATTTTCTTTCCCACCATAAGTTGCTTCCATTATCAATGTTTCAACTCTTGGGAATTGTGTATTAGCTGCTTCCAACAAAGCAGTTCTTCCATATTTCATATCTCCTGTATAGACTAAATTATGCAGACCATTTCCAATATGAAGATGAACTTCAGAACTTCCAAGAATATGCCCTGAATTATACAGAGTAATCCTAACATCAGGAGTTACATCTGAAACTTCTTCATAATCTAGACAAATAGTATGCTTGACCATTTCTTTAACATGTTCTGTTTCAAAAATAGCTTCCTTACCCTCTGACTTCATGATCTTAATATAATCTAATAGCAATAGTGCTCCTACGTCTCTTGTTGGAGCTGTCATATAAACTGGACCTCTGTATCCATACTTAAATAAGTAAGGAACAAATCCAATATGATCTAAGTGTGAGTGTGTTATAATAACTGCATCTAATTGTTTAATATTAAATTCAGGTGTTTCTAAAAAAGGATATGCATTATCCCATGATGCTACATTTACCCCACAATCTAATAAAATCCTTGATTCTGGTGTTTGCAAAAATAAACAAGATCTTCCTACTTCTCTTGCTCCCCCTAAGAAAGATACTCTGATCCATTCCTGCTGTTTTTCTCTTATCCAGCCGTCATAGATTCTATGCCCTACTTTATCTAAGAATTTTCTTCTGTAATCTGATTCTTGGTATAAAACAGATCTAATTCCTTCTATGATCTTTGATTTTATAGCAGGAGTCCTTCTTATCAATGGAACCCATAATGTTTTTGATCTTATTTCTCTTAGAACTTCTCCTTGTTTTCCAATTGCCAATCCAGGCTTTTCAGCTTCAATAATAACTCTTGATCTCCTTGGATCAAAGATTACATTAGCTATTCCCGCATCTTTTGGAATTATCTTTATCATTTCATCTTCTGCATCTTCTGGATCCATTACAGTAGATGGGTCTGGTCTTAATTCTACTCTTTTCTTAAATTTATCAACCAATTCCTTGATCATTCCTTTATTATCTAGAAAGAACTCTTTATTCTTTGTATAAAGAACTATGTTTGCTCCTTCAAAGCCAGCATCAGATATAAGATCGTCTGGCAATTGCTTTAGCATTTCTTTTAAGATATCTGCCATATTTTAGATTTAAAAGCTATTTACACTTCTAATTTAGTATCTAGTATTTTTTCTAGTACTTTCTTAACACCTTTGTCAGTTATAGTGTATACAATAACACCATTTCCTGAAGCAACATCTCTTTGCAAGGCAGAATTAATTCCTTTTACTGCTAAATTAACTCCATCTTTTGTTGATAGTCCTTGCTTATAGTTTGCTTCTAACAAACCATATACCATTGGGCTTCCAGATCCAGAACTTACAAAGTCATCTATTTTTGTTATTGCTCCATCGGGTGACAAGTCATACATATGGAATCCTTTTGCATCTCTGCCGCCAACAATAAAGTGAGAAATTCCAGGTATTATGCTGAATTTTCTTATGTTGTTGTAGACGATTCCTGATAATAGGTTTGTTGCTTCTTTAACTGTGTTAAGTTTTCCAGTCTTCAGTTGTTTTAGTTTAAGTTCAGCTTTGATCAATTTAATCACTAACTGAATATCTGAAACAGTTCCTGCGATAGTTACAGCAATTTCATCTGTTATCTTCAAAACTTTTTCTACTTTCTTATCTGCTAAGAAATAACCTGCTGTTGCTCTTCTATCTGCTGCAAGTACTAATCCTTCTTTACAAACTAAACCAACTGTAGTTGTACCAGTTTTCAATTGTTTATGTTCTTCCATTTTATCATTACCCAGAATTAAACCTCTTAGAATAAGGGTTGGGTATGTGAGTAAGTATAAATAGGGGATATTTAAATGTTACTGTTTTTGACTAATCCTCTGTTGGATGTTGTATAACTTTTCCTACAGGTGAACCATCATAAGCCCCATCTCTAAAATATCTTTTTGTGAATCTATGTCCTTCAAATTTATGCTTTGCAGAAAGGTGCTCTATTAAGTTATCTGCGAAATCATCCTCTCCAGGATCATTATTGTATAAGATAAGTCTTCTAGAAGCATCAATAATAACTTCATGAGCAGTTTTCAATCCTTCATTAGCTTCTTGATACTCTTCATGCAAAGAATCACTATGTTCTGGCCATAATCCATCCGCAGTATTCTTAAACCATTCTTTGTATTGATCATTAGTCGGTTGTTCTACCTTATCAAGAAAGTCACAAAGACTAGCTACTGCTCCAAAAACAAATTCTCCATTTTGATTGACTGAAGCATATAATGTTTCTCCACCCAATCTTAACTCTAAATTACCATGAGTTCCCATAGAAAATATAAAAATAATTACTTTATAAACCTTCGTGATTTTTAATTAAAGAAAAAGAAAATTTAATCTCCTGTATAATCCCACAAATCACCATAATGAACACTCATTATGCCAATCTCTTCAGGTGTTGCTATTCCTGAATCTCGAAGATTAGTTGATCTTGAACAGTTTCCTGTAGTTGCTGTAAGTCTAAGCTGTTTGAATCTTTCAGGATTTGTTTTTATCCAAGCTTCGCATTCTTGAGTAAGTTTACGATTTTTTTGAGCTCTTTCGTATCTTTGCTTTGAACTAAGATTGATAAATCTATCTAATACTTGGTGAGATATATCATCTCCATCTTCAATATATTTAAGAAAATGACCTCTATCTCCTAATCCTACTTGATCTTGTGAAACATTATAGATTTTCCCTAATTCTGGATTGAATTTTTGAGAAACAAAAATATCTTGACTTAAAGAATCACAGCTTACTTCATCTCCAAATACAAGTCCATCTTTATGATCATTAATACCTACTTTGCCATAGCTAGGTAGATCTTTATAACTTATGCCATGAGAATCAGCTATAACATCAAGATCAACAAATAAGAGTCCTCTTCCAAACTCTCCAAAAGCATGATTGCTTTGTAATACTCTTTGAATATTAATTAAATAGTCTTTCATATTAGTATATAGTGAGTATTACTCCTTTATAAATCTTTCGGTTTATACTTATTAAACAGTAGTAACGTGTTTAAACACCAGAATTCATAGGTTAGAAGGCTTTTAGAGTAATAGGGGCTCTGTAATAGCCGAATTCACACACTTCAAATACCAAAATTTGGCCATCTCAAGGCTTTTAGACATAAAACTATGCTGCAATTCGTTGTTCTTGCTTGTCTATCTTGTATCTTGCAGCATCGTTTTTATAGACTATTTCTAATATATCTCCTTCTTTTACTTTATAGTCATGTAAAGAGATTGTTCCTTGTCCTGGCTCAATGCCATTGATTAAAACAATTATCCCGTTAAGCTTCATTCCATGCTCATCCTCGTCTCCTAATAATTTCTTGGCTTCAAGATGGTATTCTGCTAATGTTTCGAGATATAATCCGGAGCGTTCTTCTCCAGTATCTGTATCAATGTAATAGAAATTTTTCCATACAATTGTTGAGTCTAAAGCCATGTCAAGCTGGGCATATACTGAGTTTTTGTCTACTTCAATGTCCTCTATTTCTCCGTTTTTGGTGCTTATTGCTCTTAGCGTATAGATCCCTTGATTATCATCAGTTACTTTAACTGATTCAGCAAGCTTAAACCCTTCCTGCAGTTCTCCATTTCTTATATAATCTTTTAATGTGAAATTTAGATCATCATGATGGAATGCAGCATGCATTGCTCCACCACAAGCATAGCTATTTTTTCTTTGGTTTATGTAACCTCTTGCTTTTTTGATGTTGTTTTCTGCTTCTGCATAGCATTCTGATATTGCTGCATAGCATTCAGAGGCTGCAGAATCTGTAGAAGCATAGCATTCTGATATTGCTGCATAGCATTCAGAGACTGATGTATTACATTCAGATATTTTCCTTTCTAATGGGATTAATTTTGTTTGAGCAGGATAAGGAATTTTCTTTGGAGAATCTTGTTTTTTCTGCAGTTTTGCTTGTTGGACCAATTTTGGAAGTCTACTTAATTTTGATTTTATTCTAGTTGTTTTTGGAAGATAAGTAATCTTTCTATCTTCTATATTTGCTGGTCCACTATAAGGTTCATCTGAAGAGGAATTAATGTCTAAAGAAGCAGCTTCAGTCACAATCTCTTCAAGCTGTAAGATTTGTTCTGGAGAGTGTTCTTTAGGTTGTGTTTCTCTTAGTTTGCTGTCTTTAGTCTTATATTGAATATGGCTGATTTCTTCAGGCATAATCATTAATCTCTTTTTTTGATGAAAATCAAGAGGTTTTTGTAAAGATATTCTTCTATATCTAGCAGGATGGAGTAATGGCTGAGAGTTATTTCTTTTATATTGAAATAACTCTTTTCTGGTTGGTGTATAAAGTTCTAATGCTTTTCTGTATGGTAAATGTAAGGGGTTGTTGTTTAAGATTTGTGTATCATCCCTATAAATGGAATTATATGAAGGCAAAAAAGTTGGTTGGGGGGTGTATTCATCTCCAGGTGTTTGCTCATATTGGCTTGGTTCATTTGGAAGATTATATTTTCTAGGATTTCTTTTATGATTAGGGATTGGTCTTTGTAAAATCGGGCTCGGATTTAAAACATAATACATTGGATGTTCAAATTGTTTTTGAACAGCTGAAAAATAAAGAGGTAATTGAGGGATATGCAACCCCATCAAAGAAGTTTCTGGCCTTGTTTCTGAAAATCCTTCAGAAGCCACTCTTTCAATACCTTCTAATTTTTCTGGTGCAAGGATTTCTTCAAGAGTTAGCAAGGGTTGTTCTTCAGGAATTATAATAATCGGTTCTTCTTTTTCATCTTCTGAAGAAAAGCGTTCAAATCCATTGCCAGTAAAAGAAAAAGAAATAGGAAAAACCTGCCATGAAAAAATTGTTTCCCTTCTTATTGCAATTGTCATATTGGATAACCCACGATCCTTTTTGTTTAAGCAAGTATTCCGACTCTTAACGGTTGCGGGACAGTATAGGATTCACACCCAGTTTTCCTTGCCTTTAATATTTAAATAAAAAGTAGTATATAAAGTTTTTTAATAACTCAAACTCTTTAGAGTTTGAGAGACTGAAATTGTAATAATTTCAGTAACTTTTTGAAAAATAAGTTATATATTTTGCCTTTTTTCCGCAATGCAAACATTTGCCTTCTGCTTTTTCTTCTGCAATACATCTTGAAGATGCTCCTTCTGTCTTTTCTTTGATAAAATCTTCACATTCTTCTTCTCCACAAAAAGTCATCTTTACTAATTTATTCTCTCTGATGCCTTTTACAACATCTCCCCAATTCTTTGCTGTTGTAGTCTGATCTTTTAACTGTTTTTGAGCTTTCTTCAAAAGATTATTATGAATTAAATCTAAACATTTTTCTACCTTTTTATTCAAATCAGCAATCTTAACAAATTCTTTCTCTCCTGTATCTCTTCTGACCAACACAACTTGATCTTTAGCTAGATCTTTAGGTCCTAATTCTGCTCTTAATGGAATTCCTTTCATCTCCCATTCATTATATTTCCATCCAGGAGTATATTCTTCTCTATCATCTAAAATAGGATTAAATTCTTTCAAAGATTCTTTTAATTCAGCTGCCTTCTCCAACAACTCTTTTGAATCTCCTTTTATTATCGGAACTATTACAACTTTATTTACAGCTGCTCTTGGCGGCAAAACTAATCCTTTATCATCTCCATGAACCATGATCACTGCTCCAATCAATCTTGTTGAGAATCCCCAAGAGTTTTGCCAGGGAATATGTTCTTTTTCATCTTTTCCAAGATATCTTATTCCAAAACTTTTTGCAAATCCTTGTCCTAGATTATGAGATGTTCCGCATTGTAGTGCTTTTCCATCTGGCATCATCGCTTCAATAGTATAAGTTATCTTTGCTCCTGCAAATTTCTCTTTTTCTGTTTTTCTTCCTGTCAAAACAGGCACAGCTAAAACATCTTCTGATAATTTTTTATATTCATCCAAGAACATCAATGCTTCATCATTACATTGTTTTTCTGTTTCATATACACAATGGCCTTCCTGCCATAAAAATTCTCTTGTTCTTAAAAATATCTTAGTCTGTTTTACTTCCCATCTCAGAACATTACACCATTGATTAATCCTTAAAGGTAGATCTCTATGTGATCTTACCCAATTACTATAAGAATCATACATAATTGTCTCTGATGTTGGTCTTATTGCCAACCTTTCTTCATCTTCATCTGTCTTTTCAATCCAAGCAAGTTCTGGAGCAAAACCTTTTGCATGTTCTGCTTCTTTTGTAAAGAAAGACTCTGGAATCAATAATGGAAAATAAGCATTTCTAACTCCTTTTTCCCTCATTACTTTATTAAAATAATCCTGGATGCTCTCCCATATAGAATAAGCATTAGGTCTGATGATCATAAAGCCCTTTATCTTAGATGTATCTGCTAACTCTGCTTTCTGGCAGACTTGAGAATACCATTCTGGCATATCTTCTGCTTTCTTTACAGTCAATCCAATGTTTTTTTGCTTTGGCATAGTCATATTTTTTCTTTGATACTATTTAAATGTTACTCAAGAAATATTCTTTAGAGAGGGTATATCAAATTTTTTGCTGGCTTGTTGCGCACGTTCACTAAACTTACAACCATGATAAGCAAGATAATTCATATAACGGAATGCACCC
>JAZGHU010000062.1:0-8864 GCA_036481345.1 Candidatus Woesearchaeota archaeon
GGAGGAGGGCCTCCAAAAGATGGAATTCCTTCTATAGATAATCCAAAATTTGTTACTGTAGAAGATGCAGATGAATGGATTGAAGATAATGAATTAGTTTTAGCTATAATTTACAAAGGTGTGAAGAGAGTTTATCCTTTGCAGATAATGGTGTGGCATGAGATTGTTAATGATAATATTGCAGGAGATCCTATCTTGATAACTTATTGTCCTTTATGCGGCAGTGGAATTGCATATGAAAGAACAATTAATGGAGAAGAAGTTGAATTTGGAACTTCTGGAAAACTCTATAATTCAAACTTAGTGATGTATGACAGAAAAACAGATACTTATTGGAGCCAGATAGATGGCAGAGCTATTGTGGGGGAGTTAACAGGACAAGAATTAACAGAAGTATCTATAGATACTGTTGTCTGGAGAGATTGGAAAGATGTTCATAAAGACTCAGAAGTTTTAAGCCAAAAAACAGGATTTTTTAGGAGATATGGAAGAGACCCATATGGAAACTATTATGAAGATAGTTTTGTATTTTTCCCTGTTGAAAATGAAGATGATAGAGTGCATCCAAAAACAGTTATCTTTGGAATTGAAATAGATGGAACTTACAAAGCTTACAAAGAGGATGATGTTATAGCGGGAGATATAGAAGACACTGTAAATGGGGTTAAACTAACTATTGAAAGAGATGATGCAGGCATTGTAAAGATAACAGATGATGATGGAAATGAAATCGTGAAAGAGCGTGATTTTTGGTTTGCATGGTATGCGTTCCATCCTGATACATCGTTATATGAATAACTACAAAAAATTTATATAAGACAATTAAATAAAAGTAAATAATATTCATGAGGTGAATCAAATATGACTGTAAAAATCTATTCAACACCAACTTGTCCTTGGTGTAAGAAAACAAAAGAATTCTTCAAAGAGAATAATGTAGAATTTGAAGATATTGATGTGGCTTCAAATCAAGAAGCACAAAAAGAAATGATTGACAAATCAGGGCAGATGGGTGTTCCTGTAATTGACGTAAACGGAACAATTATTGTAGGATATGATGTAGACAAGCTGAAAAAAGCTTTGAAACTGGAGTGATTAGAATGGTTATGGTAAGTGTTAAATGTCCAAAATGCAAGGGAGATATTGAAATTGAGCTCCCTGAAAACAAAAGTTTGATTATCAAGAGCTGTGATAAGTGTGGGGCTGATATTTGCAATGAAGATGGCACTTGTATCTCTGTCTGCAAATGTCCTGAAGATTAAACTAATGAGGTGCTTATAATGAATGATGTAATAATAATAGGAGCTGGAGCTGCTGGAATAACTGCAGCAATATATGCAGCAAGAGCAAATTTAAATTATCAAATTATCTCTAAAGATGTTGGTGGATTAACATTATGGAGTTCTGATATTGAAAACTATACTGGTTATCATAAACTATCTGGAATTGATCTTGTTGAGAAATTCAAAGAACATATGAAAGATTATAATATTGAAGTAAAAGAAGAAAATGTTCAAAAAGTAGAAAAAACAGATAATGGATTCAAAGTAATAACAGACAAGCAGGAAGCTGAAACAAAAACAGTAGTTGTTGCTTCTGGAAGCTCTCCAAGAAAACTAGCAGTTCCTGGTGGAGAAGAATATGAAGGAAAGGGATTATTCTATTGTGCAACTTGTGACGGGCCGTTAATGGCTGGAAAAGATGTTGCTGTTATTGGTGGAGGAGATGCTGCTTTAGATGCAGCAAATGTTTTGATTAATATGGGAATCAAAAAAATCTATATAATCAATTTAAATCCAGAACCAACTGGAACAGATAAAACACTAAAAGACAAAGTAGTCAATAATGAAATAGTTGAAGTTATCAATAATGCCACAACAAAAGAAGTTTATGGAGAACAATTTGTTACTGGAGTTAAATATGAACAAGATGGACAAGAAAAACAATTAGATGTTCAAGGAGTATTTGTTGAGATTGGCCATATAAGAAATACAGGCATTGTAGAAAGATTAGTTGAATTAAATGATAAAAAAGAGATTGTTGTTGATAAAACAGGAGCAACAAATGTTCCAGGAGTATTTGCAGCAGGAGACATTACTGATTTGCCAGGAAAGCAGTCAATAATAGCTGCTGGAGATGGTTCAAGAGCACTATTATCAGCATTTGGATTTATATCTAAAAAGTAGGTGATAAAAATTAAAAAAATAATCTTTGTATTGATTACATTAATTCTGTTGAGTGGATGTGCTCCCATAGCTGATGAACCAACAATAACTAATTTTGAAGAATGTATTGCAGCAGGAAATCCTGCAATGGAATCTTATCCAAGACAATGTAGAGATCCAAATACAGATAGAACATTTACCGAGGACATTGAAGAACTTCCTAAAGTTAATGAATCAACAATAGTAGGGCCTCCTGGAGAAGTAATAATTGAGCCAGAAGAAACTACTGTTAAAGAAATTCAAGTTACAGCAAAAAGATTTGAATTTATTCCAAATCCAATTGTAATTAAAAAAGGAGATCAAGTTAAATTAAAAATAACAAGTATTGATGTTAAACATGGAATTAGTTTAAAAACTCCATTTGTCAATGTAAATAAAGATATTTTACCTGGCCAAGAAACTGTTATTGAATTTACAGCAACTGAAACAGGAACATGGAATTACAGATGCTCTGTATATTGTGGATCAGGACATGGAAGCATGGGAGGGACATTAATTGTAGAATAAAATGGTGTCAATAGTAAGAGTAGCAGGAATTGCAAATCTTATCTTTTTATTTTTAGTTTTAGCATCATGTAGATGTGTAAGTATATGGGGATTAAACAATTTATTCAACAGTGAAAAATACCAAAAATTCTACAAATACCATTGTTATTATTGGTATGGACTTATAATCTCTGTTGTAACACACGTAATAGTATCATATATATAGGGTGAAAAAATATGCCAGACAAAAAAACATTTAGATGTACAGTTTGTAGTGATATACATTTTGGTGTTGCTGGGCCTGAAATATGTCCAACATGCCAGAACAAAAATGTATATATTGAAGTAGAAAAAGAAGAAGCAAAAAAAGTAATGGGATTATGAATTTAGAAGAATTAAGAGTAAGATTTGAAAAATATTGTGAAGATAATGGGACATTTATCTTAAATCCTGATAAAGAACATACAGATACTGCGATTAAAGGGGTTTTGGAAAATGAGGAAAAAATAGGATTAAAATATTGTCCATGTCAAATCAAAACAGGAGATTTTAGCAAAGATGTTGGATTATTATGTCCTTGCAATTTCTTTGCTCAAAAAACATGGACAGAAAAAGGAGAATGCTGGTGCGGATTATTTATTAAAAAATGATAATAAAACATGGAAAACTAACTTTTGAATACAATAAGATAACTGATTCTATCTATTTAGGAACTAATCAATGCTGTGAAATACACTTTAAAAAAGAATTGCTGAAAAAAGGAGTTAAAGCTGATATCAGTTTGGAAGGAGAAAAGATTGATGCTCCTTTTGGTGTTGATTATTATCTTTGGCTTCCAACTAAAGATCATACAGCTCCTTCTCAAAAACAGTTAAAAGCAGGAGTTGATTTTATCAATAGTCTAATAAAAAATAAAGTAAAAGTCTATGTTCATTGCCAAAGAGGACATGGAAGGGCTCCGACATTGGTTGCTGCTTACTTAATCTCAAAAGGAAAAACAGTTAAACAAGCAATTGATTTTATTAAAAAGAAAAGAAAAACAATTCATCCTAACAAAATTCAAAAAAGCGCATTAGAAAAATTTAAGAAAACATTAAAATGAACATTTTAGGACAAACATTGGGATTTTGGTCAGCATTACTGGGTGGAGTATTTATCCTGCTTCATGTTCCTGCCTGCAATCAACACTGGGCAGCAAGAATCCATAAACTTCATCCATTATCAGATTTCTTAGAAAAACATCATGATACTACATTAAATGCTGCATTAATATTTGCATTAGTTCATATTACTTTGAGTTTAATTGGATTAATATTTAAGATTTGGATATAAGGAGGAAACAAATGAAAGTGAAGATAGATACAGAAACATGCATTGGATGCGGGGCATGTGTTGCAGCATGCGAAGATGTGTTTGAATTAAAAGATGGAAAAGCTGTTGCTAAACAAGCTGAAACAGATAAAGAATGTGCAAAAGAAGCAGCAGATATCTGTCCTGTTGAGGCAATAAAAATAGAAGAAGTAAGAGAAGAATGACTGCGTTAATCTGGGCAATCGGAGCAACAGTTATTGTAAGTTTACTCTCTTTATTAGGTATTATTTCATTATCAATAAAAGAAAAACTTCTGCAAAAGATGTTGTTGAAATTAGTAGGATTTTCAGCAGGAGCTTTGATGGGTGGGGCTTTTCTTCATCTGATTCCAGAAGCAATAGAAGTTTCCACTTTAAGTTTTGTTGGATTATCAGTATTAATTGGCTTTGCAGCTTTCTTTATAATAGAAAGATTTCTTTATTGGCATCATTGTCATGAGGGGAAGTGTGATGTTCATACTTTTACTTATATGAGCCTTATTGGAGATTCTATCCATAATTTAATTGACGGATTAGTAATTGCAGCAAGTTTTGTGATAAATATTCCATTAGGGATTGCAACAACTATAGCAGTTATAACACACGAGATTCCTCAAGAACTTGGAGATTTTGCTATTCTGGTTTATGGAGGATTTTCAAAACTAAAGGCATTATTATTTAATTTTCTTACAGCAATTATGGCTATAGTGGGGGCTATTGTTGGTGTGTTCCTATCTTCATCAATAGAAAACTTTACAGCTTTTCTTATCCCTTTTGCAGCAGGAGGGTTTATCTATATTGCAGCATCTGATTTAGTTCCAGAACTGCATAAAGAATCAAAATTAAATCAATCAATCATGTCATTTGTATTTTTTTTGGTTGGAATTGCACTTATGTTAATACTTAAAGTATATATGGGAGGTTAAAATGGTAAAGCTATTTAGATGTGAAATATGTGGGGATCCTTATATAGGAGATAAAGTTCCTGCAAACTGTCCTTTTTGTGGGGCAAAACAAGAGCATATAAAGAAATTTGATGATGCTGAAGTTGATTTTGATGTTGAATTAAATGAAACAGATAAAGCAAATGTAGAACATGCTTTAGAAGTTGAAGTAAGCAATGCTGCATTTTATTTCTGTGCAGCTGAAAAAGTGCATGAAGAAGAAGGAAAGAAATTGTTTAAAGCATTGGGCAAAGTTGAAGCAGAACATGCAGATATCTGGAAAAAGATCCTAAAATTAGATAAAATTCCAAAAGGAGATGATCCTTGCTCTGTAGATTACCAAGATGATTTAAAAGAAGCCCATACAAGAGAAACAAAAGCAATTGAATTCTACAAAAAAGCAGCAGCTGAGTCTACAAGTGAAAGAATAAAAGAAATCTTTAAGGCTTTGGTTGAAGTAGAGATAGATCATTTACAATTATCAGAAGAGAGGTTATTATAATGGAAAAAAATGTTGGGAAAAATGATAAATCAATTAGATTTATTTTAGGATTAGTATTTACATATTTAGGATATGCGTATAGTGCTTGGTGGTATATTTTAGCAGTAATCTCTTTTGTAACTGCATTCACTGGATTTTGCGGGTTATATCCTCTGCTAAAGATAAATACAGTGAAAAAGAAATGAAACAGTGTGCTAAATGCGGTTCAACTAAAATAAAAATGGTTGAATTCATGGGATCAAAGATGTATTTCTGCTCAGAATGTGGTTATGATGAGAGAGACGAAGCAAGCATGGTTCCAGAAGACAGGAATACTCAAAGAGAAAAAACAAGACATTCTCCTTACAAAGCTGGCGGCGGAAAGAGAACTAACTAATACATTTCTTGCAGTCTTTGCCGCACTTTTTCTGATGTTCATTATTGTCATCAATATTTAAGGGAAGAACAAAACTATTTGCAGTTGTTATAACTATATTTAATTCAACATCTTTTACTTTTGGATTTCCTCTTAGGTGATGATTAACAATGCCTTCTATATTTTTAAGATCAATTCCAGTAAAGAATAGGCAAACATTATGCCTTCCAGAAGTGACTAATGCATTGATAAAATAAGGACAATCTTTGAATTCATCAATAACAGCCTGGGTATCTGTTGCAGAAACATCAACTTTAGCTAAATTTAGATCAACTGTTTGGAAATCCATTCCAACAATATGACTTATAACTCCTTTTTCTTTTAGATTTCTTATTCTTGCCCATACTGAAGGTTGAGATAATTTTAATTTCTTAGCAATCTCTTCTTGAGAAACATGAGGATCCTTTTGCAGCATCTGAATTATAACATTATCTCTATTATCTAGATTTAGTTTTTCTTTAATCATATTACCACCCTATGATTAATAGAGTAAATAAAGGAACTATATAAAACTTAGCTTTTATTTATAGATATAAGTACAATATTAACTATCATTAATAGTGATTAACTATTAATATTCCTTTCACTATGAAGTTCTATGTTAGAAAAAATGAGGTGTAGGAGAACAACACTTGTTGGAAAAAGATGCAGAAATGCTGCTGTAATCAGAGGATTATGCATGAATCATTTTCAAAAAGAGGTGAAAGATGAAACTTTCCAAATATCACAAGCTCTGGGAAAAAATCAATCAGGGGCTTGAAGGATTAGAACAAAATCATCAAGAATAAATTTTGAGGTGATTAAAATGTTAAATGAAGTAGCATGCCATAAAGGCAAATGCTGGGAAGTTAAAGAAAATGACTGGAGTAAACCAGCAAAAAGCAACTATTTTGAAGATTTATTTGAGAAAGACAATATAGTGAACCAAATTGAAAAAGACTTATGGAGAAATTATTTTTAGAAAAACTAAACATAATACATAAAATCAGGCTAGGGTTTATATACCTCTTTCTCTAGCCTGTTTTATAATCATGGAGGAGACAAAAATGTGCGGATGTTGTGGATGTAAACCTAAGAAAAAGAAATAGAAGATGGTTAAAAGAAAAATAATTAAGATTAATTCTGATAAGTGTAACGGCTGCGGTTTGTGTATTCCAAACTGTCCAGAAGGGGCTTTACAAATAATAGATGGCAAAGTAAGATTAGTTAGTGATCTTTGCTGCGACGGATTAGGAGCATGTATTGGACATTGTCCAGAAGGTGCAATAGAAATAGAAGAAAGAGAAGCAGAAGAGTATGATGAGAAAAAAGTAATGGAAAATATAGTCAAGCAAGGAGAAAATACAATCAAAGCTCATCTAAAACATCTTAAAGATCATAATCAAGAAAAATATTTAGCACAGGCTAAAGAATTCTTAGAAAAAAACAACATTGAATTGGAGGAAGATAAAATGATAGAATCACCTTGCGGCTGCCCAGGAGCAGCAATAAGAGAAAATAAAAAAGAAAACAACGCAGATGAAAACAAAGAACAAAACTCAGCATTAGAGCAGTGGCCAGTACAATTAAATTTACTGCCGCCAACAGCGCCCTTCTTTGATAATGCTCATTTATTAGTTTCAGCAGATTGTGTTCCATTTGCCCATGCAAATTTTCATTCTAAGTTATTGCATGGAAAATCTTTGGTAATTGGCTGTCCTAAATTAGATGATATTGAAGAGTACAAAGAAAAATTAACAGAGATATTTAAGCAGAATAATGTCAAGAGTGTAACAGTAGCTATAATGGAAGTTCCTTGCTGTCATGGACTGTTATCAGCTGTAGAAGAAGCAGTAGAAGCATCAGGAAAACAAATTCCTATAATCCATGAAACAGTTACATTAGATGGAGAAATACAATGATCAAAAAAGAAGATATTATTATGGACATCATAAAACAAAAACCAGATGCTCATGATATAATGGTTGAAGAAGGATTGCATTGTATTGGCTGTGGGGGGGCTGCTTTTGAATCCTTAGAACAAGGAGCAAAAGCCCATGAATTAAGTGATAAACAAATAAAAGACATGGTTACTAAGATAAATAATCTAAAATGACAGAAGAAAAAGGATTTGAAAAAGATCTAAATGAATTAATGCAGTTTCCAGAAGAAGGTATTTTTAGTACAGTACTTGCTAAGGGGAAAAACTATAATTATACACTAATGTGTTTATCAGCAGGAACAGACATAGATGAACATACTTCAACAAAAAATGGAGTAGTACAAGTTTTGAAAGGAAAAGGGACATTCAAATTATTTGATAAAGAGATAGAAATGGTTCCAAATAAGTTTATCTTTATGCCAAAAGATGCTCCTCATTCCCTAAAAGCTGAGGAAGATACTGCAATATTGCTAATCTTAACAGAATAAAATATATTACTCAATAAGATTATCAGTAATATTTATATAGGGCTTTTAAAAAGATAAAATAAAATGAAGCCAATACCTATAGAGATATCTAATAAACATGTACATTTTTCACAAAAGGACATGGATATTTTATTTGGAGAGAATTACAAATTAACCAAGATAAAAGATCTAAGCCAGCCAGGAGAATTTGCTGCTGAAGAGAAAGTAGAAATAGAACACTTAGGGAATAAATTATCTTTAAGGGTTTTGGGACCTATAAGAGACAAAACACAAATTGAATTATCTCTTACAGATATAGTTATACTAAAATTGCAATTAAATGGTTTTATTGTAGAATCTCCAGAAGTAAAATTAACTGGTCCAAAAGGAACCATATTTATTAAAGATCATATACAAATTGTCAAAAGACACTTGCATTGCACTCCAGAAGATGTGCAAAAACTTGATCTTAAAGACAAAGTAGATATATTAGTACCAGGAGAAAGGGCTGTTGTATTTAAGGATGTTATTGTAAGGGTTTCTCCTAACTTCAAA
>JAZGHU010000063.1:0-15167 GCA_036481345.1 Candidatus Woesearchaeota archaeon
GAGAACCTTGTGTTGCATTAGTAGCTAGTGTTGTTTCTGTTGAATATGTTGATGTGTTAAAAGTTATATTTGCATTGTCATTTGTTGTTACATTTAGTAATATGCTATATGTATTAAACCATGCTGAAGATGGTGATTGTATTGTTGCTGAGATTGCTGCATATGCAGAACCGATTGTTACTAAAAGTAGAATAAGTAAAAGTGCTATTTTATTGATTTTCATTTAAAATGCCTCCTTTTTACTTACTGAGAGAATATTGTATATATATAGTTTTTCTTTTTTTAAATAGCAAAAATTTATATAATAAATGAGCATAAAAAAAGTTAAAATGAGGTGTATGCTTTATGTCAGAAAGAATCAAATGGTTTAAGGAAATTTCTAAGGATGATGTTGAAACTGTAGGAGGTAAGGGGGCAAACCTCGGAGAGATGACTCAAGCAGGACTGCCTGTTCCACCTGGATTTGTTGTTACTGCTCAAACTTATAAGGAATTTATTGAAAAAACTGGAATTAAAGATAAGATTCTGGAAATGGTTGGAAGTATTGATGTAGAAAATACTGATCAATTGCAGGCAACTGCTAAGGAAGTTCAAGAATTAATCAAAGCAACTGAGATTCCTAAAGAGATTATAGAAGATATTAAAGAAAGCTATAGTTTAGTTGGGGCTCACCAAAGAAGTGATATGACTGATATTGTTGAAGGTAAAGATGAGTTAGTTGCTTGTCGTAGTAGTGCTACTGCAGAAGACCTTCCTGAAGCATCATTTGCAGGACAGCAAGCTACTTTTTTGAATGTTATTGGTAAAGATGGCTGTGTTGAAGCTACAAGAAAATGCTGGGCTTCATTGTTTACAGCAAGGGCCATTTATTATAGAAACAGGAATAAGTTTCCAACAGATCAGGTGTTTATTGCTGTTGTTGTTCAAAAAATGATCAGTTCTGATAAAAGTGGGGTTATGTTTAGTATAAATCCAGCAACAAATGATGATACAGAGATAATGATTGAAGGAGCATTTGGATTAGGAGAAGCTGTTGTTTTGGGAGCTGTGAATCCTGATTTGTATATTATTAATAAAAAAGATTTGAAGATTAAGAAAATTGAGGTTAAGGAACAGAAAATAAAGATCATAAAAGATCCTGAAACAGGAGAGACTGTTGAAGCTCCATTAAGTAAAGATGAAGAAGACCAGCAAGTCTGCAATAATAAAGAGATAAGAGAATTAGCTAGATTAGGAAAAAAGATAGAAAAACATTATGGAAAGCCGCAGGATATGGAATGGGCTATTGAAAAAGATGAAGTTTATATTGTGCAGGCAAGAGCTGTTACAACATTTAAGAAAAAAGAAGAAAAAAGAGAAATTCCAGAAGATGTTAAAGGATTAAAAGAAGTTGAAGCTGATGTTTTAGTTAAAGGAGAGACAGCTAGTCCAGGAGTTGCTTCAGGACCTGTAAATATCATTAAAGATGTTTCTGAACTTGATAAGATAGAGAAAGGGGATGTGATGGTTACAAGGATGACAACTCCTGATATGGTGCCTGCTATGATAAAGTCTGCAGCAATTGTAACTAATGAAGGTGGTTTGACTTGTCATGCTGCAATTGTTTCAAGAGAGATGGGAACTCCTTGTATTGTGGGGACAAGGAATGCTACTGAAGTTCTAAAAGAAGGCGATATTGTAACTGTTCATGCAACCCATGGGGTTGTTTATGCTGGAAAATTAGAAGAAGTTG
Organism: Candidatus Woesearchaeota archaeon; assembly: GCA_036481345.1. Taxonomy (GTDB): domain Archaea; phylum Nanobdellota; class Nanobdellia; order Woesearchaeales; family WJKL01; genus JAAOYC01. Next base: position 1,733 of record JAZGHU010000063.1, read on the forward strand.
AGAAAAAAGTAGAAGCTGCAAGACCTGCTGCACCTGCTGAGATAATAACTGCAACAAGAGTTAAGGTTATTATGGATCTTCCTGATTTTGCTGAGAAAGCTGCACAAGAAACTCATGCAGATGGTGTTGGATTAGTTAGATTAGAGATAATGATTGCTCAAGGTGAGATGCATCCTGCTGAATATATTAGAGAAGGAAAAACAGAAGATTATATTCAATTATTGATGAAAGGTATTGGAGGGATAGCAAAAGCATTTAGAGGCAAGCCAGTTTGGGTTAGGACTTCTGATTTGAGGACAGATGAATATAGAAATTTGAAAGGTGGGGATAAAGAGCCAAAAGAAACAGATCCTATGCTGGGATGGCATGCTATTAGAAGAGGTCTTGATGAACCTGAGATTTTGAAAGCAGAGTTCGAAGCTGTTAAAAGACTTCATGATGAAGGATTGAAAAATGTTGGAATTATGCTGCCTTTTATTATTAGAACTAGGGAAGTTAGAGAAGCAAAGAAAATACTTCGTGAAGTTGGATTAGAACCTTGTGAAGATGTTCAGTTTGGTGTTATGATTGAGACTCCTGCTTCATGCTGGATTATTGAAGATCTTTGCAAAGAAGGGATTAATTTTGTTAGTTTTGGAACTAATGATCTTACTCAATTGACATTAGGAATTGACAGAAACAATGAAAGATTATCTAAATTGTTTGATGAAATGCATGCTTCTGTTTTAGGAGAAATAAAAATGGTTGTTGAAACTTGTAGAAAGTATAATGTTGAGACTTCAATATGCGGGCAAGCAGGGTCAAGGCCTGAAATGGCAAAGTTTTTGGTTAATATTGGAATTGATTCAATTAGTGCAAATCCAGATGCTGTGCATGACATCAAAGAGACTGTTGCTCGTACTGAGAAGAAATTGTTGTTAGATGCTGAAAGAGAGGAATTGGAGGGAAAATAAAATGGGATTGGCAGATTTATTACCTTGGAGCAAATCTAAGAAAAAAGGTGTGAAGCATGGTAAAAATGCTACATTATTGTTTTTTCAAGGGATGAAAAAAGTAGAGATTGCAATTCCAATAGGCACAGGCACTTATACAGTTGGAAGAGCTACCCCAGAAGAAAAGGAAAAATTTTTCAAGAAATTTGATGATCCTTGGGTAAGATTGATAGGGAACAAGATAGCAATAAAACCAATGAAGAGCCATGATATAATAAGTAGAAAGCATGTAATAATTAAATGGAATCCTTTTACTCAATCTCATGACTTAGAACCAAAGCATCGTTGTGAAATAAATAATAAGCGTGTTGTAGAGCCCAAATTCTTAAAAAGGAAAGATAAAGTAAAATTGGCAGGTATGCTGGAATTTCAGTATATTTAATCCAGCGAAATAATTTTTAGAATTATTTCTGGGATAAAAAATTCTTTGAATTTTTAATCTTTAAATTTCTTATAGCCAATCCAGATTAGGACAATTAAGACTATAGTTAGAACTGAGAATCTTAGATATTTTGTCATATCTCCCCAATAACGCATTGTTCCGTAGATTAATGTTAAGACGCCTCCTGCCATTATACCAGAAGAAACAGATTCTACTTTTAATAAAATTCCTCCGATTATTACTGCAATCAATCCAATGATCAAAGTTATTATGAAAACATTTCTTGAATAAACTTCATAAGCTTCTTTATGTTCATCTAAGCAAGCATTGTTTTTTTCTACAAATTCATCAAATTCTGTTTGATTAGTTCTATCTATTGGGGATGGTCTTGCATATTCCTCACAATAATCTCTATATTCTGGAGCTTCATAGAAAGTATCAATACCATAGCCTACAAATAATGCAAAGATAATAGCGATTGCTATCATCAGAATATTGTGTTTAAGTTTTGATGTTATCTTAGGCATAATAAGTAATCTGATCTTAGTTTATATAAATTTAATTATTTTCAATATGGAAATCTATTTAAAGGAAAAGAAATTATTTGTTGATATGGCAAGAGGAAGACCTGTTGAATCAAAAATAAGACAGAATATTGTAGAAATATTATTCTTTATGAAGAAAGGATATGGTTATGAAGTGTATAAAGTTTATAGAGATATATTTCCAGCAGTGACTATGAGAAGTATTTATTATCATCTTAAGAAAGGAGTTGTAACAAAGGAGTTTAAGGTTGCAGAGATTAAGATGGAAAAAGGAGATTATTCTTGGGGTGGGCAAGCTGAGAAAATTTATTATTCATTGGGACCTGAAGCTAAACCTAAGATTGATTTAAGAGTTAAGAAATGGTTTGATAAGAAGAAATCATAATTTTTTAAAATAGCCCATAAGTGCAAAAGCTTCTCTTTTTGTTAAGAAAGATTTTCCAATCATCCGTTTCCAGACTTTGATTTGAGTTTGTTTTTTTTCTTTTGTTGCAAAACTCATTTTTTTCATTTTTTGATTTAATAATTTGAGAATTTGTTTTTTGTCTGCTTCTGATGCTAATTGAATATGAGAAGTGTGATCTTCTTGTGATAATTCATATAATAAAATGGTTACTGCATGGGATAAGTTCATAACTGGATATTTTTTGGAGGCGGGAATTGAGACAACGAAGTCTGCCTGCAAAATCTCTTCGTTTGTTAGGCCAATACTTTCTCTGCCAAATAATAATCCGATATTGCCTTTAGCTAATTTAGATAATTGAGATGGAGAGATTGGAGAACGTGGAATATTGTAATCAGAGCCGATTTTTGCAGTTGTTGCAATCAAAGTATCAACTTTTGGAATTTTCTTAACAACTTTTGCTTTTTTCAAAACATCTTGAGCCCATTTTGCTCTATTTCTAGCTGTCTGAGACAGATGATTACATTTTGGATTGACTAAAACTAATTTTGAAAATCCAAAATTAGCCATTGCTCTTGCAATTGCTCCAACATTGCCTGAATTTTTAGGCTCAACAAGAATTATTGTAATCATCTTAAAAATGCAAATGGATTTCCTAAGTAGGTTGTCATTAATCCAAATAATAATAGCAGTAAGAAGAATAATGAGATAAAGCCCCAGATTTTGCCTGCTTTTTTCTGGTCTTTTATGACTTTTGATAAGAATGTTTTCAAGATTCTTCCTCCATCTACTATTCCTAATGGCAATAAATTAAACAATCCAATAAAGAAGTTCAATAAGAACAACCATCTGAACAAATCTTTTGTCCAAAAGAAAGGATGTTTAAGCCATTCAAACTGTGATTTCATTGTTCTTTCGTTTGCAGTAGGCATTATTCCAATAAAACCTTTTTTAGGATTATCAGGAGATATAGCTGTTATTAAAGTGTAATTTCCAGTATCTGTAGAAATTGTTATCTCTTCATTTGGTTCAATTCCATAGATTGCATCTGTAAATGATTCATAGCTTATTACATCTTCTCCATTTACTTGATTTATTATTCCTGGCTGCATTCCTGCTTGTGATGCTGGATAAGATTCATTTAATAAATCAAAGGAAAGTCCAACTGGATCTGTTATTCTATTTTCAATTGCTGTTAATCCTGGTGTTATTATCAAAAATATCAAAAAGGCTAATACAATATTAATTATTGGTCCTGCTGCAAATACTGAGTATTGAACAACATCTGATTTTTTAAAAAGCTGTTTTTCATCTGGTTCAACAAAAGCCGCAGGGATTATTGGTGCGATTAAAGCAAAGAAAGCAAAGCCTGAAGATTTAATTTGCAAACCATGTGCTCGAGCAACAATACCGTGAGCAAATTCATGAACTATTGCTAAAACAAAGATAGCAATAATCCAATGGAAAAATGATAGGTAGCCTACTCCTGGAACATTTGTAAAAGGTAAGACTAAAGCAACAGCTGGCTGGGAAACTGGAGCAACTATCAAGTTCCAGACCATCATTATTATGTTGATAGAGATAAATACCATTCCAACAATACTCAAGCCTATACAAGTATAACCAAAGAAAATTATCCATTCTCTATATTTCTTAGCAAATTTGTTCATGAACTTTATTCCAAAGTTGCTTCTATAAAGAATCAGATAGAGAAAAGGAAAAAGTATCTTTTGCAATATTATGTTTTTCCTTTTTACATAAAGAAAAATTGCAAGTAGGACTACAAATATTATTGCAGCTATTATCTGAATATCTACCATCTTTTTTTAGTTAGTTTACTTTTTTCTTACTGGTTTGAAATCCTTACAATTGCATCTTCTGCAACTTATTCTTCTCTCTGATATTTTCATTGGATTGGCTCTTACCTTTGTTTTGCATTTTCTGCAAATAAAGATATTTTTAAAAAGCCTTTTTTCTGCTTCTGGTATTTTTGCCATATTTATTCACTCTTTACTTGCTTCATAACTTTTTGATCGAGTATTTCCCAATAAAGGATGTTTGCTCCTTCAACAACTTCTCCTTTTAGGTCTTCAGGAATTTCTAAGTCAAATGTTTCGTATGTTTCTGCATCCATAACATTTGCTGCGTTTCCTTGGATTGATAATACTTGAGCTGATTTTTTTCCTACAATAGGAACCGCAACATGATCATGTCCAGGCATAACAATGACTCTTTTCTTTCCGTCAATAAGGCCTGATGCTTCTAATCTTACTTTTGCATGACCGTGTTTTCCTGGACGTGATGTTTGAGTTGATGTTACTCTACAAGCTGCACCATCAATAACAATATAACTTCCTCTTTGTAAACTTCCAACACTTGCTTGTTTTGTTTCTCCCATTCTAAACCCCCTCTGTGATTATTATTTAGCAGCTAATCTTACGTCTCCTGCTTTAACTGTCTTTCTTCCAGCATGTGCAGCAAACTTAACAGCTTGAATAGCTATCTGTTCTGCTTGCTCTTCAATAACAGCTTTTAATGCAGTCTTTGCTTTGTCTGAAACCCTTTCAGCTCCAGATTGTTTAAGAATTTTTTCCATTGCAGCCAATGGAAGCAATCTTTTGGATGCCATAATTATCCCCCCTTAAAGGTATAAGTTGAAAATGAAGGAGGTTATATATAAAGATTATGGTTCAAAGGAGGTTGTTTCGAGCTTATTTGAAGCTGTAGGGGAAGAAAGCACGCTTGATTCTTTGTTTTCGGCAGATTTTAGTGAGTTCTTTTTCTATTTGTCTTGAATTTTCAAATGCTTTTTCATCTTTTTTAAATTTTGCAGTGTGATGATAAGAACGTCCTGTTTTTGTTGAATAGAATTTGTGTTTCTTATGAAGCATTTCATGATACATTACATAATCCAATAAGTCTGACTTATCTTGGAATATACTTGAGATTGAAATTTCATCTGTCTGATAATTATAAGAGCCTAGTTTTCTTACTGAAGCAGAACCCCATCTTAGATTAGGTTGTTCTATTAAGCTGTAGAAATATTTTTCATTCATTCTATTAAAAGAAGCTTCTAAATCAGGATCTGATTTTGTTTTTGGGATTGTTATGTGAATATGTTTTACAAAGTTTGTATACAAATCCATGTTAAATGTACGTTCTTTTGTTTTGAATATTTTAACTAACATTGACTGTATCAATCCCATTTGGATATCTTCAGAAATCTTTTTCCATTCTTTTGCTAATTTAATTGTTAAAGTTGTTATTGATCTTGAAGCATTTGCATTGTAAGCTTTGAATCTTCCTGAATAGATTAACTTTGTATTGTAAAATAGTGTTTTTCCTGGAAATAACTCTTGATATGCTTTTTCTATAAGATTCATTTTAGATGTTTTGTACAGTTCAAACAGATTATCTTATGATTTTTGTCTTCTTTAATTTCGAAAATGTTTACTGCTGTATTGAACTGATGATCTAGGTTATAGTCGTCTGGTTTATTGAGAATTACTCTAATTAATGATTTATTAATTCCAGCATGACCTACAAAAAGTATTGTTTTATCAGGACATTTTTCATAAACTTGATCTAATAATTTCTTTACTCTTTTTCTCATGTCTGCTCTTGTTTCTGTATCTGTAGGTAGATTTTTGAAGTCTATTTCACTTGTATGTTTTCCTGCTAATGTTTTTGAAGCTCTTTCTCTAAGTTCTTTGACAAGAATTAAAGGAATGTCTTGATGAAATTTTGCTATTTCTTTTGCAGTATCTAATGCCCTTGCTAAATCACTTGAATAAATATAATCTATTTTTTCATCTTTCAATCTTAAAGCTAATTTTTTAGCTTGTTCGATTCCTAATTTAGACAAAGTTCCTTGTATTTTTTGACCTTGATATATTTTTTTAATATTTTCTATGGTTTCTCCGTGTCGTGTTAATATTAGGTTCATAGAAAATTAAAAAACTATGTTGTTTATATTGTTTGTGGATTATCTATTTTAGGCTACAATAATATTTTTAATATTTGCCAAATTATTATTTTTATGAATTCTAAACTAAAAGAACTTAATGACTGGCTAGTATCTAATTGTGATAATTATTCCTCTATGATTACTGTGGGGTCTACTGCTACAGGGGATGCATTAATTGAAGGAAGGAGTGATAATGATATTTGTTTAATATTCGAAGGAGAATTTAAACAACATATACCTAAATTAAGAGAATACTGCCTTGGACTTGGTTTTGAAGATGAAGATGTTATTAGTACTTTTACAAAAAAAGATTTTGTGGGGCCTAATGGGATTAGCCATGATTTTTCTCATAAATTTAGAAGCAAAGTTCTTTTTGGAGAAGATTTTAACGATGAAATTCAACTGCCAGATAAAGAAACTATTTTAGAAATTTATTCTGGGGGGTTGAATAGAGTAAAAGATAAGCTATGGCAAAGACTTCATTATGGAGGATTGTGGGAAGAATCTAGAATCAAAAAAGAATTCTGGAAAATATTTAAGCATGCATTTATGTATCTATCTATCAAAAATTATTATGAAACTGGAGTTTATCCAAAAACAAGGGATGGATTAGTAGAATGTTTAGCTTCTCCTGTATTAAATAGAACATTAACAACATTGAAGAATATTAATAATAAAAATAGTGAAGATATCATTAGTTCTGCTAATGAACTTTTAGAATATCTTTAATTATTACTGAACTTCATATCTTAGAATAGCTACTACTTTGCCCATCTCTCTTAATTGGACTCCTTCTCTTGTCTCTGTTGAGATTAATCTTACTTCTGAGCCAGTTTTTTCTGCTTGTTTTTCAAACTCTTCTATTTTTTCTTCTTCTAATGCTTCTGATAATAAAACAGTTTCAACAACGCCCATTTTGAGCTTGTCCATAACTTCTTTTTCTCCATAGCTTACTTTTCCAGGAGTTTTTGCAAGCATTTCAAAGAATTTTCCCATTATCTGTTTTTCTGCGGTTACTTCTTCTGCTGCTAAAAGATCTGCAGATTTTTCTAATAATTCCTGCAATCCAAATTCTCCTGTGTAAGAAAGATCTTTAGTTCCAATTATTTTTTTCTTTAAATCTCCTGTCAGATAATCTTTTCCAAGAAAATGTGTTACTGTAATTCCTGGACCGCCTATTATTATCCCTTTTAGGTTTTTGTTTTCTAGGAATTGGTTTTTCATGTGTTCTGCAACTTTTTTATAATGGTCTTTTTTAGCTCCTTCTCTGATTCTAGCGAATCTTTGTGCAGATTGACCTCCTGCTTTTGTCTTTCCTGGAACTTCAGAGTGGGTTTTAGCTAAAGGAATTATTGTTTTTCCTTTAAGATAAGCGATCATTGCATCTCTTCTGTCTAATACAACAAGACCATAGACTTCTTTATGTTCAAGCATTGCATCTAGATGTTCAACAACAAAAGATTTGTCACATCTATAGATCCTGACGTTTAATGGAACTGGCGGCTCTAAACTCCAAACTTTAACATCTGATTGGCCTTCACGTTCTGCTACATTTCCTGCAAAAGCTGCTAATCCATTTTCAGGAGTTTTTTTGTATAATCTTAGATGTTGGATCATTCTTTCTAAAGCATCTTGCACGTTTTTTCTTGTTGCAGTAGATTTTATGTTAGAAGCAGTACCTTGTTCTTGTGATAAATGATTTATGATTTTATTCATATCATAGCCTTGAGGAACGTATACACTAACTAATTCTGTATGCCTTCCACGGTATTGGCTTAATTCTTTTACGAATTTCTTTAATTCATATTTTTGTTTTGTTGATAATGCCATGCTATAGTCAAAAAAAAGCACAGCTTTATAAAATTTTGCTTAAACTCTATTTATAGTAACATTTATAAACAAACCAGAGTTTTTTGAGTATTACTAACTACCCGTAAAAGGGGCTATGGGGTAGCTTGGCTAGCCTTCCTGGTTTGGGACAATATAATATTAGCAAAAAACCAGGGGACCCCAGTTCAAATCTGGGTAGCCCCATTTTAACAATGGCAGCAAAAAAGAAATTAGGATCAGTGAAAAGATTTGGAGCAAGATATGGTAGAAGAGTTAAACATAAGCTTGCTGAGATTGAAGCTGTTCAAAGAGGAAAACATACTTGTCCTTATTGTAGAGCAAAGAAAGTAAAAAGAATAGCTGTAGGAATATGGGAATGCAAGAAATGTGAAAGTAAATTTACTGGAAAGGCATATACTATCAGAAAGAAATCAATAAAAGAAGGAGAAAAAGAATAATGGTAACGTACAAATGTTTTCATTGTAATAAGAGAGTTGCTACAGAGTATTTGAGAAAGAGAGTTAGATGTCCTTACTGTGGCAGCAAGATGTTATTTAAGCCAAGGTCAGAGCCTACTAAAGTTAAAGCAAGATGAAGTTAAGTGCAGAAATTAGAGTTTACGGGGACCCAAAAGAACTGAAAGCTTGTTTTGAACCAGAGTTGGCTGATAAAAAAAGGTCAAATTTCAAGATAGTAGAAAAAGATGACCATATTTTATTTGAGATTGAGGCTGATGATTCAGTTGCTTTAAGGGCAACAATGCATGGCATAACAAAACTAATAACTGTTTACGAGAATATTGATAAAAATGGATAAAAACACACAAGAAAAAATTCAGCAATTGCAAATGCTTGAGCAAGGAATGCAAAGCTTTCTAGCACAAAAACAACAAGTGCAAGCACAATTAATGGAAATGGAGTCTGCTTTAAAGGAATTAGAAAAAACAGATGAAGCTTTTAAGATTGTAGGAAATGTCATGGTTAAATCTGACAAAGAAAGTTTGAAAAAAGATCTGACTGCTAAGAAAGAAGTTCTAGATTTAAGAATTAAAACTTTAGAAAAGCAGGAAGCAGATATGAAGGATAAAGCAAGCGCAATGCAGTCTGAAGTTATGGAAAAGTTGAAGAAGTGATCAGAATGGATGTTGAGGAACAGATTAAAATCATAATAGATGTCCTGGGAGATTTACAGGAAGAGGGAAGTGTTCCAAGAAATGTCAAAGATAAGATTGTGATTACTATTGAAGCTCTTAAGGAAAAAGATGAGATTTCTATAAAAGTACATAAAGCATTACATGAATTAGAAGAAGTTGCAGAAGATCCTAATCTGCAGACATATACAAGAACACAGATTTGGAATGTGGTCAGCGAATTAGAGAAAATAGCTTGATTATGCTCAATCGGCAAAGCTGTTTGGCATCCTAAAATCTTCGATTTTATGATTTCTTTTTAACAAGAACTGCTTTTTTAGTTATAGTTGAGTTTGGAACGTAGATTGTATCTCCTGATGGTGTTTTTATTTCTGTTTCTAAAAGAGAGATTTTCTTTACTGTTCCGCTTACATTGTCTATCTTTACTTTATTTCCAACTTTGATTGTGTTTTTTCTGTAGATAAAGAAGCCAGCCATTATGTTTGGAAAGAAATCTTTGATAGCTAAGATTATTGAGATGACAATAAGCACAAGTATTGCTCCTGAAACCATGTTTAGAATAGTTGTTGTGAGGCCCATTGAATTCAAAGCCCAGATAATTGTTACAAAATAGATAAAATAAGTGACTATGTTGCTGATAGTTGATTCTAATTTTAGTTTCATTCCTGCTTTTTCCAGAATTTTATTTAATTCTATTTCATGCAGGAATTTGTGTATTAGTTTTCCAGCAATTCTTGCCATTACAAAACCAATTAAAAGAATAATAATTGCAACAATAATCTTGGTGAATAATTGAGATAATATAAAATCAATATAGGTTGTTGTTTGATTTATTATTTGAGCCATGATTTTGAATTAAGAAGATATCTTTATAAATATTCCCTTTCTAAAGATAGCTATGGCTGGGAAAAAAGCAGTAAAAGTAGGAAAGAAGAAAGAAAAAGCACAGCTTACTGAAAGAAAGAAGCTAACTACTTCTGAGAAGATTAGAGAACTGGAAGAGCAGATAGGCAAGACAAAATACAATAAGAAAACACAGCATGCAATTGGCCTTATGAAAGCGAAGCTTGCTATGCTTAAAGAAAAAGCAGTTCAAAGAGCTTCTACTGGAAAATCAAAAGGAGATGATAGATTTACAGTAAGAAAGACAGGAGATGGAACTGCTGTTTTGTTGGGATTTCCATCTGTAGGAAAATCTACTTTACTGAACAAAATAACTAATGCTAAATCTGATATTGCAGCTTATGCATTCACAACTTTAAGTGCTGTTCCTGGAATGATGCTGTATAAATATGCAAAAATTCAGATAATTGATGTTCCTGGAATTGTACATGGTGCTGCTTCTGGAAGAGGAAGAGGAAAAGAAGTTCTAGGAATAATCAGAAATGCTGATTTGATATTGATTTTAGTTGATGCCCAGCATCCTGAACATTATAAGGCATTGTTAAAAGAGATTTATGAGACAGGAGTCAGAATTAATAAGGAAAGGCCTGATGTTAAGATTACAAAAAAAGCAAGAGGGGGGGTTGGAGTTGGAACAACTGTAAAGCTTACTAAAATTGACAAGAAGATGATTACTGATATTATGAGAGAGATGAAGATATCAAATGCTGATGTTTTGATAAGGACTGATATAAGTGCTGATGAATTAATTGATGTTATAGAAGGAAATAAAAGATATACAAAAGCTCTTACTGTTATTACTAAGAAAGATTTAGTTAGTGAAAGAAGATTAGATAAGATTAAGAAAGATGTTAAAGCAGATGTTGTTGTTTCAGCAGAGAAAGAAGAAGGTATTAAAGAGTTGAAAGAAGGGATTTATAATAGATTAGGAGTAATTAGGATATTTTTGAAAGAGGTAAACAAACAAGCTGATATGGAAGAACCATTGATTATGTTTAAAGGCAGCACAATAAGAGATGTTTGCTCTAAACTGCACAAAGATTTTGTTGAAAAATTTAAATTTGCAAGATTATGGGGAAAAGGAGCTAAATTTGACGGACAGATATTCAAGAAAATGGATAAAGAATTGATGGATAAGGATGTTTTAGAACTGCATATGAATTAAATTTTCTGAGAAAAACCCGAAGTAAAGTTTTGTTGAAAACAGACTTCATTTTTTCTTCGAAAAACCGAAGTTTTAAATACCCTGAAAAAATCAAATTCTTAGGTGATTATTATGGCAACAAAAAAAACTGATGTTTCAAATGATGAACAAATTGGATTTCATAAAGGAGCTTTGGCTACTTTAGCAAAAGAAAGAGAAGAGATGATGAAAATTCTTCAGATTGTTGAGCAGTTAATGCAGATGCATATCAAAGGATTAAAGGATCTTGGAGTTGATCTTGAGAAAGCTGCTAAAGAAGCTATGAAGAAAGCTAAAACAAAGAAATCTATGGATGATATGTTAAAGTAATTAAATACCCCAAACAGGGTTTTCTTTTCTTTTTATTTCTGCAATTTCTTTTAAAATATCTTTTTCTTCTTGAGAAAGATGTTTTTTCAATTCTTTTGCTTTTCTGAAATCATCTTCTGAAATATCTGATAATAGAATTTCTGTTTCTCCTATCTGTCTGCCAATTGTGATGCCTTCAACTGATATAGCAACTTGTTCTCCTTTTTTTGCTTCTTTTACTGAATCTTGATCTGCTTGGATTGTCCTTACTTCATTTAGTTTTGTTCCATCTGACTTCATTATTGATGTTCCTGCTTTTAGTATTCCTATAAGAACTTCAACACCAAATACAGCAGGATTGTTTTGTCTAAAGATATATCCTTTGCCAAGCATTTTTAATTTACAAGGACGAGCAATTGTATCTAATTCTTTTGCTTCTTGTCTCTTAGTTTCTTCTTCCTGCCATTTTTCCAGATCTTCAATGATTTTGTAGATAACATCATTTGTTATGATCTTAACTTTTGAGGATTTTACATCAATATCTGGAGAGGTCTTGACACTAAATCCCAATACTACTGCTTGCAATGGATCTTTTTCAAGCATTGATTCTGCTTCTGTCAGATCTTTTTTAGAAATATCTCCGATTGTTGCTTTTCTGATTGGAATTCCTTTTCCTCTTAATAAATTATCCATTGCTTCTAATGATCCAAGAGTATCTGCTTTTACAATTATTCCTTCTGCTTCTGTCTCAATAAGAACTTCCTGAACTTCTTTTTGGATCTGTTCTTTTGTCTCTTCTATATTTTCTGTTGAATGTATTGGCATGCCTGCAACTGCTTCATCAATATCTTTTGCAGAGATCTTAACTCCTGTTGCTGCTACTATTTCTTTTACTGCTTTGTATTTTGTACGTTTATCTCTCATCTCTTGCAATGGAGCTGGCTGCATCATTGCTTTTACTTTTGTAACAATTGGCTCGCCTAATGAACCAATTACAATTGTATCATTAACTTTTAAGCATCCATTGTAGATTATAACATCTAAAGTTTTTCCTAGGCCTTTGTCTTCTTTTACTTCAAGAATAATTCCTTTTGCCTGGGATTTTGTATCGCATTCTAGTTTATCTCCTAAATATCTTTGAGCTAATCCTGTCATGACCATCAGTAATTCTGGAATTCCTGCTCCTGTTTCTGCTGAAGTTGGAATCATTGCAATCTGTTTTGTATAGTCTTGAACTCTATCAAAACGTTCTGATTCAAATCCTAGTTCGTGTAAAGATCCAACAAGTTCGTAAAGTTTAGTCTCAATCTGTTTTTTTACTGCTTCTTCTTGAGATTCTATCTGCTGCAATAATGGTGTATCCATTGGCCTATATCCTGGAATAAGATCAACTTTGTTTAATGCGATTATAAATGGCGTTTTATAGGATTTTAGAATTTCAATTGCTTCTTGTGTCTGAGGCATGATTCCTTCGTTGATGTCTATTACAACAATTGCAATGTCTGCTAAGTTTCCTCCTCTTTTTCTTAAAGAAGTGAAAGCAGCGTGTCCTGGAGTATCTACAAATAATAATCCTGGAATTGTCAGATCTAGTTTTAATGCATCTAGTAATGGGCCTGAAACTTTTTGAATTGTTGTTAATGGGATGATAGAAGCTCCAATTGCTTGTGTGATTGCTCCTGCTTCTGCTTTTGCAACAGAGGTTCCCCTAATTCTATCTAAGATAGATGTCTTACCGTGGTCTACATGACCTTCTACTGTGCAGATTGGA
>JAZGHU010000064.1:0-11309 GCA_036481345.1 Candidatus Woesearchaeota archaeon
TGTCATTGCAGCTAGTAGGACATTTTAGTTCAATAATCTCAGCTCCAGTTGGTGTTTCTGATGGGGTTTCAATGCCAACAGTCTCTACTCCTACTGGACTCTCATCAACTTCAGGAGAAACTATTTCAAGAGATTCAGAAGGGATATCACTAATTATACTTTCAAAAGCTTCTTCCTCCCCTCCTCCAAAAGCGAATAATAGAATTATGATGATTAAGATAAGGCCAATTGTTCCTGCCACTACAGCCAGCATAGGAAACTTTTTTTTGGGTGTTTTATAGATAAAATCAATAGCTTCATTAACTTCTCTTATATCATAACCATTTCTTATAAGAAACTCTCTAATTGTGTTTATATCATAGCCTGCACTAACTTGTTTTTTAATATAAGAAGCTAATCTTGGCTCTGCCATACTGCTCAGATATATCTAAAAGTATTTAATAGTTTCTTTTTCTAAATTTTGCAAATTACGTCTAAAATCATTCTTAGAAAATGAAAAAGTTTATAAAGGGGAATTAGATATTTTACCTTGAGGGGAACAATAGTGAAAAAAAGGGGACAGATAACACTATTTATTATATTAGGGATTGTAATACTTGTTGCACTTGGTTTATTCTTATTTATCAGATCTTCTGTAGTGAAAAAAGCATTAACACCAGAAGTAATTCCAGCAATATCAGAAATACCAGCTGAGACAAGGCCTGTAAGGATATTTACAGAAGAGTGTATTGCTTCAATATCAGAAGAAGCATTCAGAAAATTAGGGGATAAGGGTGGTTATGTAAATACTGCAGAGCATGGTATTGTTGTAAGTGCTACTAGTCCTACAGAAGCAGCAGGAGTTAAATTTTCTCAAAATTCAAATCTAAATATTCCATATTGGTGGTATCTTAAATCTTCTAATGGATGTGGAAAGAAAGTAAAATGTGTCTTTGACTCAAAAAAACCAGAATTATATGCTGCAACTCCTGGTTCAATACAAGGAAGTTCAATTGAAGCACAAGTAAATAAATATGTAAATCAAAATCTTCCAGCTTGTTTAGGTGATTATATCTTTTTCAAAGAACAAGGATTTGAAGTAGTGGCTGATGGAGAGATAAAAACAACAACTGTTATTGGAGAATTTGATGTTAGTATTTTTGTTGATTATCCTATCAAGATCAAAAGGGGAGATGTCTCCCACAAGATTGATAGATTTTATGTTCCTTTGGATATTAATCTTAAAAATATGTATGATCTAGCTGTCGAGATAACAAATTCTCAGATAAATGATTATGTATTTGAACAGTTTACTCTTAATATATTATCTAGTTTCCAAGATTTAAAGAGGAATAGCTTGCCTCCAACAGAAGGAACAACATTTGATATAGGGGGAGGACTTATCTGGTCTGTTCAGGATGTAAGAGAAGATGTGCAGTCAATCTTGACAACATATGTCCCTACATTACAAGTTCCTTTTACATTGAATTATGAGAGGAGAATATTTCCAGGAGATCCAATAAAAGAAGCGACATATGCAATGGATCTTCCTCTTAATTATGACAGGAAATATAGTGATCTGGAAGCAAGCTTTGATTATCTTGACTGGCCTATTTATTTTTATGCAGGAAATGGCGGAATAATAAGATCTGAATCAATATTTTCATTAGGAATAGGCATACAAAGATATTCCACAGCATATGATATTTCATACCCTATTATTGTTACAATAACAGATCCTAATGCATTAGACAATGATGGATATTCTCTGAGATTTGCAATAGAATCAAATCTTAGGAATAATGAGCCATTAACATCTGACTTTGAAGGATTAGAAGGAGCTCATCTTTTCCAAGGATCTCTTTTATGTAATGAGAATCAAAGAAACAGTGGAGATATAGATATTTTTGTGAAAGATGCATTGACAGATGATGGGGTTGAAAAAACAAGTATAACATTTACTTGTGGTGAAGAGAGCTGTTTAATCGGAAAGACAGATGAAAATGGAAAGCTGACAACAAAACTTCCAATATGTCTTGGAGGAATTGTATCATTCCAAGAACCAGATTATTTTATCTCTTCAAAATATCTTAATACCCAGCTTGGAGAAGAAGATATAGTAGAAGTATTGGCTTATCCATATATTGATAAAGAAATCATTGTAAGAGAACAAAAATATGTCCAAGCACAAAGAGATATCCCTGAATTCCCTGTTGATATTGATAATGAGGAGCATGTTTTCTTATCATTAACAAGAATTCCTGATGTAATGGGAGACCCAGAAGTAGTGTCTTTTGCAGAGTATTGGGGAAATCAGACAGGAACTTCTTTGATGCCAAGGCTTGTTCCAGGAACTTATGAAGTATTTGGAACAATGATGCTTTATGAAGAAGTTATAATTCCAGCAGATGAAAGAAGTACTGGGGTAAGTTGGTTTGAAGAACATGTTCTTGGAGCAGAGGATTCATATACTATACCAGCAGTTACATTCCCTTGCAATGAAGAAGGATGCGGTTATAATTCAGGAGGCTTGACATTAAATGAAAATACTGGTTATCTTGAAATAACAGCACATGATTTATATGAAAGTGATGAAATTACTTTTTATGTAATAGGTCCTACTTTGCCTACTCGAATAGAGCAGATGTCTCCTAATATAGAGGAGCTTTCATCAAGATTTAGAGATAAAGTAAATCCATTATTCAAAAAATGAAAAAAACAATATATGCTAGAACTTTGTTTATGATTTTGATAATCTTAGCTATGCCTGTTTATGTCTCTAAAGCATATGCTGCAGATGAATTAGTTGTAAAAAAATACAGTGGAGATGATAATGTAGATGGTTATTTCCAGACTTATGACAGATGGTTGCTTGAAGTAGATGCAAAACTAGATTCAGATTCTACAATAACTGCACAGCAAGTTAAGATTAATGGAATTAATTTTGATAGTTGTTTTGCAGGAACTGGAGGTTATACAAGCTGCAGTTATACTGGAGATTATTTTGGCGGAGTACCTCCTGATACATATCCTGCAACATTTACTCTGCATTCAGATACAGGGCAAGCATTAGTAACAGAGTCAAAAGAAATGGCAATTGATAATCTAGCTCCTCTTATTGAGCTTACAGCAACACCAATCCAAACAAGTGCGGGAATGGTTGTTCCTTTTGAAATAAAAGATAGAGCCTATATTGCAGATGATTTTACAGAATGTTCTGGAATAAAAAGAGTGGAAATTTGGGATGGCTCAAATAAGATTTATGAAAATATTTTAAATACAGCTGACTGTACTTATTCAGAATCAGCAACAACATCAAGGCCATCATCAAGCACAGTTATAATAAAAGCATACGATAGAATGGACCAGTTTGCTACATTAACTGTTTCACAATTTATACAAGATAATGATGCTCCGATAATTTTAGGAGAATCCTTTACAATGTTTAGAGATGGAGTAGAAGTTGGAACTTCTATAACAGGACAGACATTTATCGCAGATATTCAGATAGCAATAGAAGATTCAAGTATTGTTGCATCAGGAGCAAGAGCAGACTTCTCAAATATAGGGGGCAGCTCTGATGATGTGGCTGAGAATTGCTTTGCGTCAGGAGCTAAATTCATCTGTGAATGGAATAATGTTCCTGTGAGTGTGACTTCTGCGTCTTTGTTAAGTATAACTTTTAATATAGAAGATACATTTGGAAATTCAGCTGAAATAACAATAACACCTTCTTTTAGTACAGATTCAACATCTCCTTTTATAACTTATATAGGAACAGAAGCTGATTATGAAGGAGTAGGTTATATTGGAAATGTTCCAACTAATATAGTTATGAGGCTTACTGATACTGGTTCAGGATTATCAGCAGGAAGAGTAAATCTTGATTTGTCTGGAGTAAATCCTGCTTATGGTGGAAATGTGCAGGCAGATGAATGTGTTGAGTCAAGCGGAGAGTGGATATGCAGATGGTTTGATAAAGTAACTACAAAACAGCATGGGGTTTCTGTTGAAATCAATGTTGTTGAAGCGAAAGATAATGCGGGGAATAGAGCACAAGGACCTGGTTCAGCCACTTTAGTTGTTGATAAGCAATCTCCTGTAATTAGTGTTGAAAGAATAGAAGCAATTGGAGTACTTGGAGTATCTGAAACAATTGCTTCTGGAGATGAAGTTAGGATTATAATCGAAGGAACAGATGAATCAGGAGTAGATGCTGTTGGAGATTTAGTGTCAATATATGATGCAGCTGGAGCAACTAACCTTGCTGCAGACTGTACTCAGGTTGGATCTGATTTTGAGTGTGTATGGGATATCTATCCAGTCAAATCAGGATATCTTATGTCATCAGTTCCACTTAGTTTTATAGATACAGCTGGAAATGTTGGAGTTTATAATGTTGAAATAGAAGTATTTCCAAAAGCACTTGAAACAAATCCAGATTATTGGTCTGTAAATTCTATTGAAGTGATACCAGAAGCAATAGACAGGCAGGCAGCAGCAATAACAAGTACAAGAGCTTATGCAAGAGTTGAATTACATACAAGTTCTAATGCAGAGATAGCTGAAGTTAATGCTGGCTCATGTTATGGAGGTACTGCTTATCTTTTAGGAGGTTTTCCTGAATTATTAAATGGTCATAGAGGTACTACAGATCCTTATCTTAAATTTAACTTAGAAGCAACAGATGCTTATACTGATTATGATAACCTTACTTTTAATTGTACTCTTGAGATCATTTCAATATATAATAATCAATTATCTAATATAGAATTTCAAGAAATTTTAGTAACTATTCCATTTTATAATCTTCCAATAGGAGAAGCAAGTGATAGTCTTACTGATAAGATTGAAGATGGAAAAGATGAATGGATTGATGGATGGGGTCCAGTAATAGATCCTTTAAGAGATATAATTAGATATTCTAAAACTCTATGCAGTCTAAGCAGTTTAATAGCTGATATAAGATTGTTATTGGATGCTGGATTTGGCTGGGCTGCAGCTGCTGGAACAAATGCAAATGCAATTCCTTATGCAGGTACTGCTATAGCAGCAGAAATTACAGAATCAAATAGGTTGCTTTGCAGAGGAAATTCAGCTTTTGCGACAGGTAGTGAAGCAACATATGAATTTGCTAATAATTATTGTAAGTTTATCAACTGCCAGATAGATCCTGAGTTTGGAGAAGGTACAGGATGGTCATTTATAGGAAGCTGGAGAGGAGCAATGAGTAGGTTCATGGATTCAAAAATGGATTATGGTGTATTTCCTGAATTAGGAAGATTGAATAAAGATCCGGGAAATTATCTTAATTCAAAAGACAGTATTGTAGGAGGGATATTAACAGCATGCATTCCAGGAATTGTTAATGGATTAGTGAAATATAGAGAGATACAATGCATGTATATTGATTGTTTGGAGACTGGAGCAGCAGCTGGAACACCTACTTCAGCTTGTAATGATATGAAAGGTTATGCAGAATGTAAATTTATATATGGAGAGATATTTCAATTACTTCCTTTTGTCCAATTTATTAATTATTATCTAGAAACAGTAAGAGACATATTAACAGATCCTCTTAGAATTGCAGGAGTTGCATTAGCTTTAGGATGTAAGATTGATTGTAGCGATCCTGGAGCTCAATGGGATGCATTTTTACCTCATCAATTATGTGAAACAGTTAGTGTAATATCATTATTAGGAGAGATTACAGGACAGCTATATAATCTTGGAGATGAATGGGAACAGATATCTGATGATGATAGTTATTGCAAAAAAATAGATTAAAATGAAAAAAATAATATGTTTAATGATGTTGATGGTTTTGATTAGTTCATTTGTTGAAGCAGTGCCAGTAGTTACAACAGGCGGAGGAGGAGGGGTAAGTCCAACATCTCCTACAATTGACCCTAAAAATAGTAAGACATGGCCTCCTGGATATTCATTAGTACATGGGGATACAGCTACTGGACCAGGAACTTCTCCAGCATATGATGATAATGAACCATATACTTTTGTTCCAAGTTCTCTGGCTTCATCTGTTACTGGGTATGTAAGTAATAGTGCAGTAACTACAGTTGGTGGAACATTTATACGTGATGGAAATTCCTGGGAAAGAAATAATAATAATGATCAAGTTCAGGAAAGTTATACTGTTTCTGGCAATGGAAATACTGTTTATTATAATTCAGATCCAATTAAAGGATCAACATATACTTCTTCTTCAGGAACACAAACTATAGCTGATGGATTGGCTTCTTCAGCAAGTTTTGATGGCTCTGGGAATTTAAGAATTGGCGGCAGACCAGGGAGTCTTTCTACAGATGGAAAGACTTTTACTTTTTCAGATAATAGAGGAGGATCTGTTGCAAGCAGCGGCCAGACAACCATAGCAACTGATAAAGATGGAGATGTAACAATAAATTATCCAAATGGAAGAGATTTAGAATTTTCTGGAGCAGTATATGATGCAATAAAAGATGAACTGCCTGAGAATTTTTTCAGTGCAGAATTTGGAGACTTTCTTAAAGATAATCGACTTACAGATAATCATCTGATTGGATTGGATGCAGAGGGAAATCCTGTTTTTCAAAGAGGAAGTAATTATTATGGTTATGATAATGATAAATTCCAGAAATTAGATCCAAAAGATGTTCCTGCAAGAACAACTACTTTTGATGAAATACATGGAGAATTAGTTACAACAACCTATACTATTACTCCTACAGGTGGAAGAGAAGTAGATAGTATAACAATTGATGGTGTGGAAGTTGATGAACAACTTCTTGATTTGTTTA
Organism: Candidatus Woesearchaeota archaeon; assembly: GCA_036481345.1. Classification (GTDB taxonomy): domain Archaea; phylum Nanobdellota; class Nanobdellia; order Woesearchaeales; family WJKL01; genus JAAOYC01. The sequence goes on from JAZGHU010000064.1 coordinate 6,777, forward strand.
GACAATATGGAAGAAATGGTATGGATATATCTAAAGATGACCAAACAGGAGAAATAACTGCAGTGATTGATCTTGGTGGTGGGGTAAGACATACAACAACTTTCTCAGGAGGCACTGTTTTTAAGGATGGAGATGTAGAGTCAGGAACAAGAACAACATCAACAACTGAAACACTTTATTTTGATGATAAAGGAGATGAGGTAGATGAAGCTGCGGCAGCAAAGTATAGTATAGAACAAGAAACAGATAGGACAGATGCAATTTATGGCGGTGGAAATGTAAATGGATATATCGTTACTGATTATTTTAATAGGGGAGATTTTGTCTTAAATGATGCTGGAACTGCTATGGTGTGGGATGGCCCTCATCGAAGTGCAGATAGAACTTATTATGATGGTGATGGTGATGTTGATTGGTCAAAATCTTATTTTTACCAAGATACTGATGATGATGGAACATATGATACTTATGTTTCTTATAATGCTGATGGAGATCCTTCCGAAAAAGGGGATTTGACTCCTGAAGATACTAATGATGATGGTAAGGATGATGGATTGAAAAGAGAAGATCCAGAAGATTTTGATGATAAGGATCCTAAAGATCAAACACTAAAAGATGATGCTGCAACAGCCCAGGATTATGCATCTGCCAGGGATTTTTTCGATGCACTTGATTATGCTATAGATACATTCTCTGGATTAGGAGGATTTTCAAATCTTTTTGATAATTATGAGCAGCAAAGGCAGGATAGATTGGATAAATGGGATAATTTCTTCTGCAGAGATTTCCAAGTTAATGGTTTCCCAATTATGGGGGGAATTGGATGTTGGATCAGTGATTTTTGTTCTCATCATTTTGACAAAACTTCAGGCGGTTCTGCAAATGTAATTACACCTGATGGAATGATACAATCGGTTGCTCATGTTGAAGCTGAAAGAAGCTCTCCAATAACTTATATAGATGATTCAGGAAATGAAGTGACTGAATATCTCTATAAGATAACATGGTTTGTGCAGGCTAATGTAGACAGTGATGAGGATTATAATAATGATGCTGCATTTAATGTTCAATTAAGAGGAGAAAGAACAGTAAATCTTTACAGTGGAGATATATATGTAGGGGAAGGAGAATCATCATCAGCTTTAGAAGAATTTGCACTAGTCCAATATACTAATTATTATTATGATAGTATTTGTATAATATTCTCAAATAAATTAAGATTTAGAGACCCAGTAGAAGGGGATGAAGAAGTAGACCACTTATGCAATGGAATAATTTCAAGTGATTCTAGTGCAAGTAATTATCAGGCATCAGGTGGAGGAGGAACAAATGCTGGGTCTGGTACAAACGGAACAACTTCATCAGATGGAACAATAGTACAGCTACAGATATAAAATGAAACAGCGACTAGTTAATTTTAAGGATTCATTCAAGTTTGACATAACTTTCTTAAAGATATTGCTCTATGATATGTTGTTTTATGCAATAGTTGTTCCAACATTGTTTCTTGCAAGTTATTTAATGACTTCTTTAATGGGTGGTATCGATCCAAATATACTGACTCAAGAGATGATAGCTGCAAAATCTCCTGCAATACAAGCAGTAGCATCTCAAATGGAATCTGTATTGGTTGTTGCAGTTATAACAAGCATTTTAACAATATTGATTACATTAGCAGCATGGTCTTTATCAAGAGGATTGATCTATACAAAATTATTAAAGAAAAAATTGACTAAAAAACTGTTCTTTAAATTTGCAGGCTCAACATTTGTATTGGCAATATTGATTACAAATCTACTATTAGTAACATCAATAGTTTCAAAAATAATCTCTCCTTATCTGCTTTATGCAGTAATATTGATAATAACTTATTTTTTGATATTAAATTTTGTAGCTTTAGTAAAAACAAACAAGATCTTCTGCTCAATAGGAGATGCATTATCAATAGGAACTAAAAAACTTCCAAAATTGATAATTCCATGCATATTGATATTGGTTGTTTTTGCAGTATTGTCTGCATTGATTTTGTTAACACCATTAAAATCAACTAAATTAATCCCATTAGTCATCTTTGCATTATTCATGACATGGGCAAGAATATATTTTGTATCAGAACTAAAGTAAAAATGAAACAAAAAAGAGGTCAAATAACTGTTTTTATAATCTTAGGAATAATCATACTACTTTCTATTCTTTTGTTTGTTTATTTTAGAGAAGCAGTAACTGTTTTCAAGCCAGAGAGAGTTATTCCTCCTGAACTCGAACCTTTAAATGAGTTTGTAGAGGGATGTCTGAATCAGATTGCAAGAGACGGCATAAATATTCTAGGTGCAAATGGGGGATTTATCAGGTTTCCTGATGAGATAAGGCTTGATCCTGGAGCTTCATTGAGCAACCCTTTGTTCCCTTCAATAAAAGTTCCATTATGGCATCATAGAGGTCAAACACAGATTCCTTCAGAAGCTTATATGGAGGCAGACCTTGCTTTCTATATTGATCAGAACCTTGGTGAATGCCTCAACAACTTAGAAGAATTTAGAGAACAATATCAGATAGAAGAATTAGGAGGAAGAGCAACAGAAGTGGTGTTTTCAGATACGGGAGTTGAGATAGTATTAGATTATCCTATTGAAGTAACTTCTTTAGTTGAGAATCAGACAACAACACTTCCTGATTTTATAGTATCTGTTCCAATAAGGGTTAGGACAACATATGAACTTGCAAAAAGAGTTATGGAAGAGGAATTAACAGATAAATTTATTGAACTAAGGACAATTGATTTGATTGCTTTAGATGGAGATATTCCTTATACAAGCATGGAATTTACATGTACTCCTAAGATTTGGTATCTGTCTGATGTAAAAGAAAAACTTCAAAAAGTGTTATCAGTAAATATGCCTTTAATAAGAGTTGAGAAAACAGATTATCCTAAAATACCAAAAGATCAGGAATATATCAAAAATCATTATGTTTGGCAAGTTACTGACTTAAACTATCCAAAAACACATGTAAGCTTTAGTTATGATGAAAACTGGCCAATGGATTTGCATGTAAGTCCGAATGAAGGATTATTCTTAAGATCAAATGCTCAGAGAGGATTTGACTTGATGTCTTTCTTCTGTATGCATATGTGGCACTTTACTTATGATGTGAAATTCCCTGTAATGACAACAATAACAGATGAAGCTGCAAAGAATCATGAAAGTTTTACATTTAATTTTGCATTTGAAACAGGAATCAACCACAATGTTCCTGACAAGACAAGCTTTGGAATAACTACTTTTGATTTTGAACAAAAAGCAAGATCAGAACAATTCTGTGTAGAAGCTAATCCTTCTACTGTATTGAGAGTGAATACCTTTGAAAATGTCTCAACACCTGATGGAGAGCTTTATGATGAAGTTGATGGAGTCAATGTTTCTTTCACATGCATCAGATTCAACTGTCCTATTGGACAGACAGAATATAAATTTGGGGGGGCTGTTGCAACATTGACAGCAGATGTTCCTTATTGTGTCAATGGTGTTGTAAGAGGAGAAAAAGAAGATTATGAAAGCACTTTTAAATTTGTCACAACAGATACTGAAAAAGCAGTAGATCTTTATCTAACTCCGACAATAACAAAAGATATTGAAGTTGTAAAACACAGAGTATTCAGAGATAAAGTTGATCCAGCTGAACCATTAGACAATGATGAGTCAGCAATAATCACAATCAAAAGAAAAGGATTTAAGAGTTCAGCAATCTATCCTTCAACAGAAGAAACTTTAGAGTCCTTAAAATTCCTTGGAAACTGGAATTATGAATATCAAGTTGAAATATATCTCGCAGATGACAGGACAATCTTAGGAGGATATATGGGAAATTGGACAGTAAGGTGGGGAGATCTAAAAGGAGCAAGAAAATTAAAATTCCATGTTGTTGAATATCCTTTCCATGCTGATCTTGAAAAACAGTTTGAATATATATTAGAACTTCCAGGAGATACTAAAAAAATACCTGGACCAGAATTTTTAATATGAAAACATCAATGAAACTAATAACAGTATTTATGATTCAGATACTTATAGCTATGCCAATTGCTTTATCCCAAGATGATAATGGAACAGTGTCTGGGTCTGTAATCAATGTTGAACTCCCAGAATATTCTAATCAAGCAAGGATTGATGTATCAGGAACAACAGAACCAAATACAAGGATAAGATTAATATTAAACGGAGCTCCAATCAGAAATTTTATTGGAAGTCCAGACGGAATATTTAGTTTTCCATCAGTTGATCTAGATACCCTTTCTCCGAATATACTTAAATTTGAAGCAACTGATGCAGCAGGAGGATTTGTTGAAAGGACTTTCACAGTAACTGTTGACCTAGATGATCCTGTGATAAATCTTGTTCTGCCTGCAGCAACAGGATATACTACTTTTGGATTAACAGGAACAGTATCAGAAGAATCTTTTGTTGAAATATATAATAATGAAGATCTTAAGTATGGAGATACTGTGACTGCTATTGCTTATAATATGACTTTGAC
>JAZGHU010000065.1:0-5388 GCA_036481345.1 Candidatus Woesearchaeota archaeon
AGGTTCTGTATATTTATAATTGCTTTCAACCCAAAAAAATTCCTTTTGATGTTTTACTATATCCTCATAAATACCACTATGTTCTTTTTTTACAGATTCAATCTTTTTATTTTTAATCTTAGATAATTTAAGAGATATTTGCAGTAGATTTTCTTCTTCATCATTGATAAAAGATTTTCTATTGGGAAATGCAAGTTCATTAACCAAATTCTTATCTCCAGCAAGTGTTTTCTTAATCCTGTCTAAATATTCATCTATATATTCTATAAAATATTCACTCAACAAAGCCACTGCATATTCATCAATATATAGCTTAAAAAACGTTTGATAATCATTTTTCAGATCTTTTATTCCTTCTTTTTCTAATTTTTCAATAAAATCATAGAATTCCTTGACTAATCTTTTCCATCTTTTTATCTGTTCATGGATTATATCAGAATTTTTTACTAATGACTCTGCTCTTTCAAAAATATGCGTTCTGTTCATTACTACTCTTCCGCCATCTCCTTTGTCTCCATAAAAGACCATGCCCATCTCTAACCCATAGCCAGGAACCATCTCTTCTAATCTTTTTGTAAAACCAACAAGAGGCGGAGCAACTAGGTGCGGTACAAATACTCCTCCTTGGATCAAGAGATTTTCTGGGATATCCAAGCCAGTATCTAATATCTTTGTCACTTAAATTTCGCCTCTAACTTCTTCCTTAGCTTATCCCCAATAAAATCTCCTTTAAAATAATCAATCTTGGCTGCCATTGAAATCTTGTCAGCCAAATTTCTAGCTGCTTTTCCCTTATCTTTCATAGAAACTCTTGCAACCAATGGATGTTCATGAATAACACCATATTTAGGAGCCCTTGCTCCTGTTTTCATATGTCTGAATAATGCTTTCTCTGCTCCTAACAATTGAACAGTTGAAGATGGAAACAGTACTAATCTTTTCAAGTCTCCTGCAATTGCAATCAATCTTGCTCCAATAAGAAATCCAGCAACAGCAGATATATTTGGACAATTCTTTTGCATTATTTTCTCCAAATATACTTCTTGTTTCTGTTTCAATTTAAACAGACTATCAATCTCTTTTGCCAGATTCATTATAGCTGAAAGATCTTCTTTAGACAAAGAAGCACCCATTGAATCTTTTTCCTTCTTATCTTTTCCATTAATTATAGCAGAAACAAATTCTTCATGATCATAGACTTTCCTAGAAAACTCAGGATTATAGAATTCATACCATTCTCTAAGTCTTTTAGCTAAAGTATTGATGTTTCTATTGATTTCATCTATATTATTAATAGCTTGAACTATAAAATCATCAAATTTAACTGATTCTCTTAATTTCTGCTTAGTTTCTTCTAGATTCTTAGTATAATACTTCTCAAAACCCATATTCTAAAAAAACTGGAAAACGTATATAAACCTTTGGGATTTTGAAAAAATTCCAAAGTCTGCTCATGAGCACGGTGATATGAGCTTTACTTTGGGATTCTACAGAAAAACTTAAATAATGAAGCAATATAAACAAATTTATGATTGAAATCAAGTGTATTGGCAGAGGAGGTCAAGGAGCAGTAACTTTCTCACAGATCTTAGCTATAGCAGCATTTGAAGAAGGCTACCCAGTAGTCCAGGCAATGCCTAATTTTGGTGTTGAGCGTAGAGGCGCTCCAGCATTTTCCTTCACACGTTTGTCAAAAGAACAGTGTTTTGGAATAAGATCTCAAATATACACTCCAGATTATGTTGTTGTACTAGATCCATCTTTGATGTCAGAACTAGATGTAACCGAAGGATTAAAGAAAAAAGGCCTTTTAATAATAAATACAAATAAAAAAATAACAAAAAAAGATGCTGAAGTCCATATAGTTGATGCTTCTTCAGTTGCATTAAAACTATTTAAAAAAGATATTGTCAACACAGCAATGTTAGGAGCATTTGCAGCTGCAACAAAGCTTGTCTCATTAGAATCATTATACAAAGGAGTAGAACAAAGATTCAAAGGAAATCAAAAACTAATAGATTTAAACAAAAAAGCAATAAAAGAAGTTTATAATAAACTCAAATGAAAGTACAGATATGCCCCAAATGCAAATCAACTAATGTTTACTATGAGGCTGCAGGAACTTTTGACAAAAGAGCAAAATGGGTTTGTAAAGATTGTGGATATATTGGTCCAATAATAATTGAAAAAGAATGGAAAAAGAAAAAATAAAAATCAACATTGGAGCTATAATAACAGAGCCAGGCTCAAGCACCAAGAACAAAACATCTGGCTGGCGTTCTGAAAAGCCAGAAATAGACCTAGACAAATGCATAAAATGTGGAATCTGCTGGGAATTTTGCCCAGACATGGCAATCCAGATGAGAAAATCAGATGGAAAAGCTGTTGTTGATTATGATTATTGTAAAGGATGCGGCATCTGCGTAATGCAATGCCCTGTTAAATGTATAAAAATGATAAAGGAGGAAAAGTAGGACTAAGCAAAGCGCATGTCGTACATGTTTTGGTCAAGCTTTTCTTAAAAGGTTGAGATGGTCAAAGAAGAAAAATAAAATGGAATTCAAAGACATACTAAAAACAACATCGGTGATTGGAATTGCTCTTTCATTATACTTTTCAATAAGCGGCTCTCTAAATAATGGCTGGTTCAGCTGCATGACTCTAACAAAAGTTCAATCATGCACAGTACTTGGCTGGATTTTACAGATAATAATAGTATCAATAATATTCACAGCATTACTAATAGGAATAACTTATGGGGCATTATATTTAATTAAATCAATAAAAAAACAAGAGGCTCCAAAGAAAGAACCAGAAAAAGTTGAAGAAAAACCAAAAGAAGAGAAAAAGAAAATAAAAATATGAAAAAAGTAATTGAAGCATCAGAAGCAGTTGCAATTGCTGCAAAACTCTGCAAGCCAAAAGTAATGGCAGTTTATCCTATTACTCCTCAAACCCATATTCCAGAACGTGTAGCTGACTTAGTCTATGATGGAGAGATGGATTGTGAATTGATAAATGTTGAATCAGAACATTCTGCAATGTCTGCTTGCATAGGAGCACAAGCAGCTGGCTCAAGAACTTTCACAGCAACAGCATCTCAAGGTCTTGCCCTTATGCATGAAGTTTTATTTGCAGCATCTGGAATGCGTCTTCCAATTGTTATGGCTGTTGCAAACAGAGCATTATCAGCTCCGATCAATATCTGGAATGATCATCAAGATTCTATCTCTGCAAGAGATTCAGGCTGGATGCAGTTCTATGTTGAATCAGCTCAAGAAGCATTGGACACAACAATCATGGCATATAAGATTGCTGAAAACATCTTAACTCCAGCAATGGTCTGCTTAGATGGATTTACTCTAACTCATGTTTACGAACCATGCCAAATAATGGATCAAAAAGATGTTGATTCATTCCTCCCAGCATACAAACCTTTACATAAACTAGATCCAAAAAAACCAGTCTCAATGGGACCGATTGGTTATCCTAATGTTTACATGGAATTCAAGCTCCAGCAACAAGAAGCATTAAAAAAATCTCTAACAATAATAAAACAAGTTCAAGCTCAATTCTTAAAGAAATTCGGCAGAACATATGGAAATGGATTGATTGAAGCTTACAAGACAAAAGGAGCTGACACCATTGTTGTTGCAATGGGAACAATCTGCTCAACAACAAAAGACATCATAGACGAATTAAGAAAAAAAGGAAAGAAAGTTGGATTGATAAAAATAAAAACATTCAGGCCTTTCCCAGAAGAAGATATAATAGCAGCAGCTAAAGGAGCAAGAGCTCTTGCTGTATTAGACAGAAACATCTCATTAGGACAGGATGGAGCATTATATTCAGAAATAAAAGCAGCATTAAAAGACTGCAAGATAAATGTCAATAGCTTTATTGTTGGATTAGGAGGAAGAGATGTAACTCCAAATACAATAAAGACAGCAATAGACAAATCAAAATCAAAACTTCCAATTAAAGAATGGTTAATGAAAACTTAATAGCAGGACTTCCAGAACAAGAGCATGTTGCTCAAGGACATAGAGCTTGCGCAGGCTGTGCATGCATCTTAGCAGTTAGATATGCATTAAAAGCAGCAGGAGACAATGTAATTGTCGTATCAGCAACAGGCTGCATGGAAGTAGTCACATCTCCATATCCACAGACAGCTTGGAGAGTTCCTTGGATCCATGCTACATTTGAAAATGCAGGAGCAGTTGCTTCAGGAATTGCAGAATCACTAAAAAAACAAGGCAATAAAGAGACAAAAGTACTGGCAATTGCAGGAGACGGCGGAACATTTGACATTGGTCTTCAATCATTGTCAGGAGCAGTTGAAAGAAATCATAATTTCACATATGTTTGCTATGATAATGAAGCTTACATGAACACTGGAATACAAAGATCAGGTTCAACTCCATTGCATGCTGCAACAACAACATCTCCAGCAGGAAAATTGATCCATGGAAAACAAGAATACAAAAAACACATGCCTATGATTATAGCAGCACATCATGATAATGTCTATGTTGCAACAGCAAACATGGCTTATCCTCAAGATTATTTCAAAAAAGTAAAAAAAGGATTAGAACATGAAGGTCCTGCTTATATTCAAGTGATGTCAACATGTGTTCCAGGTTGGAAAATTCCAAGTAACATCTCAATTGACTTGCTAAAATTAGCATACAAAGCAAGAATCACACCATTATATGAGATAGAAAACGGAAAACTGACCTTTACAATGAAACCAGACTCAACAATACCAGTTGAAAGATATCTTCTGCTTCAAGGAAGGTTCAAACATCTAAACAAACAAGAGATAGAAGAGATACAATCACATGTTGACAAAGAATTTGAAAAATTAGAAAAACTAGAAGAATCTAATTCTCAATAACACTGCCAACAAACTTCTTATCATCTAAGAACTTCTTAAGATTCTTTAATTTATTTCCCAAAAGAATCAACCGAAGATCTAATTTCTGAGCTTCTCTTGAAGCAACTGGGTCAAAAGGAGCATTTATTCCAGGGATCCATTTGTTCCCTACAATCTTTCTAAATCCTTTCCAATCTATTTTCTTTATCTTCTTAGCACTCAAATACTTAGAAGGATCTTTGTTATAAAGCCAATCAACATTAGTCATATTGATTACATTCTTTGCTTTATACACTTTAGCTAAAAGAACAGCATCATAATCAGTGCTAGCTCCTGGCTTCCATCCAGCTGCAATCAACACTTTCTTAAACTGAACTTTTTTAGTAGGATTCTTAATAACAACTGGATGAGCAACATCTCTAAACACAGTCCTAACCAGATGCCCATTTAATCTTGTTGAATGTATTCCAAGCCAATCCAGATCTTCATTATGAACATTGTTAACAACTTTA
>JAZGHU010000066.1:0-10791 GCA_036481345.1 Candidatus Woesearchaeota archaeon
ATACAAAAACTAAAATGTAAATATACTTCTTTGCAGACATTATTGAAAAAGTCAGATATAATTACATTGCATCTGCCTGATAATAAATTTACTCACCACATACTTAATTCTAAAACATTAAAATTAGTCAAAAGAGGGGCTGTCTTGATTAATACAGCAAGAGGAGGGGTTATTGACACAACTGCTTTGATAAAAGCAATGAGAAACAGAACAATAGTTTCTGCAGGCTTAGATGTTCTTGAAGGCGAGTGTATTGTGAAAGAAGAGAAGGCATTGCTTAATCCAGAATTTATGAAATCATGTGATCTGAAGAATGTTTTGCAGAATAATATTTTATTAAGAAAACCTAATGTCTACATAACTCCCCATAATGCTTTTAATTCAAAAGAAGCATTGCAGAGGATATTAGACACAACTGTTGATAATATCAAAGCAATTAAAAAACCAATAAATAAGGTGAAATAAATGGCATATGGAATGATGAGTAATGTTGGTATGTTTGGAGGCAGTTTATATAAGGTAATTTACTTTGCACTAGCTGCATTTGTATTTTCCATAATATTCTGGCTGACTCATAACTGGTTAGTAGATGGTAAAAGCAAAAACAAAAGAAAATAAAACATATTATCTATGTGAAGAATGTAACTTTGTTTACAAAGAAGAGGATTTAGCTAAGAAATGTGAAGCTTATTGCAGAGAACACCATCAATGTTCATTAGAAATAACAAAACAGGCGGTAAAATTATAATGACAAAAGATCCAACCTGTGGAATGAAAGTAGATGAGAAGAAAGCAGAAAGATTAGGATTAACCACAATTAAAAATGGGAAAAAATACTATTTCTGTTCAAAACAATGCAAAGATGAATTTCTAGGGGGGGAAAAGAAAGTTCCAAAAATAAAAGCAGCAAAGGGGACTGAAAAAGTTTCTATTCCAATAACAGGTATGACTTGTGTAAGCTGCGCAAAAACAATTGAAAAATCTATTAGCAAGGTAAAAGGAGTAAACAAAGCAAATATTAATTTTGCAGCTGAAAAAGCCTTAGTAGAATATGATTCTGCTATTGCTAAAGAATCAGATTTTGAAGAAGCAATTGAAGATGCTGGTTATAGTGTTCCAAAAGAAGAGAAAAAAGACGGCAATATATTAAAACTTAAAGTTGTTGGTATGGATAATCCTCATTGTGTTGGCATAGTTGGAAGTGCATTAGATAAATTAAAAGGAATAGAATCCAAAGAACTTCTTGTTACTGAAAAAGCAACGATAAATTATAATCCTCAATTAATAACTCCTGATAGAATTAAAAAACAAATCAAAAATGTAGGTTATGAACCTTTAGAAGAAGAAGCACAAGATGTTGAAAAACAAGCAAGAGAAAAGGAAATAAAATCATTAAAGATTAGAGTTTTAATTTCAGCAATATTAGGATTGCCTCTTTTATATTTTGCAATGGGTCCACATATAGGACTTCCTATTCCTGATTGGACTCCTTTAACCATGACGATTATACAATTTTTCTTAACAACCCCAATAATCTTTGCAGGATATCAATTCTATACAAGAGGATTCATGGCTGTAATAAAAACAAGAACAGCAAATATGGATACATTGGTTGCTATTGGAACTGGCTCAGCTTATGTTTATTCTATTATTGCAATGATATTCATATTTTTAGGAAATCCTAACTTTGGAATGAAAAATATTTATTTTGAGGTTGCTGGGTTACTTATAGCATTCATTCTTTTAGGAAGATATCTAGAAGCAATTGCTAAAGGAAAAACTTCTGCAGCAATAAAAAAACTTTTAGGACTACAGGCAAAAACAGCTATTGTAATAAGAAATGGAAAAGGACAAAAAATTCCAATAGAAGAGGTTAAAGTAGGGGATATAGTAATAGTGAAGCCTGGACAAAAAATTCCAGTTGATGGTGTAGTAATTGAAGGACACAGTTCTGTTGATGAAAGCATGATCTCAGGAGAATCTATTCCAGTTGAAAAGATAAAAGGCAGTAAAGTAATTGGAGCTACTATTAATAAAACAGGGAGTTTTAAATTTAGAGCCGAAAAAATAGGAAAAGATACTGCTTTAGCTCAAATAGTAAAATTAGTAGAAGAAGCTCAAGGAAGCAAAGCTCCAATCCAGCAATTAGCTGATTTAATCTCAGCTTATTTTGTTCCTGTTGTAGTAGGCATTGCAATAATTGCTTCTATAATTTGGTTCTTGATAATTGGAGATTTCACATTTGCATTAACTATTTTTGTAGCTGTAATGATTATAGCGTGCCCTTGTGCTCTAGGACTGGCAACACCAACTGCAATAATGGTTGGAACAGGAAAAGGAGCTGAAAATGGAATTCTCTATAAAAATGCAGAATCATTACAGATTACACATAAAATAGATACAGTTGTTTTTGATAAAACAGGGACATTAACCAAAGGAAAACCAGAAGTTACAAATGTTTATTCTATAGAAAAAGGAAAAGAAAATGATATTCTAAAATTTGGAGCAATTGCAGAGAAAAATTCTGAACATCCATTAGGAGATGCCATTGTAAAAGGAGCTAAAAATAAAAAAATAAAAGTTCCTGACCCAAAAAGATTTAATTCAATAACAGGAAGAGGGATAACTGCAGAATATAATGGTAAAAATATCATGCTTGGGAATAGAACGTTGTTTAGAGAGAGAAAAATTAACATAAAGCCGATTGAATCTAAATTGAAAAAATATGAATTACAGGGGGAAACAGCAATGATTATTGCATTAAATAACAAAGTTGCTGGAATAATGGCGGTTGCTGATACATTAAAAGAATATTCTAAAGAAGCTGTTGAAGAACTCCATAAATTAGACATAGAAGTTGTAATGATGACTGGTGATAACAAGAGAACAGGAGAAGCAATTGCAAAGCAAGTTGGAATTGATAGAGTATTAGCAGAGGTTCTTCCTGAAGATAAAGCAAAAGAAATAAAAAAACTACAAAAAGAAGGAAAGAAGGTTGCAATGGTTGGAGATGGAATTAATGACGCTCCAGCACTAACTCAAGCAGAGATAGGTATTGCGATGGGTTCTGGAACAGATGTTGCAATTGAATCAGGAGATATTGTTTTGATAAAAGAAGATCTAAGAGATGTAGTAACTGCAATGGATTTAAGCAGATATACAATGAAAAAGATTAAGCAAAACCTATTCTGGGCATTTTTCTATAATTCAATTGGAATTCCTTTAGCAGCAGGAGTCTTCTATCCATTAACAGGCTGGCTTCTTTCTCCAATAATAGCAGGAGCTGCAATGGCTTTCTCATCTGTATCTGTTTTATCTAATTCATTGTTGATGAAGAGATATAAACCGAAAATTAAGTAGAAAAGTTTATTAACTATTTCTTTCAATGGATACTTAATGAATGATTCAATATTATTATTGTGGCTTTTGATATTAGCTGCTTGCAGTTTTATAGGGGGAATATTAGCCAATAATATACTTCGAAAACATCAGTCCTATAAAAGATATGCAATACTTGCAGAAATGTTCTTGATGGTTCTTATTGTTTCAGAATTGACAAAAGAAGGGTTTGCATTTACAGGGTGGGTTATATTCAGTTTGTTAGGTGGAATTGGATTGCTTTATCTGATTAATAAATATATCCCTCACCACCACAGACATGGACATAATAAAATGAGCAAATTAGTTTATACTGGAATGCTTTTGCATGAACTTCCTCAGGGAATTGCTTTTGTTGCAAGCTTTTTGATTGATCCTTCTTTAGGAATTGCAATTGCTATATTGCTTGCATTGCACAACATTCCAGAAGGGGCTGTTGTTTCTCTTCCTTATTTCTTGAAAAACAAGGCAAAGCAAGCTTATAAGGCAATTGCCCTTACACAACTTGCATTTGTCAAAGCAGGATTGACTGCATATATCATATTAGTGTATCTGTCTCCAATAATTCAAGCGCATATGATGGATATTGCAGCTGGAATGATGATATTTATTGTGATAGAAGAAGTTCTTTTATTTAAGAGATAATCTATTAGAAAGATATCTAAAATAAAATCTATTTTGTTTAAGCCAGCTTTTGAGTATTTCTTTTCCTGCAACCCTCATAAGGGCAGGATGGAATGAAGGAAAATAAGCTCTTTTATACAACTTCTTTCCTAATATTACTGTAGAATCAAAAACAGCATTCAATGCATCATTTATTCCGTTTGTGTAGGTGTAGAAGTCACTAAAGCAGTCAATAAAACCATGCTGTAATTCTTCTGCACTCATTTTCATAGGTTTAAAGACAGCGTGCATTCCATCATAAAAATCCCATTTCTTATGTAATAATCTTCCTTGTTTTTCTAATTTAGCATAAGTCCTTGTTCCAGGTAAAGGAGTTAAGATTGAATATTGAACATAACTTAATCCAACATCTTTGCAGAAATCAGCTGTTGCTCTAAAATCTCTTTTTGTATCAGTGTCTGATCCTAGTATAAACATGCCATGAACACTTATTCCATTATTTTTGAATACTTTGATGGATCTTTTGATGTCTTCTACAGATTGTTTTTTATTCATCTCTTTGAGGCTGTTTGGATTTATTGATTCTAATCCAATGTAAACAATTGTGCAGCCTGCTTTTCTCATCTTTGCAACGAATTTTTCATCTTTGCTGGCTTCTGTTCTTACTTGAGCACTCCAATATCTGTTAAACTTGGATTTGATCATTTCATCCATCAGTTCGTTTGTTCTTTTCTGATTAGCTGCAAAATGATCATCAACAAAAAATATCCTTCCTCTCTTGTATCTTGTTATTTCCTTCATTACCCTATCAATACTCTGCATCCTATAATTTCTTCCAAACATCTCTGTAACAGAACAAAAAGTGCAGTCAAAAGGGCATCCTCTTGAAGTCATAACAGGCCATATTTTTATTTTTTTCCAGTTTTTGACTAATCTAAAATCAGGAATAGGAACATCTTTCATCTCTACCTTCTTTCCATAGATAATCTTGTCTTTTGTTTTGCCTGACAGCACATCTAGAATATTGTTTTCAGCTTCTCCTACAAAAACCTGATCAAAATCATTGACAACATCTTCAGATATCATGCTTGCATGGATTCCACCGATTATTGTTTTTCCATCTGGCCTTAATCTCTTGTATCTTTTTGCAATATCTTTTCCTCTATTGACTGTTGTAGTGATACAGCTTAGGCACAAGATGTCTGCAGATCTTAATTCAAACATATTTATCTTTCTTCTTAAGATATTCTCATTGATTACTTGAACATCATATCCTGCTTTCTTGGCAATTGTTGCAAGATAAACAGGACCTAATAGAGGGATAGCCATATATTTATCAAAAACATTTGATTGTGCTCCTCTTGGTTCAACAAAAATTACTTTTTTTGTAAATTTCATTTCCAAACCTTACTCATTTCATTCATAAGTTTCATTTTTTCTTATTAAAATAATCAATTATTAATAAACTTAATCCAAATACAACTAAAGACATAGGCCATAATTTTAATGATATTGTAAATACTAGGTAAAATGCTAAAAACAATCCAACAAGACTGCTTCCAATAAATCCTAAAATTTTATTTTGAGTGAATAATCCAGATAAAATAAAACTAATTCCAATTATTCCTAAAAACACAGGCCATAACACAGCTAAGCTATACCATGAATTATAATTCAGATAGTAAAAAAACAATCCTAAGAAAACAAAAAGGCTTCCTAACCACATCATAACCGGATCTTTCTTTTGAGTAAATAATAAACTAAATCCTGTTCCTAAAATCAAAAGAAAAATGGGCCAGTGACTGCTTAATCCATCTATAACATTAAAATTCTCAAGTGTAATGACTAATCCAATCAAAATAAGAATAACTGCTAGAACAGACAATGTCCTCTTTTGTTTCATATAGGGATTTTGGTTAAATAGTATAAAAATCTTTCTAAGGTATTAGAATAAAGAAGGGATACACTCTAGTATTCTTTCCTTTAGTGATTTTTTTGGTTCTTTAGGAACCTCTAGAACTGTTAATCTTTTATCAGTAAGACCATTTACAGAGACTAGATTGCCTTCGTTATCCACCAAACACTCAACTCCAAATCTAAGGGACTCTCCTGTTTTAGGAGAAATCATGCTATCTGTTACAATATATTCAACTCCTTCCATTTCAACTCTGGAATGATAAGGCAACCAGGCTGTTTTTCCTGTATCTACAATCCCATAAACTTGAATTGTGTCATCTCCCATTGATTCAAAGCCATATGTAGGCATAAATCTTGCTATTTCCAGCACATCTCCTTTTCTGGCAACACGATGGCACCCTTTTTTATTATAAAATCTCATATTAAGAATTAATCAAAGATATTTTAAAAAGTTTATGGAGTTTTGTTCTTTTCAATATATTCCTGGATCCTTTTCTTAAAATCTTCAGGATTGATTGGGCTAACTCCTAGTTTCAACATTATTGTTCTGATATTGGGCTCGTGTATTGCTAAATCATCTTCCTCACTCATATATTCAACTTCAAGAATATGAGCAAAATTCTCAGTATGTTGGAAACAGAGAGTATATTCAAAACCATTACAGGGATAAATAAATTCCTGCTTATGTGTGATCCAAGAAGGATATGCTTCATATTTTTCATCTAATTCCTTTTTCTTTAATTCAAATTCTTCTTTATTGGCAAGTTTAGTTACTTTCTCTTTTCTACTTCCTTGTGAAACATCTCCTTGCTTCTCAACCATCTCAAATGTTTTGTTAGAAAATCTCAATCTGATATCTCCTGGTTTATATCTTGTTGTGTGAACAGATTCTTTATTAATCAATTTAAACTCAGAAGATAATTTTTCAATTAATTCTTTGTGCTGTTCTTTTGTCAGTAATGCTTTTAATTCTATCTCGTGCTTCAAAAAAACTCACCCAACTTGCTTTGATCCTTCCTTTCCATTAAAATTCACCCCTTCCCATTTAACAGGATCTCTTGAATAATGTGCTAACCAATTATCTACTTCTCCTCTAAATTGTTTTTTATTTAAGTTTAAATTTAAAATCTTAGTCATAAGTTCTCTTTCTTTTTTATAAGGTGCTTTGCCTTCTTCAATAAGTTCTCTTACTCTTAATCCCCCTATTTCAGAATAATCTTCCCTACTGATCCTATACAAAGGAGGCATTCCAAACTCAGGATCACATACATCCCAAGCACCTGTACGGTAATTATATCCACCCCAATCCTTTCTATTTAAGATAGTCATATACATTATAATATCTGGGGTTGCTGGATCAGAACTAATTTCCATAGCCCTTCTTGTTAATCTTGGATAATCATTCCAAAAAACAAGTCCGGTTCTTACTTCCCATCCTTTTCTAGGATAAGTACTTCTGATCTCATAAGCTGCTTGAGCCATAGCTGAAACAGTTGCATCTAAAGATTCATCAGTGTATTTTCTTTCAAAAAAATAATTTTTAATTCCTGTAGCAACAACAGCAACAACATGTTCTAATTCTTCTATATTAAATTCTGCACGCTCATATCTATCAGTTAGATGCTTATCAATAGCTTTTATTGAATCCAGCATTATTTTTTTATGATGATCCAAGCATTTTCTTAGTTCTTGACTAAAACCTTTTCTTCTTTTTAATCTATAAAGTTGTACTCCCAGCATATATTGTAATTTTTCATGATCTTCAGAAGAATCAGTCCATAAATCATAAACTTCCTGGGGCATTTCTTTATTAACCAACCAATTATCCATTACTCCACAGGCTCTTTTTTCTAGATCACCTAATAAATGAAAATCTCCTCTAAAAGGTGCAATATAAGCATGCCTTGCTCTTCTATCCCTCATTGCTTCTTTAGGGTATTCTTTATCTTTCTTAGATAAATATCTCAAATTTCCTACTTTCAATTTATCATGAAGAACTCCAAATCCATGATATCTTTTTCTTCCTACCCAAGAAAGAGCTCTTCTGACTATTTTTTCTAAACTGTCTCCTAATTCAACAAAGTCTAATACTTTAACACAAGAACCAAAAGGAGGAAATAAACTAGAATTTACTTTTTTTTCAACAGCAATAGGATAACCTTGAAGAAAAAAACCAATTTTTTCAATTTCTTCATTCATTTTTTAAAAGAACTCACCTAATTTGCTTTGATCGCCAGCAACTAATTCTTCTTTTTTGAATCCAAGGACATCAAATATTCTTTCAACAGAAGGTATTATCTGATGATCAATGTAATAATCAGCGTCATATGCTCCATCTTTGACTTCTTCAATCATTTTTGCTTTATCTCTGATTTTTCCAGCACCTTCTGTTATAATATACTTGATTATGCTTCCTGGGCCAACATCTTGTCCTTTTGATTTCATCCTTTGGGCAACAGCAACATGCGGTCCAATAGAAGTATAAGATTCAATATCCTGCCTTAATTGGGTGTGGATAATCACTTTTTCATTTGGAATTTTCCTATCTTTCAAATCAATAATAACTTGCTTAACATATCTAACTGCTTTTGGCAGGTCTCTTTCCTTTAATACTATCCCAAGAACCTTTTGCTGAACTTCTTTTGCAATAGGACTCCAATTTCTTCTAACTGTCTCAAATCCAGTTATCTTTACATTTCCATCTTCATCTAATAAAGCATATTTTTTCTTTGCTCCGTGTGCTCCTGCTTTTGCTGAGACAAATATTCCAGAAGGATATGTTCCTTCATATTCTAATTCCATCAATCCTGGAAGCTTTTCATTTATTTTTTCAACAAATTTCAAAGCATCTTCTTTGTTTTTTTCTCCTAAAGTCAGGAAAATGGAATCAGTATCAGAATATACAATATCAAAATCTTTTTCTTTGGCAGCGTCTATAACTTTGTGGATATAGTGCCTTCCATAAGCTGTGACTGATTCAGCACATTCAAAACAATACCATCTTGCAGCGTAAAATCCTAAGTAACCATAAAATGAATTTGCCAGCACTTTCAAAGATTCAACTCTTGCATTTAGCATAGGATCTTCTTTCTTTTTTAACATTTCTTTGATTCTCATCCTGTGAGTGATCAAGTTCTCTACAATTGATGGAAGAAATCCTTTTTTATTCTTGCAATACCAAAATTTCTTTTCTTCTGTTGGAGCATATTCTGCTTTATCTTTGCAGCAGCTACAATTTAATGATGATGGCCCAATATTATGAGAACCGATTATAGTTGGATACAGGCTTCTGAAATCAAATATTGCAATGTCTTTGTACAATCCTGGTTTGGGTTCGAAAACAAATGCTCCTTGATATCTTTTATGCATCCTTTCGCTTAATTCTTCATGATGGGGCTTGTTAGGAGCAATCTCATTATATTCCTTAGTCTGTTTCATAATATACCATTCAACTAATTGTGAAAATGCCATCCTAGAAACTTCAAATATTGGCTGTCCAACTATCTTTACCATCTCTTCAACATTTGGAAATACTTTTTTACATAGATTATAGGTTAGCTTAGCATCTTTTAGATTATATTTGCAGAAAGTCTCTAATTCGTTTTCTTTTCCATCATCCCAAGCTATAGATAATCCGTCTATATCAACATCATCTTTTTTCTCTCCTAAAACTTCAGCAGCAACATTGTCTAAGCTGTAAGAATCAGTAGCCAAACCTTGCCTCATAATCCTTGAGATAAATCTAAATATATCTAAATGGACTAATCCAGTAATCTGAATGTTTTTTGTTGCTCCTTTTTTGAAACTAACATCAGAGTTATCAAGTCCTAAATCTAATTTAATCTTGTAATGCTTTGCTCTTGTTAAAATGTAGGGAAGGTCAAATCCATCTGAATAATATCCAGTCAAGATATCTGGCTTGTATTTTTCAAGAACTTCTTTGAATCTGTTTATTAAATCTAATTCTCCGTCAACAAATTCAATATCTTTGTTATCTGTCTTGAATCTTTTCCATGTAATTACTTTTTTGAAATCTTCTCCATAAAATGCAAGCATGATGATTGGATATTCTTCTGGAACAAATCTTTTTCCAGCAGGATTATATGTTTCAATATCAAAAGCTAGAATTTTGGGAGCTTTTATTGTGTCTGAAGATATTTGTTCAACTCTTTCTGCTTTAAAGCAAGGCACTTTTGATTTTGCTTGTATTACAGCTCCTTCAGCTTCAACTAAAGTTAAAGGTGTGATGCCTTTATCAATAAAGTATCTTCTTGTAAAATGAATATCATATTCATTAATGCTTTCAATCACATCCCATTCTTTTATTATGTCTCTTATGACTGGGACATCTGATGGGATTTGAACAAAAACTTTTACTGCATTTTTCTTTTTTCCTAAAAATTTCTTTTTTACAACTTCTGTTTTTGTTACTTTTGCTATTCTTTCTTTGTGTTCAACAGAAATCTTTGTTATTTTGTTGCAAAAAGATTTGATTTTATCTTCATCTCTTAATAAAACATAGAAATAAGGTTCAAATGAACTGTCAATCACACAAATCTGTTCTCCTTTGGTTGTTCTTCCATATAAATAAATTGCAGCCTTTTCTCTCTCAACCTTATATGTTATATCCAAAGGATAGAACTGTATCTTTGCCCCCATAATAGCATAGATAATTAGATATCACTATATAAATTTTAGGTATATATAGAATAAAAAAAGAAAAAAAGAAATTTACAAGTCTTTTGCCATAACAGTCTTTCGACCATTACCTTCTGCTCTTGCAGCAGCGTCTTTTACTAATTGTTCAACTTTAGCATTTAATGCTTCAGCTAAGTCTCCAGATACATTGTATCCTGGAATTACACTTTTGAT